>DATCVA010000342.1:0-3718 GCA_036567205.1 Eoetvoesiella sp. | reverse complement strand
CGGAATCAATACTTTTTGATTCTGAGCACGCAGCCGGTTCAGATTGAAGCGGGGGTCATCGGCCAGCTCGGGCATCCCCAAAATTTCCGCCAATTGCCTGAACTGCGAGTCATTGCCCACCGCGATCATCAAGTGACCATCGCTACACTCAAAAGCCTGATAGGGACACGTAATGGGTGAAGCCGTTCCCATACGTTGAGGCAACTGCCCCGAAATGAGGTAATTCATGGCCACATGCGAGATGGAAGCCAGCTGCGCATCGAACAAGGCCACATCAATGTATTGCCCCTTGCCAGATACAGCATCACGATAGTTAAGCGCTGACAAAATGCCGATAATGGCGTAGAAGCCCGCAGTCAGGTCCGATACCGCATAGCCCACTTTTTGAGGACCGCCGCCGGGTTCGTCAGGAGCGTTTCCCGTCAGGCTCATCAACCCGCTCATGGATTGAAAAATGGGATCATAGCCAGGACGATGGCTGTATGGACCGGACTGGCCAAAACCAGTAATCGAACAATACACCAGCTTCGGATTGATTTGCTTTAACGACTCGTAATCAAGTCCGTAGCGTACGAGGTCGCCCGCCTTGAAGTTTTCAATCAATACGTCGCACTGCTTCACCAGCTCTTTGATCAGAGCCTGGCCCTCGGGCACCGACATATTGATCGATATGGAACGTTTTCCGCGATTCATGGCCAGAAACGATGAGGTCTCGGGGGTTTCGTTGCCGTCCTGGTCTTTGGCGCGATAGCCCTGATGACGCACGTCGTCGCCACGTCCGGGCCGCTCTACCTTGATTACATCAGCTCCCAGATCTGCCAGCATCTGCCCCGTCCAGGGGCCTGAAAACACCCGGCTTAAATCCAGCACACGAATATGTGAAAGGCACTCAGCCATTATTTACTCCAGATAAACATACTATTTATGCACGCAAGCCCGGCGTCATGCCAACAACATCATTAAGCCAAGTCTTGCGCCCGAAATCATCACAAAATCAAGTCGGTAAACCCAAAACCACTTTGGCCAGGATATTGCGTTGAATTTCATTGGTGCCGCTAAAGATCTTGGCCGCGGCGGCGTTGTATAACGGCATCTGTACATCTTCCACGATCGCCGTCTTCGCACCGCTTAGTGCCAGAACGTGAAACTCGACCTTGCCCACGGCGCCCGCATGTTCCTGGGCTGCTTCCAGCAAGAGCAACGAAGTTTTCTCGTGCGTTTCGGTAGCCCAGATTTTAAGCAGCGACACATTGGCCGGCAAAGGCTCGTTACGCCGGACTATTTCAGAAAATGCGGCATAAGCAGCCGACAAATCGGCCACATCAATGTGCAACTGAGCATAATCGCCTGCAAATGCATCATCATCAAACAGACCTGTTTGCGCGGCAATTTTCTCGATCATTCCCATGGTGTTTTGCGAGTGCTTGGGGCTGCCGCTAAACAAACGTTCAAACCCAAGCAGAGCTTTGGAAATGGTCCATCCCTGATTGATTTCGCCCACAAGGTTCTCTTGCGGTACTTTGACGTTGTCAAAGAATACTTCACAATACTCCTCGTCGCCGGCAATAGTCTTGATCGGCCGGACAAGAACACCCGGCGTCGAAAGATCAACCATCAGGAAACTAATACCGGCCTGTTTCTTGACGGTTTTATCGGTACGCACCAGCATGAACATATGAGTCGCATCTTGAGCCAGCGTCGACCATGTTTTTTGGCCATTAACCACGAAATGGCCGCCTTCCAGCACTGCCTCGCAACGCAACGAGGCCAGGTCGGAACCCGCGTTGGGCTCGGAGTAGCCCTGAGCCCAAACATGCTCTCCGGACAGTATTGGCGGAAGGTATTTAGCTTTTTGCTCTGGCGTTCCGTAGCGGAACAAAATGGGTCCGAGCATTACCAGGCCTTGATCTGGCGGCCGTCCCACTCCGTAACGTTCTTGCTCTTCGATGTAGGCGATCATCTTGTCGGGCGACAGCGCCATGCCACCGTACTCCTTGGGCCAGGCTGGCGCAATCCATCCCTGCTCCGACAGGGTTTTATACCAATCCTTGATTTCGTGCCAATGTAAGCGAGAGGCCTTGTGCCGTAAGTGTTCAGGATAGTTCTGCGTGAAAAACGCCCGCAACATTTGCCGGAAGTCTTGCTCGGACATCGCTTCCCAATCGGCCTCTTTGGGAAAGTTATCCCACGCAACCAGCTCGTCAGCCGTTCCAGCCCCGGATCGGTTATGTGCCATTTTCGACAGTTCGGCAAAATAACGTTTTTTGTGCGTCCGCGCGTTACCCAGCTCACTGGCCAGGCCTAACGCCCGCTTTAAACCCAGACCCACATCCGATTCGTCCGAATAACCCATGCCGCCATGGATCTGGACCGCCAGGCGTGTGACCAGGCTGGCAGCCTGATCGGCGCGCACTTTAAGGCGGCTGGCCTGCATGGCCAAAGCAGCGGAATCCTGAGTGGACAGCTCAATGGCCTGCGCAATCGCATAATCCAGAAGCTGAATCTGAATGTAGGCATCAACCATCCGGTGCTGCAGGCTTTGAAAACTTCCAATCGGCTTGCCGAATTGGACACGCACGCCCATGTATTCAAGGGTTGTATCAAAAGCCTGACGGGCAACGCCCAGCAATTGGGCCGATAGCGCAATGCGCGCCAAATCCAGCGACGTGCTCACACACGTCAACACATCGCTGCCGCGGGCCAAAACCTGATCGGCACTGACCTGGCAGGCCGTCAGGGTTAAAGTGCCTGCGCTTGAGCCGTCTACGCGCTTCAGAGACTGGACAGCAACACCTTCTTGCGAGGCGGGTATCCATGCCAGAACGGCTTCGTTCTGAACTCCGGCGACCACCAGCCAGCCATCGGCGCCGTCTGCGGGCATCACATTGGTAAAGACTGCATCCACGATCAAACCGTCATTGACCGGTACCGAATTCGCCTGATACTCGGGTTCAAGCTGGCCCAGGCGATGTTGCCAGGCCGTCCCGATAATGAACGAACCATCGGCGATTTTTTCAAGCAGCTCGCTACGTAAATCGCTATGGGGAAGCGCGTTTAACAATGACACGGCTTGCACTGCAACCTGTACAACCGGTTCGCTGATGTAAGACCGGCCCACCTCTTCGGCAATGGCCACAGCCTCGGTAACGCCCAACCCAAGCCCGCCCTGTTCTTCAGGCACTAAAATTGCCGGCCAGCCGGACTCTGCAATCTGTTGCCAGAAATCCCGGTCCAGCGAACGGTTTTCGACAATAAGCTTGCGGATACGCTCGCCTTGATTGTCACGTGTTAAAAAATCACGCGCACTATCTTTAAATGCTTGTATTTCAACTAAATCAAACGACATTATCAACCTCTGCTTCTTGCCCGAAGCCATAAAGTTTTTGCGGATTTTTCACCCATACCTTTTGCCTTGTCGCATCGTCCTGAAGCCAGTCGTTGGCCAGATCGATCAGTTGACCGACATCGGGCGCCGCCTGACCCATACGCACGTACGGCCAATCCGATCCCCACAGAACCTGATCATCATTCGCCGCCAGCAATGCATCGTGAAAGGGTTTTAAATCGTCATAAAAGGGTGCTTTCTTAGAGACACGGCAAACCGACAATTTCATCCAGATCTTGCCCTGTGCCAACAGCCTCAGAATCAATTTAAAAACAGGGTCGTCAAGGCCGCGCTCGATCGACAAGCTAGCCATATGGTCGATAACCAAAGGAA
>DATCVA010000341.1:0-17046 GCA_036567205.1 Eoetvoesiella sp. | reverse complement strand
GCGCCGGGGGCTGGGCCACGCTACGGATTAAATCGAGCAGACGCTCGATGGCGTCGGCGCGATTTTTCTCTTGGCTGCGATAAGACTGCCCCTTGATCACAATTACACCCTCTTTGGATATGCGGCGATCACCGAGTGCCTGCAATGCGGCTTTCCACTCGTCGGGCAATGTCGAACGGCCAATATCGAAACGCAGGTGCACCGCGCTGGACACCTTGTTTACGTTTTGGCCGCCCGCACCTTGGGCACGGATCATCGTGAAATCGATCTCGCGCTCGTCTATAAAAATGTTGTTATATATATGCAGCATGTGCGGCAATAATACATCATGTGTCGACATCGCAAGGACGGTTTGCCGCGTAATTCTCACCCTGTTAAAGTGTACATTGTGTTTTAGCGGGACCCAATTGGGGAAAAACCATGTTATCGCTATATTCGTTTTCGGCCCGCTCCATAACGGGCGAGTCAATTGACTTTTCGCAGTTCCAGAACCAAGTGGTTCTGGTCGTGAATGTTGCGTCAAAATGCGGCTACACCCCTCAGTATTCAGGACTGGAATCCTTGTACCAGGAATACAAAGACCAGGGTTTCACCGTTTTGGGCTTTCCCTGCGATCAGTTTGGGCATCAAGAGCCCGGCGACTCGGCCGAAATACTGACGTTCTGCACAACCTCCTACAATGTCAGCTTCCCTCTTTTTCAGAAAATCGAGGTCAACGGCCAGCAAGCCCATCCTGTATATAAATGGTTGAAAGAAGAAAAAAAAGGGGTATTAGGAACAAAAGCCATCAAATGGAATTTCACTAAATTTTTGCTTGGCCGCGACGGCCAGGCCCTGCAACGCTATGGCTCCTCTACCACGCCCGACGAGGTGCGCGCCGACATCGAGCTGGCTCTTGGCAAACAGAATGGCTAACCCTTTTATTGCTATAGCCGGCAGCCGGGCTGCCGGCGTGTATTGAAATCGAACCGCAAAAGTTGCGGCCCGTAACAATGTACCTGCCCCAAGGATTTCCATCATGATTGATCTGTATTACTGGACCACCCCGAACGGACACAAAATTACATTATTTCTTGAAGAAACCAAGCTGCCTTACAGTCTGTTTCCCATAAACATTAGCCGGGGCGACCAGTTTCAGTCTCAGTTTCTGAAAATATCGCCTAACAACCGAATACCGGCCATAGTCGATGACGCACCGGCGGGCGGCGGCGAGCCTATATCCATTTTTGAATCGGGCGCCATATTGCTGTATTTAGCCGAAAAAACCGGCAAATTCATACCCAGCGATATACGCGGACGCACCGAAGTATTGCAGTGGCTCTTTTGGCAAATGGGCGGGCTTGGCCCGATGGCGGGCCAAAATCATCACTTCAATACGTACGCGACCGAAAAAATTCCTTATGCAATCGACCGCTACGTCCGGGAAACGGGCCGTTTATATGGTGTATTAAATAAACGGCTGGCAGATCGCGAATTTATTGCCGGCGATTATTCCATTGCGGATATGGCCTGTTATCCATGGGTAGTACCTCATGAACGCCAGGCGCAAAATATGAACGACTTCCCCCATCTGCAACGCTGGTTCAGAGCCATTGCCGGCCGGCCTGCTACAGTACGCGCTTATGCCATAGCGGAAACCGTGAATCAACAGCCAACAATACACGATGAAGAAGCCCGCAAAATACTTTTTGGCCAGAATGCCCAATCAGTTAAATAACACCAACGCCCGGTCCCTGTGCCGGGACTCCCAGAGGTTACAGATGAACTCTGCAGCACAAGCCGCCCGCCTGGTTTTAATTGCTTTGACAGGCGCCGTCATGTTAACGGCCTGCGCAAGCGGCCCCCGCGACAACATTTCTTTGATACCGGCCGACCAGGTAGCGGAACAAACAAGTAAAGACGGTTTATTTACCCAACCAGTGAAATGGGAACGCAAAAAGCCGGGTTGCGATGGTGAGTGCCCAACGCTTAAAGTAGACTCCATCGTATTTCCAGGCATTACCAAGCTTAGCGAATTGATCGACCATGCCCTGGCTGTCATGACGGGGGTAGGCACGTTGCAAGCGCAACCCTACGACACTATTAAACAATACGAAGACTATTTCTGGAAAACGGCGGCGCCTCGCGACTCTACTTTGTTATCGGCGAAAACCCGCTACCGCAACAAAAACCTTACGGCCATCGAGTTAAACACATGGCAGTACTACACAGGTGCGGCACACGGCATTGCGGCGACTCAGTTTTTAAACTGGGATAACAACGCCGGCCAGATATTAGGCATGGCCCACATACTTCAACCGGGCAAACATCAGGATTACGTCGCTGCGCTAAGACAGGCTCATAGTCAATGGCTGGCGCACCAGCCTGACGCCCAGCATGATCCTGCAACCTTTAACCGGATTTGGCCTTTCCAGCCCAGCGATAACTTCGCCTTTACCGATGCAGGGCTGGTGGTGAAATACGACTCGTACCAAATCGCCCCCTATTCGTCGGGGCAGCCGGAACTGCTTATTCCCTACAGCTCGCTGCAAGGAATCTTGAAACTTGAATACATGCCCGCGAAAACCTAATCATGGCCTTGGCCGGCAAGTACAACCGCCGGCCGGCTATTTTGGGCATATTTAGTCTTTCTCGAAACGGTCCAAATTGAAATAACGCGACGTACCGGTATTTGGCCCGGCCTCTTCGGTGGCTTTGTCATTAATAGAAACAGGCGAAGTTGGACCTTCAGCATTTATGCTGTTGATCTCTGCTGCATGGTTGCCCATATCGAGATAGGGCTCCCGGGAGCCAGCCGCACCCGCCGCACCCGCCGCGCCGCCTGCGGCTGCCTCTTGCGCACGATTTTTCGCATGCAAGGCAGCACGTTCAGCCAGTGTTTGCTGTGTCAGTTCATCGAGCTGTTTAGCCAGAGCATTATGCTTCTTCAAGCGGGCCCAATCGGCAGCGTCTTGTTTTCGAAGATTTTGAGCGGTCACTTCAGCACCCGCCTTAAGCAATAAGCGCAACACGGGCTCGCTGCCAGCATAAGCAGCCATCATAAGCGCAGTTGTGCCATCGGGCGACGGCGCATCTATTATCGCTTTATTAGCGATAAGCATTTTTACGGTATCGACCTTGCCAGTGGACGCGGCATACTGCAACGGAGTCCACCCCAGACGGTTAACTTGCGCACCACGTTTGATCAGTTGTTGCGCGCGTTTCGTTTCGCCGGCAACGGCTAAATACATAAGCGGCGTTTCGTCAGTGGCGTTAGTGACATTCACTTTTATCGCACGATGCGCCACCAACAGATCATAGACATCCCAGGCGCCATCCCGAATAGCTTGCATAAGAGCGGGTTGTCCTTTTTCGTTGACCGCATTAGGATCAGCCCCTTGGGCCAACAAGGTTTTAACTTCGTCCCCCCGGTTGTTTTTGATATCTACCCACCATGCGCCCGGATTCGCGGCGAAAGCCGAAGTGGACAGCACCAATGCAACCAGGCAGAAGCTGGAACGGACCGCCCATCGTAAGCAGGCTTGATGAATGCTATGTTGTTTCATGGGAATTACTCTTAATAAATTACTTTAACTAAATTACTTTAACTAATCTACATTAACTAAACTACATTAGATTTATTCTTTATCTTATTGAAAAGTTTAAAGAAATTATCTTTTGAATGTCGAGCCACGTCAGCAACGGAAATACCGCGCAGGTCGGCAATTTTTTCAGCTACATGTATGACTTTTGACGGATCATTAAGCTTCCCTCGATAAGGAACCGGCGCCAGATATGGAGAATCAGTTTCAATCAGCAGACGATCCAGCGGCACTTTTTTGGCCAGGTCATGCAAATCGGTGGCATTTTTAAAGGTTACGATGCCCGAGAATGAAATGTAGAAATTCAAATCCATGGCTGCCCGGGCAACCTCCCACGACTCAGTAAAACAATGCATGACACCGCCATATTTACCGGCATCCTCTTCTTGCATGATGCGAATCGTGTCATCACTGGATGAGCGCGTATGAATAATCAGCGGCAAACCGCTTTGCTTACTGGCGCGGATATGAGTTCGAAAACGTTCGCGCTGCCATTCCAGTGGCTCTGACAAGCGAAAATAATCCAGACCGGTTTCGCCAATAGCCACCACTTTTGGGTCTTGAGCCATGCGCACCAACTCATCGACACCGGGATCCGGCGTATCTTCGTAATCGGGATGCACACCCACCGACGCGTATAAGTTGCCGTGAGGCGCGACCAGCTTCATAAGCCGCGGCCAATCAGGCATATTTACACTAACCACAAGAGCGTGTGTAACCTGGTTTTGTTTCATGCGATCCAAAATATCAGGCAGGTTTTGAACAAGCTCGGGAAAATCCAAATGGCAATGGGAATCTACGTACATAATAGGCTCAGTGAAAAGAGAGGCGCCTGCACAACATCCACAATGGCAGATTGCACAGGGAACTTAGCTTAATGCGTCGCTGGACTACAAGCTAAAGCAATACGCTGCAAAGTGGTGTGTGTCAACAGCTTCGCATTTAACGGATGACTTGCAATGGCACGCTGCTGGGCCAGCCATTTACCGGCCTCGGCCAAATTGCGCAGTGAAGCACGTTGCGCAGTAACTAGAATTTTGTTTTCCAAGCCGGGAAAATAACGCACTGGCGCACCAGTTGCCGCCAACAGCAAGTCTACGCATAAGCGTTGAAGGCTATCGATCCAGACGGTTGCCGTCTGCTTTTCGAGCGCATCGGCCAACGCGCCAATATCAGGCGAATGCCCTTGAGCCAATGGCGTGACAAACCGCTCAAGCCAGTCAGGACAAGCGCTGTCGCCGCCCTGTGCCAGTTGCAATGCCCGTAAAGGCGCACCGCCGGCGGCAGCCAGCCACAGGTCGGCCTCGGCTATACCTTGGGTAGCCAGCCACTCTACACTCTGCCCGGCAGGCGGCACAGACAGCGGCAGCCGCCGGCAACGCGAAACAAGTGTTGGCAGCAGATTGTCGGGAGCGTCGGCCACGACAAGGAAAACCGTATGCTCTGGCGGCTCCTCGAGTACTTTCAACAAGGCGTTGGCCGAGATCGGATTCAGGGCCTCTGCGGGATACAGCACGGCGACACGCCACCCTCCACGGTGCGTGGCCGTGTTGAACCAGGAGTTCAACGCACGCAACTGGTCTACCCGGATCTCTTTGGAAGGCGCTTTTTTTGCAATCGCGACACCCTCGGGAGGCTCTTCGGCGGACTCACTCCCCTCTTCAACCGCAATCGCGTCAGGACGGATACGGCGCAAATCAGGATGATTTCCACTGGCTATCCATTGGCATGCAGCACAATGCCCGCAAGCCAGTCCCTGTCGCGGCGACTCACACAATAAACCGGCGGCTGCAGCAAGAGCAAATTGCCGCTTGCCAATACCGGCCAGACCATGAATCAGCCACGCGTGAGCAAATCGTTCCCTTGTGTTTAGCCATGCGCTTGCACGTTCAAGCTGCCAGGGTAAAAATTCGGGGATCGAACTCATGACATGCCTCCGTCAGGGCCACCCGCTTGCCATGACTGCACTAATTTACTTACCTCCAGCGCCAGGTGATCCCGTACCTGGGCGATGGGGCGTGTCGAATCGACAATACGCAGGCGCTGAGGTGCTTGCTGCGCCCGGGCATGGTAGGCCTGCCTCGTACGTTCAAAGAACGCGTCCTCTTCTTGTTCGAAACGATCCAGATCGCGACTACGAGCCAGACGCTCGCGCGCGACCGCCAATGGAACATCGAAAAGCCATGTTCGATCAGGTTGCAAATCAGGATGCACCCAGCGCTCGAGAGTCTCGATACTGGAGCTGCCGAGCTCTCGCCCACCCCCCTGATAAGCATAACTGGCATCGGTAAAACGGTCGCATACGACCCAGTGGCCTGCAGCCAGCGCCGGCTTGATCACCGTTTCCAAATGTTCGCAACGCGCGGCAAACATCAATAAGGTTTCGGTCTTAAGATGCATAGGCTGCGTCAACACCATTTGCCGCAATTGTTCACCCAGTTCAGTCCCGCCCGGCTCTCGAGTGGACACAACCTCTAGCCCATAGCCCTTGATCGCATCGACAATCCATTGTACGTGCGTACTTTTCCCCGCCCCATCGAGACCTTCCAGGCTAATAAAACAACCACGTGCACTCTGCATTAGCGACTCTGTCCCAAAATATACTTAGCCACAGCCCGATTGTGCTCGAGCAGATTTTTTGAAAATTCGCTGGTCCCGTCGCCCCGCGACACGAAATATAAAAACTGATGCTTCTCTGGCCGAACTGCTGCCAGCAACGAAGCGCGGCCGCTGCTGGCAATGGGTGTAGGCGGCAAACCGCCTCGTGTATAAGTATTCCATGGTGTATCGGTGGTCAGGTCCTTTTTTCGAATGCGCCCCTGGTAAGCGTCGCCCATGCCGTAGATAACAGTTGGATCGGTTTGCAACGGCATATTCAGCCGCAACCGGTTTATAAACACCCCCGCGACGCGTTCGCGATCGGCGCTGTGCCCCGTTTCTTTCTCAATAATCGATGCCAGAATCAGTGCTTCATAAGGTGTTTTAAGCGGAGTATCCGGATCACGCTGCGCCCAGATGGACGCTAACTGCTGTTCCTGCGCATGGTAGGCGCGACGCAAAATATCGTAATCATTCGAGCCCGGCACAAACACATAGGTATCGGGATAAAACAGGCCCTCGGGGTTGTTCTGCGCAGCCCCCAGCCGTTTCAGCAGCTCGGTATCGGGCACATCGGCCAGTGTTTGCCTGACGTTCGGATCTTCGCGCAGCGCCTGACGTATGCGTTGATACGACCATCCCTCGACAAGGGTAAGACGGGTCTGAGTCATATCGCCATTGGCCATGCGTTCCAACAGCATCCAGGGCGTATCGCCTTGCACCGCCTCGTAGGCGCCGGCCTTGATCAGGGTGTCCCGGCCGCTTAAACGCGCCATTGCAACAAACGCGTCCTCGTGAAGCTTTATCCCTGCCGTGTTCATGGTTTGCGCAATAGTGCGAGGCCGATCGCCCGTTTCGACTAAATAATCGACACGCCCGGCCTTCAGCACAACGGGGCTATTAGCCCAGTACCAGGCCGCCGCAGCGGCTGCTGCCGATGCAAGAATCAACAGCAACAGTAAATACAGCACGATCGTTTTGAATTTCTTCATTGTTTCTCAGTGTAGCTGAGCCGCTAAAAGGGTATGAACCAATGGAGCGACGCACAAGCGAAAATAATAAGCCCCAAATGCCCAAGTGTTATCACAGCACGGTTTCTCGAAGCCCGTTATCATAAACGCTACGATTATTTGTGTCTTTAGCCTTGAGTCCGCCACCCATGAAAGATTTTGTCAGTTATATAGCACCTCTTAGCGATTTGGCCGTTATCGAAATTACCGGCGCCGATGCAGCAAGCTTCCTGCATAGCCAACTAACCCATGATGTCGTTAACCTTGAAGTCGGACAAGCGCGCCTGACAGGATACTGCACAGCTAAGGGGCGCTTGCTGGGCAGTCTTATATTTTGGCATGTTCAAAACGCAGAAAACCCCACCATTTGCGCCCTTGTCAAAGCCGATATTGCCGAAGCGCTGGTCAAACGCCTGTCGATGTTTGTGCTGCGCGCCAAAGCCAAACTGACAATTACCGATTTGCGCGTACTTGGACTGTCAGTCGAATCGACCGCCTCAGACAACACAAGTTCCCCCGCCATTGGTAATCAGTCCGTGCAAGGCCCTGATAACCCGCCCTGTCTGGATCTAAGCACGCTGCCGTCCGGTCCACAGCCTGGCGCGGTAGTGCAGACTCCAAACGCTACATACGTTGCAGCCCCATCGGCCGAGCCCGCAATAACGCGCTGGTGGGCTGTCGTTGCAAGCAACGCGGCGCCAAAACCGGAAACCCCGCCAAGTTCGGGCGCCGCACCTTTGCCCACCCTAAGTGCCCCGGCCCCTATTAGCACGCTCGAACATACCGACTACAACGCCCAATGGCAGTCTGCCGACATTGCCGCGGGTTTGCCATGGGTCGTCGCCGCAACACAAGATGTTTTCATTCCACAAACGCTTAATCTGGATTTGATCGACGGCGTCAGCTTTAGCAAAGGGTGTTATCCGGGACAAGAGGTTGTTGCCCGAAGCCATTATCGAGGCACAGTCAAACGCCGCATGGCCTACGGCATAATCAGCGAGGTACCCGCACAACCGGCCCAAACGCTGCCAGGCGTAGATATCTTTAATGCCCACAACCCGAACAGCCCTTGTGGACGTGTTATTAACGCCGCGCAAACACATCAAACCCATGTGCTGCTGGAAGTGCAGTTAAGCGACCTTGACTCGGCCGATTTCCGCTTGGGCCAGGCCGATGGCCCGCCCATTGCAATACACGCCTTGCCTTACCCCATAACGGTTAGCAGCTAACAAACAGAAAGGCGGCGTTTCCCGGACGCTGCCGACCAGCCCAAATCAGCCAGGGGGTGCGGCTCAGAATCCGGCCAGCCAGGCACGAAAAAGCGCTGCACCCATTCCTCGCTGGCCCCCGCCAGCGTGGCAGGGCTCCATCTGGGGGATTTGTCTTTATCGATCAACAAAGCGCGTATCCCTTCCTGGAAATCGCCCTGTACACCGCATTGCAGCGAAACTATGTACTCTTGCTGAAAGACCTCGGCCAAAGACAGACGCCGCACGCGGCGAAGCAGCTCAAAGCACAGCCGGGCCGACCCCGGCGAACCCGCCCTGAATGTATTGGCTGCCCGAGCCAGCCAGGTATCTTCGGATTTAACCAGTGCGGCAATATTGGCGCAGATCGCGTCAAAGTCGGGACCGCTGCATAGCTGATTAATCAGGGAGTACCGGATTTGCAACGGACCGGGAGATAAATCAGTTTGCGGCTCTAGCGCCCGTAAGGCATGATGCAGCCGTATGTCGTTATCGGCCCTGGAGTCTGACCATGACTGCGCCTGCACGGCCGCAATCGCGGCGTGCCAACTGGCTGAGTCAAGAGTGTAGTCGGCCAAGCCTAAAAAACGGCAATCACTGGTGCCCAATTGGGCGCCAGTCAATCCAAGGAAAAGTCCTATGCCGCCCGGCAAGTGGCTAAGCATCCATGTTCCGCCCACATCCGGAAACAAACCAATACTGATTTCAGGCATTGCAAAACGTGTGGTTTCGCTGACTACCCGATGACTGGCGCCCATCATCAGGCCGGCGCCGCCCCCCATGACAATGCCACTGCCCCAGCATAGTATGGGTTTTGTATAGGTATGGATTAGATAATCCAGACGATATTCCACTTCGAAAAAATTGCGTGCATAGACATTGTCCCAGGGGCGGCCTGTACGATTGCCTTGCATGGTTTTGTATAACTGCAGCAGATCCCCCCCTGCACAAAACGATTTTTCTCCGGCGCCTTTCAGTATGATCAAAGCAACTGAACGGTCTTCCTGCCATTGAACCAGCTGCGTATATAGCAATTGGCTCATTTCAAGCGATAAACCGTTTAGTGTTTGGGGGCGATTTAAGGTGGCGATCGCAATTTTTTTAGCACTTACGGTTGCCATGGTTTCGAATAGCACTGAAGAGGTCATCAGATATCAGCTCCCTTGTGAACAATTGCCACGCGAAGCGCAATCATCGCCGATTCCGGCATAAAAGACATCAAGTTTTGTCCTGACCCGATACGGCCTGCTCGGCAGCGAGCTTCGCCTTACGCCGCTTGGGACGATTTTTAGGTTTAGTCATGAACGCCTTGCGGTGAATAGCACGCCGCCTGCGCGACTCCATAGGATCAAAGGTTAAGGGGCGATAAATCTCGAGCCGGTCTCCATCCGTCAAAATGCGATCTTCGCTGCAAACCTGACCATAAACCCCTATGGCCAGAGCCTCAAATGGGTAATTAGGAAACTTTTTGGCAAACTGGCTGCACTGGATCGCTTGCATAGCGCTTGAACCAGCCTCAAGGAATAATGTCTGCTCCCATACTAGCTCAGGTTCGGCATAAATGACTTTGACAGTGATCTTTTCACTTTGAGCACTTGTCTTGCCATCGACTTCAGTTGTCATAGCAAACTTGGGCGCGTTGGGTAAAGGAATCTATAAAGCTGGTTGCTATACGGTTGAATACCGGCCCCACGACCATTTCAAGGGTTCGATTGGAAAACGCGTACTCCATGGTGTAAATCACTTTGCAGGCGTCCTCGGCCAGAGCCTGGAATTCCCACTTGCCCGTCAGAGCAGAAAAAGGACCGTCGACCAGATGAAAGGTAATAAGACGCGGATAATCGTGTTCGTTACGTGTACTGAAGGTTTGTTTAATACCTGCAATACTGATCGTAATCGAGGCGTGCATCCCTTTATCGTCGCGACTTTGCACCGACGAGCCTCCACACCAGGGCATGAATTCGGGGTATTTTTCAACGCCCGCAACCAAATCAAACATTTGCGCGGCGCTATGCGGAACAAGAACAGAACGTTGTACGGTATGCATCGAATGTAGTTAATGGATAGAATGTATTGATTTTACCTTCTATAGCAGCATAGATTCATGAGCATTGTCGATAACCGCAAAGCAACCCACGATTATTTTATTGAAGACCGCTTCGAAGCGGGCCTGGTGCTCGAGGGCTGGGAGGTCAAAGCCATACGCGCGGGACACGTACAAATTAAAGAAAGCTACGTCATTGTGCGCGATGGCGAACTCTGGATCATAGGTATGCATATCAGTCCTCTGTCTACGGCGTCGACCCATATCCATCCCAACTCAACCAGATCACGCAAATTACTTCTGAAAGCGGAAGAAATCAGCAAACTCATCGGGAAGGTCGAACAACGCGGCTACACCCTTGTCCCGTTGAACTTGCATTACAAGAATGGCCGGATCAAACTAGACTTTGGGTTGGGACGCGGCAAAAAACTGCACGACAAACGCGACACCGCTCGCGACAAAGACTGGGAGCGCGAGAAAGAGCGCTTGATGAAGCACGATACGCGCCGTCGAGACAACTAGCTCCGTCCCTGCGTTTGAAACCATTTTTCGATGCTGTCTCAAGCCTACAGGGGGGTAGCATGAGCGCCATTTTTCAAGACCGCACTGACGCCGGCCGTCAATTGGCAAGCGCACTGGCCGCCCAATACCCAAGTGCGGCAAATCTTTTCGTTTTCGGATTGCCGCGAGGGGGCGTTCCGGTAGCTTATGAAGTCGCATGCGCTTTGGGGGCCCCGCTGGACGTACTTGTTGTCCGCAAATTGGGACTGCCGGGTCAGCCCGAGCTGGCCATGGGAGCCATCGCTGCAAACGATATCGTGATCCTTAATGACGATATCGTTCATGGAATGCGCATCGATCAAACTGCCATCGAGGCTGCAATTGCCAATGAAAAGCGCGAGCTGACGCGGCGCGAAAGCCGATACCGGCATGGCCTTCCGGGTATAAAGCTGACAAAGCACAGCATCGCCATCGTAGTGGATGATGGCCTGGCTACCGGCGCAACCATGAAGGCGGCAATTGCCTGGCTTAAAAAAGCAAGCGCCGGCCGCATTATCGTTGCCGTACCCGTAGCAGCAAGCGGCACCCTGGACGCGCTACGCAGCGAGGTCGATGATGTAGCTTGCCTTGCGACGCCGGCCCCCTTTCTGGCGGTGGGCGCATGGTATAGCGTATTTCCTCAAACATCCGACGAAGAAGTCCTTGAGTTACTTGATCTGGCTCGCAAACCCCAACGCCGGCAAAATAACTAACGCAGTAAAAACCCCTCTAACTCCAGCAGAGCATACTTGCGCTCAAGCCCTCCGGAATACCCCGTAAGCGTCCCGGAGCTTGATAAAACCCGGTGGCAAGGCACAAGGATGGTAATCGGGTTGCGCCCCACTGCGGTTCCTACCGCACGCCCGTGCCCCGCCGACAAGCCTGCTGTGCGTGCAATATCGGCGTATGAAACCACCTCTCCGTACGGTACGGTCAACAACGCCTGCCATACCTGTTGTTGGAAAGAAGTTCCCGCTGGCGCCAGTGGGGTATTGAAAACACGGCGCTGCCCGCCAAAATACTCATGTAACTCTGTTTGAATTTGCCGAAACAGAGCCAGGGCATTTACAGGCGTTTGCTCTTGCATTAATTGCGGGCCGGCATCCATCAAGCCGGTATTAGGCTTGTTGGCGGAAATGGCCCCCGCTTGCCCACTGAACAAATCACCGCTTTCGCCGGAGTATTTGTAGGCTTTGAGCTTTTTAATCGGAACGCCGGACAAGGTCCCGGCAGTGGGGTCGAACGAACCGGGTCGAACAGTGGAAACCCCTGCTATTGCGGGGCAATCCTTTTGATCAATGAAATACAAGCCCGTCAGGTGAGTGCCGTTCGTGCTTAGTAAAACTGGTCCTAATACAGAAGGTATCTGCGCGTAAAACATCATCGCCTGCCTGAAACTTTGCACAAGCCTCCATTTTAATGAAGCTTGACGCGTGGCGCACTGCGTTTAAGCAGCAACCGGCCAATAGCCATGGCGCTAGTGCGCACAAAACCCAGCACGGCGAAATGATGCATAAGATGCAGGCTCATATACATAAGCCGGGCAACAAGCCCCTCTACAAACCAGCTTTTTCCGGAAAGCACCCCCATCAGGCTGCCAACCCCCCGGCTATGGCCAACCGACACCAGGGAGCCGTAATCTTTGAACTTGAAGCGCTGCTCCCCGACGTCGCGGCCTTCGATGCGAGCAGCCAGTATGGGTATTAAAAAACTGGCCTGCTGATGCGCAACCTGCGCACGCGCAGGCAAAAATTCGCCCTCTTTGTCCCATGGCGCCTGCGCGCAATCGCCTATAGCGTATATGGCCGCATCGCTGGTGCGCAGCGCGGAATCAACGATGACTTGATTGATGCGATTGGTCGGCAGGCCAAGGTCTTTAAGAAAGCCAGGGGCCTCTATCCCCGCGGCCCAGACGCAGATGTCGCTGGGATAACGATGATCCTGCGTGTCATATAACGCATCTGGAGTAATGGACGTGACCTTCACCGACGTTCTTACGGCAACGCCCCGATCCAGTAAAAGCTGCTGGGCTGCCGAGGACATTTTTTCGGGCAAGGCCGCCAAAATACGCGGGGCGCCTTCCAGTAACGTGATTTTGATGTGCTGCACCGGATCCAGGTTGTTCAAGCCGTAGTACACCAGGTTCTTGCAGGCTTCGACCAGCTCGGCAGCCAGCTCGACGCCAGTGGCTCCGCCTCCGACAATGGCAATATTCAACACATAGCCCGGCTCGGATGCTTTAGTACGGTCCGCAATAACCAGCTTGCGCAGCAAGGTCTGCCTGAAACGCTCGGCTTGCGCGGTTGAGTCCAGTGCAATGGCAAACTCGCCGGCCCCCGGAGTGCCGAAGTAATTGGATTTACTGCCCACCGCCAATACCAGGGTATCGTAACCAATTTCACGCGAAGGAAAGATCTCTTGTCCTTCGGATAAAACCGGCAATAAATGTATTGTTTTAGCTGCGCGATCGACGTGCTTGACTTCGCCGACAATGAAGGTAAAGCCGCAGTCTTTGGCCAGCATGGCGTACGAGAGGCCTTCACGATGAATGTCCAGAGTTCCGGCGGCTACCTCGTGCAATGAGGGTTTCCAGATATGGCCGCTGTCTTTATCGACTAGAAAAACGTATTTGGGCCCAAACTTGCGGCCCATTTTAGCCGCAAGTTCCAGTCCCCCGGCGCCGCCGCCGACAATAACAATTTTGTGAGATATGCTATTCATAGATAAATCCGGTTAGTCGTTAATGTCAGCCCAGCCGCCTCCCAATACTTTGTAAAGCGTGACGCGGTTACTGTTCCTTGTCAAACGCAGGATAACGAGTCGGCTGGTATTGCAATGTTTTAGCCTTTGCTTGCCGCCATGACCAGGTTTTGCGCCTTGAGAAAGCTTAATATCTATCATTTTGACGTTATCGTGCTGCGCGCCGGGCGAACTCCGCCTCGGAAAAATTGCCCTTACCATCGTTGCAGCCAAAATACCCAGACCCGATGTTCCAGATCAGCGCGCCGCCTCACGCTTTCCGAGCAAGGGCCCTAAAGCCAAGGACGCGGTGCGAACAATCCCCGGAACGGCCATGTGATGCATTAAATGCAGACTCATGTACATGATGCGCGCAAGCAGCCCCTCCACAAACCTACTTTCCCCCGAAAAACAGCGCCGGCGCAGGCCTCCAGAAGCTCAGCGGCCAGCCCCACCCCGGTCGCTCCGCTCCCCCCGCCGACAATGACTACCTTATGCGCTTCGGCTGCTCCTTACTTATCGTTCCAGCCACCGCCCAGCGCCTTGTACAGGGTCACGTGATTGCTGTTTTTCGTAAGACGCAACGTAATCAGGTTCTGCTGCGCAGCATAGAGACTGCGCTGCGCATCCAGCACATTCAAGAAGCTATCGATACCCCGGCGGTAACGGGCGTCCGAAAGACGGTAGTTTTCGCCTGAAGCCTCGACAAGCGCGGTTTGCGCGGCTAATTGCTCGTCGAGCGTACCGCGTTGTGCCAGGCTATCAGCCACCTCGCGAAAGGCGTTCTGAATCGCTTTTTCGTATTGAGCCTGAGCGATGTCGCGATCCACCTGCGACACTCTTAGGTTAGCGCGATTACGCCCCCCTTCGAAAACAGGAAGATGCAATTGCGGCATGAAACTCCAAAAACCCGTACCGCCATCAAAAAGGTTGGACAGCGCGCTGCTGGTGGTTCCCGCCGACGCAGTCAAACTGATGCGGGGGAAAAATGCAGCACGGGCCGCGCCGATATTGGCATTGGCCGCCTGCAGCAAGCGCTCCGCCTGAACGACGTCGGGGCGACGCAACAAGACCTCGGAAGGAAGGCCCGCATCCAATTGAGCCAGCGTGACGCGATCATCGTTTTGCGCCTCGGGCAGAAGATCATCGGGGATCTGCCCGCCCACCAGCAAAACCAGCGCATTCTTACCCTGTGCAATCTGGCTGGTAAATCTTGCCACATCGACGCGTGCAGATTCGACCAGCGTCTGCGCCTGGCGCAGATCCAGCATCGACGCCACACCCAGTTCGTGGCTGCGCCGCGTCAGTTCATAGGATTTTTGCTGGCTTTCCAGTGTTTGCTGCGCCAAACGCAGCCGCTCCTGATCCGCTCCTAGCGTCAAGTAGGCATTAGCCACTTCGGCCACCAGGGACAGCTGTACTGTCTTGCGCGACTCGTCCGTGGCCAAATAGCGCTGCAAGGCGTCTTCATTAAGACTGCGCACACGCCCGAATAAATCGAGTTCGTAGGCGCTTGTGCCTATACCTGCGCTGTATTGACGACTGATGCCTGCCTCGCCACTGGGGTTGAGGTCGGCGGGCAGGCGCTGGCTGGTGCCCGAACCGCTGATACCTATGGAGGGAAAGGAGTCGGCCCTTTGAATTTGATATTGCGCCCGCGCGCGGTCGATATTCAACGCGGCAACCCGCAAGTCCCGGTTGTTTTCCAGCGCCAGCCTCACAACGTCCTTAAGATTGCCATCTGTGATGAAGTCTTGCCAGGCTATATCGGCCGCCGCCCTGGCGTCCGACACAGATGAAGTCTCTGCAGGCGCTTTATAAGCCGGCCCGGTCGGCCATGCCGCCTCTACCGGCGATGTCGGCCGCTCATAGTTCGGGGCCATGCTGGTGCAACCGGCCAGCAATAGTGCTGCGGCCAAAGAGGCCAAAGTAAAATGTTTCATATTAGATCTCGTTGGTCGATGGCGTTGCGGCGGAATCAGGCGATGCAATAGCGGCTTTTTTCTTTGAAGGGAACAACTTCGCCACGGCGAAAAAGAACACCGGTATAAAGAAAATACCCAGGGCCGTCGCAGCAATCGTTCCCCCCAGCACACCCGTGCCGATCGCGTTCTGGCTGCCTGAACCCGCGCCGGTCTTGATGGCCAGCGGAAGCACCCCAAGCCCGAACGCGATCGAGGTCATCAAGATAGGCCTCAAGCGCAGCTTTGCCGCCTCTAGCGCCGCCTCAACCAAGCCCATTCCGTCTTCCATCAGGTCGCGGGCAAATTCGACGATCATGATGGCGTTCTTGGCCGCCAACCCAATGGTCACCAAGAGCCCCACCTGAAAGTACACGTCATTCGACATGCCGCGGCCGGTCGCCGCCAGCAGCGCGCCGAGCACGCCCAGCGGCACGACCAGCATCACCGAAAACGGAATCGACCAACTTTCGTACAGCGCTGCCAGACATAGGAAGACCACAATCAGTGAGAGTGCATAGAGTGCTGGCGCCTGCGATCCCGACATGCGTTCCTGATACGACAAGCCGGTCCATTCGATACCAAAGCCCGCTGGTAATTGCGCCGCAATTTCCTCCATCGCGGCCATGGCGTCGCCCGAACTTACGCCGGGGGCGGGTTCACCCTGGATCTGCATGGCGGGAATGCCGTTATACCGTTCAAGACGCGGCGAACCATATTCCCAATGCGCGGTGGCGAAGGCCGAGAACGGCACCATTTCACCGGCGGCATTGCGCGCATACCATTTCTGAAGGTCCTCAGGCACCATGCGCGACTCGGCCTCGGCCTGCATATAGACCTTTTTGACGCGGCCCTTATCGATAAAGTCGTTTACGTAAACGCCGCCCCATGCACCGGACAGCGTGCTGTTGACCTGTTCCATGCTCAGCCCCAACGCGCCCGCCTTGGCCTGATCGATTTCGATGCGGTACTGAGGCGTGTCGTCCTGCCCGTTGGGCCGTACGGCCACCAGATTGGGATTCTGCCCTGCCAAGGCCAGCAACTGATTGCGCGCCTCGGTCAGTTGTTCGTGCCCCATGCCGGCGCGGTCCTGCAGATAGAAATCAAAACCCTTGGCGTTACCCAGCTCTAGCACCGCGGGCGGTGCAAAAGCGAAAATCATCCCATCTTTGATCTGCGACAGCGCACCCATAGCGCGATCGGCAATGGCTTGTGCGCCATTTTCCTTACCCGGGCGTTCGCTCCAATCCCTGAGCTTGAGAAAGCCTAACCCGGCATTCTGACCCGCTCCGGCAAAGCTGAAACCAGCTACAGTAAAGACCGATT
>DATCVA010000340.1:0-12802 GCA_036567205.1 Eoetvoesiella sp. | reverse complement strand
CGGCCGCGATGCAGCAATTTGCTATCCTGTATGAGGAGCGATTCACACAAGCCTATCGCCAGCTAGACTCTCAGTCGTATGGACAATAGGCAGAATAATGATCTATCAAAACTGCCCGAACACAAAAATTCCGACACTCCCGTGACCCTTCGCCATCGACAGCACGACGCAATGTTCGCAGCCCTACCCTGAAACAGCAGCTACGCGTTTGGCACCCACTACACAGGCCCCCGCAGCCACCATAACAACCACCATCGACCACGTGAAAGGTTCGCCCAAGATTGTTGCCGCAAGCAAGAGCCCAAAAAACGGCTGTAATAATTGCAATTGCCCCACCGCCGCTATACCGCCGAGAGCCAAACCACGGTACCAGAATATAAAGCCGATCAACATGCTGAACAGCGACACATAACCCAATCCGATCCACGCCGGAACTTGCACCGCCGCCAGCGATACAGGCCAGTTGCTGAGAACTGCAAGCAGCATCAGCGGCAAAGGCAGCACCAAAGCCCAGCAAATTACTTGCCACCCACCTAAACGCCGCGACAGAACGGCCCCTTCCGCATACCCCAGCCCACAAACCAGGATGGCTGCCAGCATTAACAGTGCTCCGGTCACTGACGAGCTTCCATTGCTTCCAAAGGCGAATACCACCACCAATATGCTGCCCATGCCGGCGAATAACCAGAATACCGGTCGGGGCCGCTCTCCGCCGCGCACCACACCGAAGATGCCAGTCGCCAACGGCAACAGTCCAATAAACACCATGGAATATGCGGCGGTAATATGCTGCAGAGCCAACGCTGTCAACAAGGGGAACCCCACCACAACGCCCAGCGCCACGGTAACCAGAGACGCCAGTTCATTGCGCGCCGGACGCTTCTGCCTAAACGCTACAAGCGCTAATGCCGCAAGCAACCCCGCAATCGAAGCGCGGGCTACGGTCAGGAACACTGGATCAAAGTCCAGTACCGCCACCCGCGTGGCCGGCAAAGAACCGCTGAATATCAACATTCCGATAAAACCATTGAGCCAGGCATTGGCCGATTTATTCATGATGTACCTCCGAAGGTCACAGTATCGCCAAAGCGGCTGTCGGCCGCTAGAGACAGTGGAGTACAATTTGCATAAACTGTAATGGTTAAAAAGGCGGTACAGATGGATCTTGCCCCAATTGAAGAACGTAAAGCAGTTACGCTAGTCGAACAGGCCATGAACACCGTACGCCAACGCATTGCAGCGCGCCAGCTCGCCCCAGGCTCACGGCTACCGTCCATACGCGGCTTTGCCGAACTAATGCGGGTATCCAAATCCACCGTGGTAGATGCTTATGAGCGGTTGGCCGCCGAGGGGGTGATCTGTTCCCGCCCTGGCTCGGGATTTTATGTAGCCGGTCATATCGCACCGCTTTCTCTTTCCGAACTCGGCCCAAGACTGGATCGGACGGTAGATCCGTTATGGGTTTCGCGGCAATCCCTGGAGGCAAGCAGCACAGCCCTTAAGCCTGGCTGCGGCTGGCTCCCGCCCTCTTGGCTGCCGCAGGAAAGATTGCGGCGCGCTATACGCACCGTGGCCCGCGCCCAGGATGCCAGTCTGGCTGATTATGCTTCACCGATGGGATTGTTGGCTTTGCGTCAGCTGCTGGCGCGGCGATTGGTGGAACGAGGAACGGAGGCATCCCCCGGCCAGATTCTACTGACCGACTCGGGTACACAGGCCGTTGATCTGCTCTGTCGTTTTTTAATCGAGCCGGGCGACGTCGTACTGGTGGACGACCCATGCTATTTTAATTTCCATGCCCTGCTGCGCGCCCATCGAGCCAAGGTAGTCGGAGTACCCTATACACCGAATGGTCCTGATATCGAGCGCTTTTCGCAGGCGCTGACCGAGCACCGGCCACGTTTGTATATTACGAACTCGGGGTTGCACAACCCAACAGGCGCAACACTCTCCTCGGTCGTAGCACATCGCCTGCTTAAGCTGGCCGACGCCCACGATCTCGTCATCATCGAGGACGACATCTTTGCTGACTTCGAACTTGAACCTGCGCCCCGCCTGGCCACCTTTGATGGCCTGAACAGAGTGATTCAAATCGGGAGTTTTTCCAAGACACTGTCCGCGTCGGTGCGCTGTGGCTATATCGTTGCCCGTCCGGACTGGATAGAAGAATTAGTGGATTTGAAAATCGCCACTGCATTCTCGAGCTCTCGCATATCACAAGAACTGGTGCTGACTATTTTGAAAGACGGCAGCTACCGCAAACATCTGGATATCCTGCGGCTGCGACTGGCCAAAGCCATGCATGACACAACAGAGCGTCTGGCCGACATTGGAATTACGCCATGGATAGCGCCCCGGGCTGGCATGTTTCTATGGTGCCATTTGCCTGCTGGCCTGGACGCCACCGATATGGCGAAACAGGCGCTACAGCAAGAAATAGTCTTGGCCCCAGGCAATGTATTCAGCGTATCCCAATCGGCGACCGGACTGATGCGTTTCAATGTTTCGCAAATGTCGGACAAGCGAATATTCGGGATGCTTGAGACCACGACAAAATCTATGAAATGAATGTCGGGTGCCTTGTACTTTCGTCAGGCAATGGGATCGTCGGTTAAAATAACTCGCTCGCAAAAATCCTGAAGCACGTGATCGCCCTGGGCAGGACTTCTTCGAAGACGTTCAATGCAATTACTGCCCTTCGTTATTTTCCTTCGCTGTTCAGGCTGATATGAACAGACTTCGATGCCCTTCCCTGTCAAGGCGCTTCATCTTTACCTACTTTAACTTACACAAAATCTACCTCGATGATTATTCTTAAGAACGTGACCTTGCGTCGCGGCAGTAAAGTATTGCTCGACAACACTTCAGTCACGCTCAACCCCGGTGAAAAAGTAGGATTGGTCGGCCGCAATGGCGCAGGTAAATCTTCGTTGTTTGCCGTACTCAACGGCACGCTGCATGAGGACGGCGGCGAGTTTTCCATCCCAGCGCAATGGCGCATGGCGCAGGTAGCGCAGGACATGCCTGAAACCGAACAAAGCGCAACGGATTTCGTGGTCGATGGCGACACTGTCTTGCTTGCCGCCCAGGCGGAAGTAGCCGCGGCTGAAGCCAACGACGACGGCATGCAAATGGCACACGCCTATATGGCGCTATACGACGCCGGCATGCACGATGCGCCGGCGCGAGCTCAGGCGCTGATTTTGGGGTTGGGATTCACTGTTGCCGAGCTCAATAAGCCCGTGAACAGTTTTTCGGGCGGCTGGCGCATGCGCTTGCAACTGGCGCGTGCCCTTATGTGCCCGTCGGACTTGCTTTTGCTGGACGAGCCAACCAACCACCTGGATCTGGATGCATTGGTATGGCTCGAGGCGTGGCTAAAAAACTATGGCGGCACAATTGTGGTGATCAGCCATGATCGCGAATTTCTGGATGCCATAACCGACGTCACACTGCATATTGACCATAGCAAGCTCGTGCGTTATGGCGGCAATTACAGCAAGTTTGAAGACATGCGTGCTGAACAGATGTCGTTGCAACAAGCCGCGCAGGCAAAACAGCAAGATAAAATCGCGCATCTGCAAAAATTCATTGATCGCTTCAAAGCCAAGGCCAGCAAGGCCAAGCAGGCACAGAGCCGTGTCAAAGCGCTGGAGCGCATGGAAAAAATTGCGCCAATACTGGCTGATGCGGAGTTTCAGTTCGAGTTCAAAGAGCCCTTCAGCCTGCCCAACCCAATGCTGTCAATGTCGGACGCAAGCTTTGGCTACCCGGCTCTTGAGGACGCTCCGGCAGGCACGGCCCCCACCGTCATCGTGCACAAGATCAATCGCTCGGTATTGGCCGGACAGCGAATTGGTATTTTGGGCGCCAACGGTCAGGGAAAGTCGACACTGGTAAAAACCATCGCCGGTGCGCTACAGCCAATTGCCGGCGAAATCATTACCGGGAAAGGCTTGAATATTGGCTACTTCTCGCAGCAGGAACTGGATGTCCTTCGCCCGAGCGATAACCCGCTGGAGCACATGATCCGCCTGGCCCGCGACACGCCAGCCAGCATACGCCCCAGCGCGATGGATTGCCGCGAACAAGGATTACGAAACTTCCTGGGCACTTTCAATTTCAGCGGCGATATGGTCAAACAGAGCGTCGGCAGCATGAGCGGCGGCGAAAAGGCCCGTCTGGTGCTATGCATGATCGTCTGGCAACGCCCGAATTTGCTGCTGCTTGATGAGCCGACCAACCATCTGGACCTGGCAACGCGCGAGGCGTTAAGCGTAGCGCTAAACGAATTCGAAGGTTCGGTAATGCTGGTCAGCCACGATCGTTCTTTACTGCGCTCGGTATGTGATGAATTTTGGCTGGTATCTCGTGGAGGCATGAAAGACTTCGACGGAGACCTTGATGACTACCAGGTCTACTTGCTGGAAGAAGCTCGCCGCCGTCGGGAAACCGTAGCGAGCGGACAAACAAAATAAAATAAGGCCCTGCCCTATGTTCTTCACACTCTTGCTGGCTACTTTTCTAATCGCCGCGCTGGTATCTTTATTGGTAGTCTGGATATTCGACAAGCCGATTGGCCTGATACTGGATCGCATCATCCAGGATCAAATTGCTGCCGCCTGGCGTCGTTACATCACCTTTGCCGCATTTGTTGTCGGAATCTCGGGCGGTGTACGCATTTATGCGCTGGAACGCTACATAGAACCCGAACAAAAAACCGCTGTGCCTATGGCGCTGACAAGCGAACGCTGGGTGCTGGAAATCTATCGCACTGTTATCGAGACCCTGCAAAGCATCGCCTGGATGTATTTAGTGGTATTTGTCTTTGCGCTTATTGCTTACGTAATCGTAAAAACCAGCGAGCTTAAAAACCGGCGGCGTGAAAACCGCCCGGACTAAAGTCGATTTGACAGTCGTACTTCCAGAACAGGCATGTCTCTTGGATATGTAGCTATCGCCAACGCGGCGCGCCAAGCCCCCGTTCAAGTCATGACGGGGGTTTGGCATTAAAGAAGTTATTGCGGACAACAACAAAGCAATCGGTACTTATCGTCTAGTTGGGCGGGCTGCCGTCTTTCATTGATTGCTTCACTTGTTGCCGAAGTTCCGGGGAATCTTTGTGGCCATGCACCGCCACAGCATGCTGTACGGCAGCTTCCAGCAGTTCTGTCTCATTGTCAGCGGATATTGCTATTGAACAATTCATTTCACTTGGAAAGCTGCGACAGTCAATATATTTGCGTGTCATAGCGCCTCCTGGTAATTAACTTCCCTTCATGTAGCTTGGGATGCCCGCGCATTTCAGTTTGCATCAAGAAATAGCGGGTAGCGGTGTTGCGGCTTTGGTAAGAAAACTAGAAAACCGCTGTTAAATTATAGTCCTGGCGTCCTATAAATCATTCTCTGTTTACCAAAAAATCAATTCGGAATTAGCGCGGCAACACATACCGCTTACTGCTGGCCGTCATAACTAATAATTACTACATCGGCTGCCTGCTTACGAATGGGAACCAGCGCCTGGTAGGCGGCTGACTCGTGCCAATTGTTTATCGCAGACCGATTTGGAAACCGAATGACCACAGTATCGGTATACGCATGAGTGCCATCCAAAACCTGGGCGCCTTCGCCTCGAAACACCAGCGATGCTCCCCACGGCGCCACGGTGGCGGGCACCTTGCTGCAATACTCAGCCCACCGCTCGGGATCTTTAACCGTGATATGACCAATAATATAGGCAACGGTAGACTGCGCCGGACAACCGGCTGACGAAGCGTCACTTTGCAGCTCCAGTGCCCCGGCATCCTTTGGCAACAGACTCGTCTGATCAGCATTTTCCATCGTTGTCTCGTTAGTTGAACTAATTTTTAATGATCAGAATAGCGCCGTCAGCCAGCTTTGACAATTCACCATCCGCCATCCGGACGCTCCAACCCCAGATGTCCGCGTAATGTTCTGGTTTCGTACTCGCTGCGGAATAAACCGCGCCGTTGCAACACCGGAATAACTTGATCCACAAAATCGTCAATTCCGCCCGGCAATGTTGGCGGCATCAGGTTGAACCCGTCTGCGCCCTCATTTAACATCCAGCGCTCCATCTCATCGGCAATTTGCTCCGGTGTTCCAACCATGGTGCAATGCCCGCCTCCTGCGGCCAACCGGCCCAGCAACTGGCGCACTGTCGGTTTCTCAGTTTCAATAATGCGCAAAACGGTCGCATACCGGCCCTTCGGACCGGCAAACTCGCCCAGTGGCGGTAAAACCGGTACAGGCGCATCAAGCTCCCAGCCCAGACAATCCTGCCCTACATACATACCCAATTGCCGCAACGCATCGTCCGCCGGCAAAAGCTCGTCTAATTCGCGCTGCCTGGCTTTGGCCTCGGCTTCGGTAGAGCCCACATACGTGACCAGCCCCGGCATGATCGGCACCGGATCGCTACGGCCCGCAGCGCGCACTCGCCGCTTGATATCCCGGTAATACTCCTGAGCAGCCGGCAGGTCGTAAGCCACAGCATAAATAGCCTCGGCGCGGCGTGCGGCAAGATCTCTGCCCTGCTCTGAGGCTCCCGCCTGAAACAGCACAGGATGGCCTTGCGGCGGACGTGGCATATTAAGCGGTCCATCCACCCGAAAATGCGCACCCTTGTGGTTTATGGCACGCACTCTGGCTGCCCGGACGTAATCGCCCAGCCGCTCACGCGGCAACGCGTCATCAGCCCACGAATCCCACAAGCCCAGCACTACGTCCACAAACTCTTCAGCGCGAGCGTAACGCCAGTCATGCCCGGGCATGGCTTCAAAGCTATGGTTGCGCGCCTCGGCATCGAACATGGACGTCACGACATTCCAGCCCATTCGCCCCTGTGAAATATGGTCCAGCGATGCCACTAGCCGCGCGGCATGAAATGGTGTGTAAAACGTGCTGGAAACCGTACTGATCAAACCAATTCGTTCGGTTGCGCGACTCATGGCTGCCATGGCTGTCAGGGGTTCCAGAAACCAGCGCGGACCATCAGCCAGATTATCAGCCGATTGCCCATCGGCAAAAAAAACCGCATCAAGCTTGCCACGTTCGGCGGTCCGGGCCAACTGTTCAAAGTAAGCAATGTCTCCGAGCCGCTCTACTGACGAATCAGGGTGTCTCCAGGCCGCTTTGTGGTGTCCGCATCCAAAAATAAACAGATTTATATGCAGCATCCGTTTTGAATTGCTGGCGCCTGGATTCTTGACGTTAGGATGTGTAAGCATCAGTTCTTTACCAATCCACCGTCAACAACCAGATTCTGTCCGGTAACAGACCTTGACCACGGCGAAGCAAAAAACAACGCCGCATCGGCGAATTCGGCCGGGGTGGTCACGCGGCGCAGCGGCGTGCTGGCGGCAATCAAGTCAAAAACCTCTTCGGGTGTCGCGGATGACGCATCGGTGCTGCGCAACAGGCCGCCCGAAATCATGTTAACGGTGATTCCCTTGGGGCCAAGATCATGCGACAAAGTACGGGTCAAAGAAAGCAACGCCGCCTTGGCAGCGGTGTAATCGTGGTAAGGAACGACGGGGTTCTGGAACAAATTAGTACCGATGTTGATGATGCGGCCAAACCCCAGGTCCTGCATGCCAGGCAAGGCTGCCTGCGTTGTGTTCAGCGCCCCGCGAACAATACCCTCGAGCTGCTGATGCAGATTGTCCCAAGTCAACGCATCGGCGTGTGGACGCGCATCGCCATTAAACGAAAACTTAGGCAAGGCATTGTTCACCACGGTGGTAACAGGCATGCCAAATCGTTCGCGGGCCCGGGCCATCATAGCCTGGACAGCGTTCGCGTCGGTTACATCGGCCTGCAACGCAATAGCACGTTCCGGAGCGGTTGATGCAAGCGCCCTAGCGTTACTTGCGCTATTCAAATAGTTGATGACAACCCGGGCCCCCTCGCGAAGAAACGACTGCACAAGATGTTGACCCAAGCCACGACCGCCGCCCGTGACCAGAATAAGTTGTTCGCTGATAGGAAGCGTTGTAGTGGCACTTTCCATGACATACCTTTCAAAAAAGGCGAAGGTATGATCACGCGGCGCAGCGCCGCTTGCCCTAAGGCTGACATCCCTTCGCCAGTATTAGCTGGAGCAGGTTCGACGGGTGTTATCTCAGCCCAGGGCAACAAAGCCAGGGGGCACCCCGTGTCGTTACCGGAAACAATAGCACAGAAGCTCTTATAGCGATAAGCAATTGACAAACCGCCGCCTTTTAACCTAAGCTTTGCGGCTGTTCCTGGGGGAGCCCTGTATTGGGCTGAGATTCCGCATATTAGTGCGGTAACCCTTTGAACCTGATCCGGGTCATGCCGGCGAAGGGAAGGAAATCCAATGTTTTTTGCTGTCTTTCCTCCTTCTACCGCGTTGCTGTACGACCTTCATTAAGGCTGTGCCTTCGTTTGTTTCAGGTCCGCGCCGCAGACCTCCGAGGAATAGATATGCTCGCAAGTTCATCAACGATATATTGGCTGCTGTTATTTTCAGCGGGTTTTGCCATATCTGGCATGATCTACGCCCGACGTGACCGCGATAGCCTGGAAGACTATGTCGTCGCCCGCAACAGCCAAAGCTCGGTCGCAACCATATTGACGCTATTGGCATCCACATTAGGAGCCTGGATACTTTTTGCACCGGCCCAGGCGGCTACGTGGGGCGGGCTTGCGGCCGTCATTGGATATGCGCTGGGTGCGATGTCCCCGCGGCTGTTGATGATCCCGCTGGGAAAGCGCATGCGAGAGTTAATTCCGCAAGGCCATACGCTGACCGAATTTGTGATCCTGCGTTTCGGAAAACCAATGTATGGGCTGACGCTGTTGATCATGCTGTTTTATATGTTTATTACGTTAACGGCAGAGATCACGGCTATTTCCAAACTGGTGGCGTTACTGGCCCCGGTGCCGCTCTGGGCAACCGCCGCCGTCGTGCTGGGCGCCACCCTGCTCTATACGTCATACGGCGGCTTGCGCGCTTCGATCTTCACCGACAAGGTACAAATGATCGTTATCGTTCCTCTTCTGGTCTTGCTGCTGGTCCTGGGTTGGAAGGCGGTCGGAGGCATCGGACCGACGCTTTCAGGGCTTCAGGAAAAAGCTCCGCAACTGCTTGATCTATCCGATCCAGTTGGCATTAAGGCGGGGCTGACGTTTTTTGTTGCCATACTGCTGACAGGCCTGTTTCATCAGGGAAACTGGCAACGCGTCTATGCCGCGCGAGATACGCGCACCATGCGCAACGGCTTTTTGCTAGGAGGGCTGCTGGCAGCTCCGGTGATTTTCATGATGGGCCTGTTTGGCCTTGCATTTGTAGGCTTGGGTCATCAAGGCGATAGTTCGACCGCCCTTTTCAGCGTCGTCATGCCACACATCCCGGAGTGGTTTGCCATTGCTCTTATACCTCTAGGTCTGGCCCTTGTAATGAGCACGGCCGATACCGTTATTAGCGCCGTCTCCAGCATTATTGCAGTCGACATGCGCCGACTCATGCCAACGGCACGCAAAGCGACGCTAATGAGGCTATCGCGCTGGCTGATTTTTTTGCTGGCAATTCCAGTGTTAGCCGCGGCCGCCCAGGGCTATAGTGTGCTCTATCTATTTTTACTGGCCGACCTGTTCTGTTCGGCAGCAGCCTTTCCAGTATTCTTTGGATTATTCAGCCGCCGCCATGACGGCATAACGGCTGTCATCAGTACAGTCTGCGGCCTCGTTGCAGGTATGGCGCTTTTCCCAGGGCCCGGCGATAAGCCCGAGTATTTGCTGGAATCATTTCTGCTCGCCGCACTGGTTCCTGTTGTAGTATCGGTAATATTGCACCGGCTAAAACCTCTGGCCCCGCATTTCGACTTCACCGGCCTTGGCAGGGCCATTCGCAGTCTGGACGATTTGTAATTCCATTTCTATATCAAACGTGCATTTTTTCGGCTCAGCAGCCGCATAAAAGTAATGTTTGCGCTTCGCCTTCGCGGTCACGCTTGATCTGGAAACTCAGTAAAAAGAAACTTGTAAAAAGGGTTAAAAATATTCTTGATACAACTCTTGGCCATCAAGTGAACCGGCTTTAGATAAATGTGCACGCACAAGCAGGTTTCTAATCGCAAAAAGTTTGCTAAAGTGTCGGTTAAACCGCTCTTCGGAGCGGTTTTTGCCTCTTCCCCCGGTAAAGGAAATATCAAATGATGCTGAAAATCCCCGACGTGCTAAGCGCCGAGCAAGTCAGGCAGTGCCGACAGGCGCTGGAGCAGACAGACTGGACCGATGGGCGCAGCACCGCCGGGCATGTGGCCGCCAAAGTAAAAAACAATTTACAGTTACCGCTGGACAACCCCGTGGCGCAGCAAGCAGGCGATTTTATTTTGAATGCCTTAAGCCAGAACCCTACATTTATTTCGGCCACCTTGCCTCTGCGCATACTTCCTCCCCGGTTTAACCGCTACGAAGGCGGCGGCCAGTACGGCAACCATATCGATAACGCCATATTCGGAATACCGGGCACGCAAGAGCGTGTGCGCAGCGACATCTCGGCCACACTGTTCTTTTCCAACCCCGACGAGTACGATGGCGGCGAGCTTGTCGTACAAGACACTTATGGCAGCCATAGCGTAAAACTGCCGGCAGGCCACATGGTGCTTTATCCGGGCAGCAGCCTGCACCACGTCACACCGGTTACACGGGGCGCGCGCCTGGCGTCTTTTTTCTGGATTCAAAGTCTGGTGCGTGAAGATAGTCGACGCGCGCTACTGTGGGAGTTGGACACCGCCATTCAAAACGTAGCCCGATCCATGCCCGATCACGAAGCCATGCCGCAATTGACGGGGGTGTATCACAACCTGATCAGGGACTGGTCCAATACCTGATCAGCGCCCGTGCGGACGGCGCTACTACAAGCGCCCGCGCGAATATTATTTTATAAGGCAGCTGCCATGAGCCAACGACCCTTGCCACCACTTGAGCACATTCCGGCCGAGATTGCCGCCGTGGCCGATTATGAGCCGTATGCACGCGAACGCATGAGCACCTCCGCATGGGCGTATATAAGCGGCGGGGCCGGCGATGAACTGACACAGGCAGACAACAACGCGGCATTTCGACGCCTGCGGCTGCACCAGCGCGTACTGACTGATCTGTCCGGAGCCAACACACGACTGGAACTATTCGGCCATACCTTCGAATACCCCATTTTTCTTGCGCCCGTCGCTTACCAAAAGCTGGCTCATCCCGACGGAGAACTGGCCACGGCATTAGGCGGCTCGGCCATCAAAGCCGGCATGGTCGTCAGCACACAAGCCAGCGCCGCGATGGAAGACATTGCCGCGATGGCCCGCACGCCCCTCTGGTTTCAGCTATATATACAATCCGACCGCAACTTTACGGCAGAACTTGTGCATCGCGCTGAATCCGCAAATTACCAGGCTCTAGTGGTTACCGTCGACGCCGCGGTCAATGGCGTACGCAATCGCGAGCAACGTGCCGGCTTCGCTTTGCCGGCAGGCATTGACGCTGTAAATTTACGCGGAATGCGCCCCCAGCCGGCACACACAGCGCTGGCAGGTACCAGTCCCTTATTTGGCGGGCCGTTGCTGGCAGGCAATCCAACCTGGAAAGACGTGGAATGGTTAGTCGGGCTTAGCCGGCTGCCGGTCTTGCTTAAAGGCATTACGTCCGCTCATGACGCGCAACGCGCTCTGGATCTTGGCGTATCAGGCATTATCGTTTCCAACCATGGCGGGCGGACGCTCGACACGCTGCCCGCCACCATTGACGTTTTACCATCCATTGCAGCGGTGGTAAACGGCCGTGTCCCCATATTGCTGGACGGCGGTATCCGGCGCGGCACCGATATATTCAAGGCGTTGGCGCTAGGGGCTACGGCAACCCTGATTGGACGGCCCTATATATATGGATTGGCGGCGGCCGGAGCAACAGGCGTCGTTCACGTGCTGCATATTTTGCGTACCGAGCTTGAAATTACCATGGCCCTGACCGGCTGCGCTACGTTAAACGACATTGATGCGTCAGCTACCATTTGGTAACACAACCGGACCTGGCCTGAACACCTATACTTTTACCCCCAGATACTTTTCTATGACGCTATTATCGGCATGCAATTCCGTGGGCGTGCCTTCATAGACCATATGGCCGTTATTGATGATATAGCACCGGTCGGCAAGCGACAGTGCGGCACGGACGTTTTGCTCGACAATAACAATGGTGTGGCCATTTTTTGCCAGATTATGGCAAACCTGCATCAGATCGCGCACGATTAACGGAGCCAGTCCTTCAAAGGGCTCATCAAGCAAAATGATATTGGCGTTTCGTATCATGGCGCGCGCAATTGCCAGCATCTGTTGCTCGCCCCCAGAAAGTTGCTTGCCTCGGTTACGTTTACGCTCGGCCAGCCGGGGAAATGTTTCATATATGGCCTCGAGCGACCTGGCCTCAGGCGCCGTCATGGCAGCAAGTTGAAGATTTTCCTGAACGGTAATCTGTCCAAAAATGCGCCGCTCTTCAGGCACAAGCTGAATGCCCCGTCTTGCCAGTTCGTACGGTGGAAGGTGTTGCACCTCGACCCCATGATGACGAATTATGCCGCTTTTAGGCCGCACTACCCCCATCAACGACTTGAGCGTGGTGCTTTTACCTGCGCCGTTACGGCCCAGCAGCGCAACAACTTCGTTTTTTTCCACGCGCATCGACACATCGAACAAGATATGCGAATCGCCATAGTAGCTATTGATTTTATCGACCTCAAGCAAGCTCATGCTCGTCCATCCCTCCG
>DATCVA010000339.1:0-17415 GCA_036567205.1 Eoetvoesiella sp. | reverse complement strand
CACGATCGATTTGGAAATGGAATAAGTCCCAAATCAACCGTGAGCTGTGTCGGCTTTGCTTGCCGTACAAATGTACTGTCTGCGCTTCGCCTTCGTGTTCACAATTGATTTGGGAGTGGAGTAAGTTCCAAATCAACCGTGACCTTTGTCGGCTTGCTTGCCGTACAAATGTACTGTCTGCGCTTCGCCTTCGTGTTCACAATTGATTTGGAAATGGAATAAGTCCCAAATCAACCGTGACCTTTGTCGGCTTTGCTTGCCGTGCCAACGTGCTGCCTGCGCTTCGCCTTCGTGTTCACTACTGCCGTTTTTTAATTTCCGTTGCGTTTTTCTTCAAGAGCCTCCCAGCGCGCGAAAAGTGTATTTAGCTGTTCATCGATTGCTTGAAGCTGCTCGTTGATCGACACCACTTCTTCGGGGGCATCGCGGTACAGGTCGCCGCTGGCAAGCTTTGCAGTCAGTTCGGTTTGCTGCGTTTCCAGCTGGGCGATGGCGTCGGGCATTTCTTCCAGTTCACGCAACTCCCATGATGTGATTTTGTTTGTCTTGGCCGCAGCGGGCTTGGCGCGCAGGGCATTGCCCATTTCCGGCTTTTTGTTCTTGCCGTATTCGGCCTCGGCGTCGCTCTGAGCTTTCAACGTGCTCTGCTCCAGCCATTCATCGTAGCCGCCCACGTATTCCTGCCAATGTCCGTTCCCCTCCGAGGCAATGGTTTGTGTAACCACATTGTTCAGGAACTCGCGATCGTGGCTGACCAGTAAAACGGTGCCCGGATAATCCTGAAGCAGTTCTTCGAGCAGTTCAAGAGTTTCGATATCGAGATCGTTGGTTGGTTCGTCCATGACCAGAATGTTGGTGGGGCGAGCAAATAGTCGTGCCAGAACCAGGCGCGCCCGTTCGCCGCCCGAAAGACTGCTGACAGGCGAGCGCGCACGGGCAGGTGCAAACAGGAAGTCTTCCAGATAGCTCATGATGTGCTTGCGCTGGTTGCCGATTTCTACCCATTCGCTTCCGGGGCTGATGGTGTCGGCGACCGTAGCCGTTTCGTCGAGCTGCGCGCGCATTTGATCGAAGTAGCCAATCGTAAGATTGGTGCCCAGCCGCACGCTGCCCGAATCCGGCTTCAATTTGCCAAGCAGGATTCGCAGCAGGGTTGTTTTGCCGGCGCCGTTGGGGCCAATCAGGCCAATCCGGTCTTTGCGCAAAATAGTTGTGGACAGATCTTTGATAAGGATGCGATTACCGTATCCATGACTTACGTTTTCGAGTTCGGCAACCAGCTTGCCGGAGCGCTGCCCTTCGGCGACAGCCAGGCGTACATTGCCGACCCGCTCACGGCGTGAGGCACGGTCGCGGCGCAATTGTTCCAGGCGTCTGACTCGTCCTTCATTGCGTGTGCGCCGCGCTTCCACGCCCTGGCGTATCCAGGCTTCTTCTTGGGCAAGCACTTTGTCGAATTTGGCGTTTTGCTGTTTTTCGGACTCAAGCCATTCCGCTTTACGTTGCTGCCACGCGGAAAAATTCCCGGGAAAGCTAAATAACTTGCCGCGATCGAGTTCGACGATGCGCGTGGCAACCGCGTCGAGAAAGCGTCGGTCGTGAGTGATCAGAATGACACTGCACCGGGCGTTCAACAACAGCTTTTCGAGCCACGCAATACCAATGAAATCCAGGTGGTTGGTGGGCTCGTCCAGCAAAAGCAGGTCGGGTTCGTCGGCCAGCGCGCGTGCCAGCGCCACACGTTTGCGCGTACCGCCAGAAAGACCGGCGATGATAGCGTCGGCGTTCAGGCCTAATTGGTCGATGAGCGCTTGAACGCGCGAGGGGCGCGACCAGTCTTCGCTTTCGGTGATGTCGCCGCACAGCGTGTCGAAGACCGTAAGCGAATCATCCAGTTCGGGTTCTTGCTCGACCGTGGCGATTTTCAGGCCGCCCAGCCGCATGATTTCACCGTCGTCCGGATGGGTTCTTCCATCAAGCAACTTAAGGAGCGAAGATTTTCCGGCTCCATTGCGACCGATCAGGCCGATTCGTTCGTTGGGCTGCACGGCAAAGTCGGCGTGGTCGAGCAGAGGATGGTGTCCGTACGCGAGCTGAACGTCGGTTAAGGTAATTAAAGTAGTGGCGGCCATAGATCAAGCAAAAAAACGGGAAGACGTAATTGTCTGAGCAATAAAGCTCTATTGTCGCAGGTTGCGCAACTTGCGTTAATTTATGAGTAAACGGGGTGCAGCGTCCGCTGATCCTATACAATGTACCCGCGAGGCAGATCGGGCAATCGCGGTATCTTGTATATCGAGGAAGGTCCGGACTCCATAGAGCAGGGTAACGGCTAACGGCCGTCCGGCAAACCGGCGTACTTAGGTCGTCGGCGCGCCGAGGAATAGGGCCACAGAGACGAGACTGCGGCGCGGGCACGCTTAGGCGTGCACTGGCACGGCTACTTCCGTGTGGCGCCGTTTGGCAACAAACGGCAGCGCGGCAGGGTGAAACGCGGCAACCTCTACCCGGAGCAACATCAAATAGGCATGCGACACGCCCCAGGGCTAAAAAGAGCGGCTCGCTCAAGCATGCGGGTAGATGGCTAGAGTACGTCAGCAATGCCGTACCCAGAGGAATGATTGCCCGCCAGGCTTGCCTGGTGTACAGAATCCGGCCTATAGATCTGTCTCGCTTCTTCGCCTGCCCATTCCTTCTTAAATGTTAGAAATTGCAAAGGCATAAATTCTTTCCTGCCCCGTTTATCTTATAAACGACTTTTAGATAAACCTGCAATTTCTTGATTTATCTACACATTTTAATTCAGTCCCTTTGTAAAGCCGTGCTAAGTGCTTGTTGTAATTGAAAAAATTGCAACTTTGCGCTTGACCTGTTGCATCCGATCCCGTAGAGTGGGGAAAAGTAGGATTTTGTGCAAAAAAGTGGGGGTTTTGAACGGTGTTCCAGGGAAGCAGTGCACTCACGTTAGATGCCAAGGGGCGGGTTTCAATACCGACCCGGCATCGTGACGCGCTTGTTTCCGCTGAAGAAGGCCGGCTAACCTTAACCCGCCACCCAGATGGCTGTTTGCTGGTTTATCCACGCTCGGAGTGGGAGGAAAAACGTAAGCAAATAGTCCAGTTCCCAATGTCAGCCCGTCCGCTTCAGCGCTTGTTGCTCGGTAATGCGCAAGACGTCGATATGGATGGTACGGGCCGTATTTTGGTTGCGCCCGAACTGCGTTCGGCCGTCGGACTAACGCGTGAAGTCATGCTTTTAGGGATGGGAAGTCATTTCGAATTGTGGGATTGTGCCGAGTGGGCGCGCCGAGAGGCCGAAGACCTGGCGAAAATCAATCCCGAGTCGCTAGAACATTTTTCATTCTGAAGCAGGTTATGGAGTTATCACACCGGTCCGTGCTGCTAGAGCCCACGGTTAACGCCTTGATTGAGCCTGGTTTTGGAAGTAAGTCCAAGCGTGCTCAGTCCCAGGGCGAGCTTTCTTCAAGGACAAGTGGCGTTTTTGTCGATGGAACATTTGGTCGGGGCGGGCATAGCCGCTGCTTGTTGTCCAGGTTGGCTCCCGACGCACGGTTAGTCGTTTTTGATAAAGACCCGTTGGCCATTGAGGCAGCAAAGGTTTTGCAAGCGGAAGATGCCAGAGTTGTTGTTGTGCATGGCGGCTTTGCATCGATGCAAGAGCGTTTGGATGCGCTGGGAATTCAACGCGTTGATGGCGTGATGCTGGATCTGGGTATGTCATCGCCCCAAATTGATGATGCTAGTCGGGGGTTTTCGTTTATGCGCGAAGGTCCACTCGACATGAGAATGGACACGAGCAGTGGTTTAACCGCTGCTCAATGGCTGGCCGAGGTCAGTGTTGAAGATCTTAAGGAGGTCATAGCTAAATATGGCGAAGAACGGTTTGCTTTCCAGATTGCAAAGGCGGTTATTGCTCGCCGCGAATCCAGGCCGCTGCGCACAACGCTCGACCTCGCCGAGCTCGTCGCCAGTGTCGTCCGTACGCGCGAAAAGGGTCAACACCCGGCCACTCGTACCTTTCAGGCTCTACGGATTTACCTCAATCAAGAACTCGAGGAGCTCGCGCACGCCCTCGCGGCAGTCTTAAAAGTTCTTGCGCCAAAAGGGCGGTTGGCCGTGATTAGTTTCCATTCTCTTGAAGATCGCATGGTTAAGCAATGCATTGCCGCAGCGGCCCGCCCGGCTGCGGCGCAGGCCCGCATGCCTATCTTCGAGAAGGATATGCCAGCCCCTATCCTGCACTCATTGGGACGTGTTCTGCCCGATGCGGACGAAGTGGCCGGTAATGCCCGTGCGCGCTCTGCTGTGTTGCGTGTGGCAGAACGTACCTCCACGCCTTTGCCCGCCGACCAGGGGGCTTCCTTCGTGAATGCCATTCGCCTGGGGCCCAGGCCGGCACAGGCAGGCAGGGGGAGGAAATAGTGGGCCGACTGAGCTTAATCTTTGCTGCGTTGTTGATGCTCTCGGCCATCTCCCTGGTTACGGCGCGATTTCAGTCGCGCCAATTGTTTGTCGAGTCCGAGCGCGTAGCCGCCAAGGCCCGCGAGCTGGATGCCGACTGGCGGCGTTTACAACTAGAGCGGGCTGAGCTGGCCCGACATGCACGCATCGACGAGGCTGCGCGTCAAGACCTGAAAATGATCACGACTTCACCTGACCGGACCTTGTATATCAAAGGCGCGCCTGCTGCCTCGAAATCGGCCGGGTCGCCAGGCGCAAACTCCTCGGCCGGAGGGCGTCCATGAAGCGTGTCCGATTCTACGACAGCCCCGTACTGAATATCCAGATGCCACTGTGGCGGTCACGCCTGGTGTTGATTCTTTTGATGTTGGGTTTCGCCGCGTTGGGAATCAAGGCACTGTATTTACAAGGATTATCCACCGAGTTCCTGCAGCAGCAAGGCGAGCGTCGCTACGAGCGCACGTTGGTTTTGCCTGCGACACGCGGCAAAATATTCGATCGGACCGGTACTGTGGTCCTGGCTTCAAGCGTGCCTGCCCGCGCTATCTGGGCAATTCCTGAAGACGCAAAAGAGGCAAAGCCCGCCGAGCTGGAGCAGTTGGCCAAACTGCTGGAAATGCCACTTAAAGATATACGCTCCCGGTTGTCCAATGAAGACAAGAACTTCGTGTATATCAAGCGCCAGGTGTCAGTTGAGCTGGCAAAACAAATAAAGCAATTAAAGATTCCTGGTATTCATCATCAGGACGAAATGAGGCGCTCATACCCCGAGGCCGGCCTTACCGCACACGTACTGGGCTTCACCAATATTGAAGATAAAGGGATTGAAGGCGTAGAACTCGCTTTTAACTCCGAGCTTTCAGGGCGTCCGGGCAGCCGGCGCGTTATTAAAGATCGTCTTGGGCGGGTCGTCGAGGATGTGCAGGCGGTTGTGCCGCCCGTTAATGGGCAGGATTTGAGTCTGTCGATTGATAGCGGCTTGCAGTTCGACACGTACTCAGCGTTAAAAAAAGCCATGAACGATCATAAGGCTAAAGGGGCTGCGGGGATTGTGCTCGACGTTCAAACGGGCGAGATACTGGCGCTCGTTAATTTGCCCACCTACGATCCTAATAATCGGGATGACCGGAAAGGGGCCGCATTGCGTAATCGGGCCATCACCGATACGTTCGAGCCCGGCTCTATCATGAAACCTTTCACTGCCGCCCTGGCCCTGGATTTGAAGCGGATTACAACGTCTACCCAGTTCGATACCGGTAACGGTCAATATCGCTATCAGGGTTCAACGATATCTGACGTAAGCCGTAACGGCACTCTGAATGTAGCGGGTATTTTGCGTCGGTCCAGCAATATCGGCATGACCATGATTTCCGAGAAACTTACGTCGCAAGAAATGTGGACGAAGTTCACCGAGCTGGGTTTTGGGCGGGCGCCCCAGGCCAATTTTCCAGGAGTGGCTTCGGGGCGTTTGCGCCCCTGGGAGCGCTGGCGTCCTATCGAGCGGGCAACAATGGCCTATGGATATGGCCTGTCGACTTCATTGCTGCAAATCGCTCACGCCTATACGGCATTCGCGCGTAATGGCGACATGGTTTCACTTACTTTGCTCAAGCGCCAGGGCAAACCCACCAGTGTTCAGGTATATACCCCGCAAGTCGCCGGGTTGACGCGTGCGATGCTAGAGGCTGCAGCCGGACCGGATGGCGCTAAGTTGGCCCAGGTACAGGGTTATCGTGTAGCCGGAAAAAGCGGTACGGCGCGAAAAATAGTCGATGGACGCTACAGCACATCGCAATACCGCAGCTCGTTTGTGGGCTTTGCTCCGGTGTCCAACCCGCGCATTGTCGTCGCTGTCACGCTCGATGAGCCGCAGGCTGGAGGCTATTACGGCGGTCGCGTAGCCGCTCCGATTTTTGCCACGGTCGTGGCCAGCAGTTTACGCCGTATGGGGGTTCAGCCCGATGCCCCAATTGAGTCCTTGGTAGCGGTCGGTCCTCGGGGAGAGCTGCCACGATGACATCTCATGAATTGATTGCATGGCTGGAGCAACACGCTTCGCGCAGCGCAAATTTATGCATTGATTCGCGTCAGATTGCGCGCGGTGATATTTTCTTCGCCTGCCCCGGAAAAGTCACCGATGGTCGGCGTTATATCGAACAAGCGATAGCGCGAGGCGCCGTGGCCGTAGTCGTGCAGCCTGGCGCGCCATTTGATTCGATGCCATCGGGGGCAACGCCGATGCAGATGGTGGAAGGCTTGTCGGGCATGTTGGGGGCGATAGCGCATTACTGGTATGGCGAGCCATCGAAGGCTCTTTCAGTGCTGGCCGTGACCGGCACCAACGGCAAGACCACGACTGTGCAATGGCTGGCTGCCGCCCTGAATGCTGAAGGCGTGCCATGCGGTACGGTTGGTACGCTGGGCGTGACATTGCCAGACGGATCGAATCTGGGCGGGGTATTGACGACACCCGATGTTTTGACCATGCATCGCAGTCTTGCTGCTATTCGTGATGCAGGCGCTACGGTTGTTGCGCTTGAGGCCTCTTCCATAGGTATTGAGCAGGGCCGCCTTGACCATGTTTGTATAAAAATTGCCGGTTTCACCAATCTCACTCATGACCACCTGGACTACCACGGTACCGTTGAACACTATAAGGCGGCCAAGTTCGCTTTGTTCCAGTGGCCCGGGCTGGAGCGTGCCATCGTCAATATTGATGATCCTGTCGGGGCAGAGCTGGCAGAGGCAAGCTTTGCGCTAGAGCCGTTAACTTATTCGCTGGTGGAAGCCAGGGCTGCCACCATCAAGGCAACCGATATACAAACCGGTACCTATGGTTTGATTTTTAATTTGTGCATGCCGGATGGCGTCGCACAAATCGTTACCCGTCTGGTTGGCGAACATAATATTTCTAACTTATTGCTGGTGGCCGGAATGCTGCGGGAGCTTGGCTGGCCTTTGGCGCGCATTGCGCGTGTCCTGGCGACACTGCGTTCGGTTGCGGGGCGGCTGCAAATCGTGGAGCCCGTCGAGGGCGGCGAGGTCTCCGTTCCAACACCTTTGGTGGTGGTCGATTACGCACACACGCCTGATGCGCTGGAGCGTGCCCTGATAGCTTTGCGTCAGATGGCGAACGCCCGGGGAGGGCGCTTGATTTGCGTGTTCGGTTGTGGCGGCAGCCGCGACCGGACCAAGCGCCCGGTCATGGGCCGGATCGCCGCCAGCCTGGCTGATCACGTTGTTCTTACCAATGATAACCCCAGGAATGAAGAGCCTCGGGCAATTGTTGACGAGATTGTTGCCGGGATGCAGGCCGCTCCCGTTATTGAGCTTGATCGTGCGCAGGCTGTGCTGCAAGCCATATGGCACGCCGATGCCAGTGATGTTGTTTTGCTGGCTGGAAAAGGGCACGAAACCTATCAGGAATCTAACGGCGTACGGGTCCCCTTCGACGATCGCGAATGGGCGCGCTTTGCACTGACATGGCTGCGTGTGCGATCGATTGGCACTGACTCACGCACAATTGCCGCCAATCAAATTTTTGTTGCGCTCAAAGGCGAGACGTTCGATGCGCATGACTATTTGGATCAAGTGGCGTTGGCAGGAGCCTGTGCGGCGATTGTCGGTCAGCGTCAACCCGGCGTTGCCATGGCTCAGTTCCAGCTTGGCGATACTCGTGCTGCACTGATAAAAATCGCCAGTGCGTGGCGCAGTTGTTTTTCTATTCCTGCTGTTGCCGTTACGGGCAGCAACGGCAAGACGACCACTAAAGAAATGCTTGCGTCGATATTGCGGGCGTGGGTGGGCGACGACTATGCCTTATCGACCGAAGGCAACTTGAATAATGATATTGGCGTCCCCCTGACCTTATTGCGCCTTAATAGCCAACATCGTGCGGCGGCGTTTGAACTCGGCATGAATCATCCGGGCGAAATTGCCGTTCTGGCGGACATGGCCCGGCCTACGGTTGCATTGGTTAACAATGCACAGCGCGAACATCAGGAGTTCATGCACACAGTCGAAGCCGTGGCTGAAGAAAATGGTGCTGTATTGACAGCGTTGCCGTCCGGCGGCGTGGCGGTTTTTCCTGGTGATGAGGCCTATACCGGCCTTTGGCGCACGCTCGCTGCAAAGCGCAAAATCATGCTCTTCGGTTTCGACGCGGCGTTTGATGTGTACGCCGATGAAGTGCATGCGGGGCCTGCCCGCACCCAGTTCCAATTGCATACTCCACTGGGCAGCCGTCGGCTGGTGTTGCAGGCGCCCGGAATACACAACTTGCGCAACGCCCTGGCAGCGGCGGCTTGCGCGTGCGCGGCCGGTTCTCCGCTGGTCGCAATTGCCCAGGGCCTGGAAAATTTCAGCCCCGTGGCGGGACGCATGCAGCCGCATGCCTTGGCCGGGGGCCTGCAGCTTATTGACGATACTTATAACGCCAATCCGGATTCGGTTCGTGCGGCGATTGACGTGCTCGCTCAATTAAAAGGTACAAAAATTCTGGTTTTGGGCGATATGGCTGAAGTCGGCTCCGAGAGCCGCGCCATGCACGCAGAAGTGGGCGCCTACGCTAAAGAGCGCGGAATAGATAATTTATTGACATTTGGTTCCGCTGCCCAGTATTCGGGAGTGGCGTTCGGAGCGCAAGCCAGCGTGTTTGATTCAATCGAGGCGTTAGTGGCGCATTTAATCACATTGACCCCAGCCAATATTCTGGTCAAGGGATCGCGTAGCACACGTATGGAAAGAGTAGTGAAGGCCTTCACACAACAAGAATTAAACAAGAAAGGGGGAAGCAATGCTGCTTGAGCTTGCACGTTGGCTATCCGACTCTCATATACGCGCCTTCGGTGTTTTCGAATACATAACGTTTCGCGCCGTATTGGCGTGCGGCACTGCCTTGCTGATCGGTTTGGTCGCCGGCCCGCGTGTCATACGCAAACTGACCGAGCTGAAGATTGGTCAGGCAGTGCGCTCTTATGGTCCCGAGTCGCATCTGCTGAAAACAGGTACGCCGACTATGGGCGGTGCGTTGATCCTGATTTCAATCGCTGTCAGTACATTGCTGTGGGCGGACTGGACTAATCGATTCGTCTGGGTAGTGTTGCTGGTGACTTTTGGCTTTGGCTGGATAGGTTGGGCCGACGATTACAAGAAAGTAGTGAATCGAGACCCTGAAGGAATGTCTTCGCGACGCAAGTTTTTCTGGCAGGCGCTGATTGGTCTTGTCGCAGCGATTTACCTGACTTTTGCTGTTGCCGCGCCGGCGAATGCCGAGTTGTGGCCGTTGTTCCGCGACTGGGTGCTCAGCGGGTTTACCATGCCCTTGCCCACTCGTGCCGACTTGATTGTGCCGTTCTTTAAAAGTGTCAGCTATCCGCTGGGTGTGTTCGGCTTTGCCACGTTGACCTGGCTGGTCATTGTGGGTTCGAGCAATGCCGTTAACCTGACCGATGGTTTAGACGGCCTGGCTATTATGCCGACGGTAATGGTGGGCAGCGCTCTGGGTATTTTCGCCTATGTGGTGGGGCGGGTCGATTACTCGAAATATTTATTGTTTCCTTACATTCCAGGTGCGGCAGAACTTATGGTTTTATGCGCCGCTATCGCCGGCGCCGGGCTGGCCTTTCTCTGGTTCAACGCATATCCGGCCCAAGTGTTCATGGGCGATGTTGGGGCGCTGGCTTTGGGCGGAGCGTTGGGCACGATCGCAGTGATTGTCCGTCAGGAAATAGTTTTGTTCATTATGGGCGGGGTGTTTGTGGTTGAAACGCTGTCCGTCATGATTCAGGTGAGCTACTTCAAATACACCAAAAAGCGTTATGGCCAGGGGCGGCGGGTCTTTCGCATGGCGCCCCTGCATCACCATTTTGAAGTAACCGGATGGAAGGAAACGCAGGTTGTAGTGCGATTTTGGATTATCAGCATGATGTTGGTGCTTATTGGCCTGGCGACATTGAAATTAAGATGAATACGTTTTTATTCCCCTCGCTCAATGCAGGTGCGCTTGTCCTGATCCTCGGGTTGGGTGAGACCGGTGCGGCTGCCGCACGATGGTGCGCGCAGCATGGCGCGCGCCTGCGTGTGCTGGATACGCGACACGAGCCAGCTGGGCTTGATGCGTTGCGGGCCGAGTTGGGGGAGTCGGTGCTTGATTATCGTCTTGGAGATCAGGCGTTGTCCGAACACGCTTTGGACGGTGTGCACAGTATTGTGATTAGTCCGGGCTTATCGCCGCTGGACGAGCCGGTTAAGACGTTTTTGCAGTTGGCCGCCGCTCGAAAAATTGAAGTAATCGGCGAGATTGAACTTTTTGCCCGTGCGTTAACCGATATGGCCGGACAAGGCTATCAGCCCAAAGTGCTGGCTATTACGGGGACAAACGGTAAAACCACCGTTACCGCGATGGCGCGCCAGCTTGCCGAAGCTTGCGGATTCAAAGCGCGGGCAGCTGGCAATATCAGTCCTGCCGCCTTGACGGCGCTGCGGGATGCTTTGAATGGCAATGATCTTCCCGATGTATGGGTGCTGGAATTATCCAGCTTTCAGTTGGAAACAACGCATACGTTGACCCCTGACGCGGCCGCAGTGCTTAACGTTACCCAGGATCATTTGGACTGGCATGGTTCGATGCAAGCCTATGTCAATGCCAAAGCAAAACTTTTGCAGACAGCAAAAATTGCAGTGGTGAACCGCGATGATGGCCTGGTGCTGGGCATGGTGCCTGATACGAAATCCATGGCAGTGTGCACCTTCGGACGCGATGTGCCCCTGTTGGCTGGCGATCTGGGGCTGGAGCACAGCCATGGTGTTGCCTGGCTTAGCGCCGCCGAAGTCAACGACTTCGATCTGCCTGCGCCGCAGACGAAACGTAAAAAATCGGCGGAAACGCCTCAGCGTCAAGCCGGCCGTGCATCACGTCTGATGCCGGTCGATGCCTTGCGGGTACGCGGCATACACAATGCCTTGAATGCCCTGGCAGCTTTAGCGCTGGTGCGCAGTCTCGGACAGGGATGGGCCAATATGCTGCACGCACTTCGCGAGTATGGCGGCGAGCCTAACCGTACCGAGTTCGTGCGTTCTATCGGCGGCGTTGATTTTGTGAACGACAGCAAGGGCACGAATGTTGGTGCTACTGTCGCGGCTCTTGAAGGTTTGGGCCAGAGCGCGGTTCTTATTGCAGGCGGATTAGGCAAGGGTCAAGATTTTTCTCCGTTGGTCAACGCTGTCAAGCAGCATGCGCGTGCCGTTGTGCTTATAGGTCAGGACGCTTCGCTGATTGCGCAGGCTCTGGCCGATGTCACAGTACCCATCGAGCAGAGTGCGTCGATGGAAGAGGCGGTTGCACGTGGCTTTGCCCTGGCGCAGCCAGGCGATGCCGTGTTGTTGTCGCCAGCCTGCGCCAGCATGGATATGTTTAAAAACTATATTCATCGCGGCGTGGCCTTCGTTCAGGCTGTTAATGCCCTGGCGCTCGAAAACGGGGAGGTTGCATGAGTCTTTTTGACCTGACCTCTAGCGTCAATGCAGTGCGCCCGGGCCGCACGACCATGCCTAATTTTGATACCGCGGTCATCATCGCGTCGGCGGCGCTGCTGGCATTTGGCTTGCTGATGGTTTACTCGGCGTCCATAGCTTTGGCGGACGGACCTCGCTACGAGAGCTATGGCCGTTTTTATTTTGTGATCCGGCATGGCCTGTTTATTGTCGTTGGCGTGCTGGCTGCGGCCTTTGTGTTAAGTATTCCCATGAGGGTTTGGCAAAAGCTGGCTGTTCCGTTGTTTTTGTTGTGCATGCTGCTTTTGATCGTTGTGCTAATACCGGGAATAGGGCGTGAGGTAAACGGCGCGCGGCGCTGGCTGCCATTGGGGCCGATCAACTTTCAACCGTCTGAGTTGATGAAGGTGGCGATGTTGTTGTATGCCGCTGATTACACGGTGCGCAAGCAACAGCACATGCAAAATTTCTTCCGTGGCTTCTTGCCCATGGCGTTTGCGCTGGGGGCAGTCGGTATGGTGCTGTTGCTGGAGCCGGATCTGGGCGCTTTTATGGTTATTGTTGCCATTGCTGTCGGAATCCTGTTTATCGGCGGCATCAACGGTAAATTGTTTTCGAGCCTGCTGATGGTGCTGACGGGTAGCTTCTTGCTGCTGATCTGGCTTTCGCCATGGCGTCGCGAGCGTTTGTTTGTGTATCTTGATCCATGGAATCCGGACAATACCTATGGAAGCGCATACCAGTTGTCGCATTCCTTAATAGCGCTGGGGCGCGGAGAATGGTTCGGAGTCGGCCTTGGGGCCAGCGTTGAAAAGCTTCATTACCTGCCCGAGGCGCATACCGACTTTATCGTTGCGGTTATCGGCGAGGAGCTTGGCTTTGTCGGTGTGATGGCATTAATTATGGCGTTTGTCTTTATTGTATGGCGCGCCTTCGATATTGGCCGCCAGTCAGTTGCGATGGAGCGGATTTTTAATGGCCTCGTCGCTCAGGGCGTTGCCTTATGGTTTGGTATTCAGACCTTTATCAATATTGGCGTATGCCTGGGCTTGCTGCCGACCAAAGGTTTGACACTGCCCCTGGTTAGTTATGGCGGCTCGGGGATCGTCATGAATCTTGTCGCACTGGCCCTTTTGCTGCGGGTCGATTTTGAAAACCGTAACCTGATGCGAGGTAAGCGAACATGAGCACGCGCACCTTGCTGATTATGGCGGGCGGGACAGGCGGACACATCATGCCGGGTTTGGCCGTTGCCCACGAAATGCAACAGCGCGGTTGGCGTGTCGTATGGATGGGCCATCCCGAGCGCATGGAAGGCAAACTTGTTCCGGCCCAGGGAATCGAGCTTGTACCGTTGCGTTTTGGCGGCGTGCGTGGCAAAGGCCCTATGGCTTTGCTTAAACTGCCGTTTACGCTTGCGAGGGCATGTTTGCAGGCGTTTGCTGCGTTGAAAAATGTAAATCCCGATGTCGTGCTGGGTATGGGGGGCTATGTGGCTTTCCCGGGTGGAATGATGGCGGCATTGCGTAAAGTGCCTATGGTTATTCACGAGCAAAATGCGGTCGCCGGTACGGCTAATCGCTGGCTGGCGAAAGTAGCCAGGAAGGTATTGGTTGGATTTCCAGGAGCGTTGCCGGGCGCCATCATGGTTGGCAATCCGGTTCGCCGGCAGTTAACACAATTGCCCTTGGCCGGGCAGCGCTACGGTTTGCGTGAAGGTCCTTTACGCTTGCTTGTCATAGGGGGCAGTCTGGGGGCGCAGGCGCTCAATACGGTGGTTCCGGCCGCGTTGGCGCAGTTGACGCTTGATGAACGGCCGGTCGTTACGCACCAGACGGGTGCACAACATATCGCCCATGTGCGCGCCGCCTACGAAAAGGCGGGTGTTGCGGCGCAATGCCATGCGTTTATCGATGATATGGCTGGGGTTCTGCAGGATGCCGATCTGTTGATTTGCCGGGCTGGCGCCATGACTGTGGCCGAAGTGGCAGCTGTCGGCGTTGCGGCATTGTTCATTCCGTTGCCGCATGCCATTGATGATCATCAAACGGCCAACGCCCGCTACCTGAGCGACTGCCACGGTGGCTGGCTGCAAAGCCAGCCCGAATTATCGCCGGAGTGGCTGGCCCAGTGGCTGAAGGCCAGATCGCGGGAGGAGCTGGCACAGGTGGCGCAGCATGCTCATGAGCATGCGCGTTTGAATGCGGCACAGCAGATTGCGGATGCCTGTGAGCAAATATCCCGGAGAGTCGCATGAAGCATAGAATACAAAGCATACATTTTGTCGGGATAGGCGGTTCGGGAATGAGCGGCATAGCCGAAGTTCTTTTGAATCTGGGCTACGCCATCAGCGGTTCGGACCTGCAGGAAACCGCCGTGACGCGCCGGCTTGCAGAGCTTGGTGCGCGGGTCACCATCGGTCATGCGGCAGAAAATATTAAAGGCGTCGGCGCTCTTGTCACGTCGACAGCTGTTGCAGGGGATAACCCCGAAGTCCTGGCTGCGCGCGCCGCCCACATTCCGGTCGTACCGCGCGCCTTGATGCTGGCTGAATTGATGCGCTTGAAACGCGGCATTGCCGTGGCCGGTACGCACGGCAAAACCACAACCACCAGTCTGGTGGCCAGTGTATTGGCTGGCGGGGACCTGGATCCAACTTTTGTGATTGGCGGCCGCCTGACATCGGCCGGGGCCAATGCCCGACTGGGTCAGGGCGAATTTATTGTGGTTGAAGCCGATGAGTCGGATGCGTCATTCTTGAATCTGTTGCCCGTCATGGCTATTGTGACGAATATCGATGTTGACCATATGGACACCTATGGACATGACGTTGCCCGTTTAAAAAGCGCGTTCATCGAGTTTACGCATCGATTGCCGTTTTATGGCAGTGCGGTGGTGTGCAGCGATGATGCTAATGTGCGTGAGATTATTCCTTTTATCTCGCGGCCAGTGACAACCTATGGCTTAAATGCCGATGCGCTGGTGCGGGCAGTCAACGTCCGGGCTCAGGGCACTGTTATGCATTTCGATGTCCAGCGCCGTAGTGCCTCGGGCCTGTTGCCGCCGCTTTCCATCAGCCTGAACTTGCCTGGCGAGCACAACGTGCTTAACGCCTTGGCGGCTATTGCTGTTGCGACCGAACTGGGAGTTCCTGATTCGGCTATTGCGCAATCCCTGGCTGCCTTTAACGGCGTTGGCCGCCGTTTCACTTATGTGGGCGATTTTCCGGTATCAAAGGCTCGTGGCAGTGGCTTGTTTACGCTAATCGATGATTACGGTCATCACCCGGTCGAGATGGCGGCGACGTTGGCCGCGGCGCGCGGCGCATGGCCGGACCGGCGCATTGTCCTGGCATTTCAGCCGCACCGCTATACGCGCACGCGTGATTGCTTTGAAGACTTCGTGCGTGTTTTAAGCTCGGCCGACGCGGTCTTGTTAACCGATGTTTACCCGGCCGGCGAGTCGCCGCTGGTGGCTGCGGACGGGCGCGCTCTGACGCGTGCGATACGCGTGGCAGGCAAGGTCGAGCCCTTGTTCGTAGACGACGTAGTCGACTTGCCGCAGGCTGTTCTGGATTTCGTGGTCGATGGCGACGTAGTCATCGTGATGGGTGCAGGGTCCATTAGCAAAGTTCCCGCACGAATTGGAGAGTTGGTATGAGCGAAAATTTTGGCCATGTAGGCGTGTTGTACGGAGGCCGTTCGGCAGAGCGCGAGGTGTCCCTCATGTCCGGTCGGGGCGTCTATGAGGCCTTGCGCAGCGCCGGGATAGACGCTCATTTGTTTGACACCGGCACTCGCACCTTGATTGACCTGGTTAATTCTGGCTTCGAACGGGTTTTTATTGCCCTGCACGGACGCCACGGCGAAGATGGCACGCTGCAAGGCTTGCTGGAATTGATGGGCGTGCCTTATACGGGAAGCGGTCCGTTGGCTTCGAGTCTGGCCATGGATAAAATCATGACTAAAAAGGTATGGCTCGAGCAAGACCTGCCTACCCCGGGTTTTGCAGTACTGACTGAAGGCAGCAATCTGGACGACGTTATTGACGATCTGGGTTTACCCATGATTATCAAGCCGCCTCACGAAGGGTCGACTCTGGGCGTTACCAAGGTGTCCAAAAAAGAAGAGCTGCTTGCTGCTTATCAATTGGCAGCGCAATACGATGCCGAGGTGATGGCCGAAAAATTTATCGAGGGGCGTGAGCTTACTGTTCCCCTGCTCGGTAAGCGCGGCAGCATTCGCGCCCTTCCGATTATCGAGATTGTGGCGCCTGCCGGCAATTACGATTACGAGCATAAGTATGTGTCCAATGATACTCAGTATATTTGCCCGGCCGAACTCGATGATGCGCTGTCGCAAAAAATCATGCAGCTTGCCGAGCAGGCCTATGACGCTCTGGGCTGCGAAGGATGGGGGCGCGCCGATTTTATGCTTGACGCCGACGGCAAGCCCTGGCTGCTGGAAATGAATACCTCGCCCGGCATGACGAGTCACTCGCTGGTCCCCATGGGGGCCAAAGCAGCGGGGATGAGTTATGTCGATCTTTGTCTGACTATTCTGGACAGCGCCTCTTGCAAAGTGCAAGCGCCGCCCGGTCTCTAAGCCGACAGGAGAGATTTGCGTGTTTAACGACGCCCGCCTCACTAATTTCATTGCCAATACTCTGGCCTTATTGGCTGTGGGCGCAATGATCGTGGCCGTCGTTATTTGGGTGGGGCAGCGCCCGTACTTTGTCATCAGCAAAGTTCAAATCGAGCCGATGCAAGCCGATGCTCTGGGCTATGTTTCCGCCCCTATAGTCAGGGCGACGATAGCCGGACAAATCACCGGTAATTTTTTCACTGTAAATCTGGACGAAACGCGGCAGCTTCTGGAAACCGTACCTTGGGTGCGCCATGCCCGTATCCGGCGCGTCTGGCCCGATACGCTTCGGGTACAGCTCGAAGAGCAGCAGCCATTGGCGCTTTGGAATGAAAACCAGATGATCAATACATGGGGTGAGGCATTTAGCGCCAATCAGGGGGAACTTCCCGATGACGCCGGTTTGCCGCATTTTCATGGCCCGGATAATTCCGAGCGGCTGGTCGTTCAGCGCTATGCCGAGCTGGCTCGCTGGGTTGCGCCTTTGAATATGCACGTTAAAGAAATATTGCTCAGTCCCAGGTACGCATGGTCGGTCGAGCTGTCCGATGGCGTCAGCCTGAATCTGGGGCGCGATCCGGCGGCCGATGTGGCCGATCCCCACGGACGCTCGGGCGCGCAGCCATTTGCCGCAAGGATTGAACGTTTTGTACAAGCATGGCCGACGCTGACACGTCGACTGGACGGCCGTGTGATCGATAGCGCCGATTTGCGTTACTCCAACGGGTTTGCAATAACGTTGGCCCCTGTTTCCAATACCTCTACTAAGTAAAGAACTATGACCCGTGACATCAAGG
>DATCVA010000338.1:0-2858 GCA_036567205.1 Eoetvoesiella sp. | reverse complement strand
TGTGAGCGTTCGGGAAACATGACCGGGGGTCGCGAAGCTGACCGTCGATACTGGCAATGCGATACATGTGGTTCTTCAAGCCTGGTCGGGAAAGCCGTGAACAAAAAAATGCTTTTGCATTGGGGGCTTGTTTGTTGACTGTGACGGCTTAAAAAGGGTGGTTCAATCGATTGACGGGATACCTCAGGGCGTGAAGCGGACATCCATAAGAATGATATTTCCCCGAAGAAACGCGATATGACGCCAAAATAATAAAAGCACCGTTAACATCAAAAAGCGAGCGCTGAAACGGGCTGGACTCAGCGAGTTACTAGCCTGCTACCGACTATCTCGGCTTGAGGCGCGTATCGCTCAACCGCTTGGGTCACCAAATTGCGATCCTCCTCTGTAATGTTGGACCCTAAAGTGACGACAAGCCTATCCAGTGCTGCTGCCGCAATTGGTAGATCGATGGACACTACCGCTGGAGGCGGCATATTGCGGGCTGTGATGGCATTAGCCTCTATAAGGTCATACAGAGCGGTACGATAGTCACTGGGAGATTCTACGTAGCTTAACTGGGGCCCAGCGATCGCCATCAGTACAAACCGATACTCAGCCTGATCTTCCCATGGAGTTGATTTGATGCGTGCCAACTGAGCCCCCCCTACTATGGTCGTACCGTCGGTAGAGTTCGATATAAACCTTTTCACATGCGTAGCTGGATCAGGGACATAAACAACTTTCCCTCCAAAGTCGTCCTGCATATTGCCGCTGCAAGGAGACAGCACATAACCGTCACCGAACATGCTAGACACAGAATGCGGTAGTACTACATCTTTGAGCTGAATGCCGACTTTCTTGCCTGCAAACTCATCTCTTCTGCTTTCTCGGTAGAAATCTATATTGATATTTTGAAACTCGAACGGTAGGTCCGGCATTGTGATTCTCACGCCAGCGTGAGCGTCAGCGTACCGGTACCATTGGCCAGATTGCTCACTGGCCTTATGAGTCCAAGAGCTGACAAAGAAATTCCGTGGGTCGACGTGCGTGGTCTTGAATGGCATCTCACTTTTGTCATCAAGACAGTCCGCGCGCGTGAAACGGATTTTTCCGCTTTCGAGGATAAGAGGAAGAGTGACTGCCTTTGTGTAATGATGAATAGCCATGTGAACTCTCGCCAGTTGAAATAATCATAATTCGGGGACTGACCGCTTCTAGCCGACAAGGGCACATCGTCACGGCACCATTCGATCAGGAAGAAGACAAGGTTAAATGTGAACAAGGATATTAATCAACCTGCCAAATGGATCGCGGACGTAAAAGCGCCTAACTCCCCAGGGTTCGCTAGCCGGCCCGTACTCGATCGAAAAGCCGGCGTCCTTCATCTGTTGGTATACCGCGTCAAGATTATCCACCTCGATTGACAAATCCGGCACTGGCGTGCCTGAGCCTCCTTCGGAGGCGAAACTGATTTGAATCGTCATCTGGACTTGCGACCCATAGGTTTGGAACCATCCATGATCCATCAATAAGTCCAAGCCAAGGATGTTTTGGTAAAAAACTCGAGCTTGCTCCAGGTCTTTCGTAGCGATGTTGGCGACCACGCGCTTGACCTTCATTTGTTCACCTCATCCATTATCTGAGAATATCTGCAATGTTGTTTATTTTATAAGGTAAGAGGTCGCTTCTGGCCGGGGGCCAGCCGGATAGCAGGCATGCCTACCGCGGACATTCGATTAACAGCCCAGCGTCGTGTTCGTAACGGTTCGTTTAATGCCCAGCCTTTTGCCATGCCCTCCTATAACCATCACGACCCCTATGGACTTTCAATTCTAAACGTCCAAGTCATGTCGGCAGGAGTCCGCTCGACCGACGCCTGGCCGCCTTTGCTCTGACAAATCCATCCCCCCGTAATTGCCGGTCTACCGCTATTTTCAGAGCACGCCTACAGTAGTCGTTCCTTGCCAACCCAGGAATGACCCGAGATGGCTTATCCCCCACCCAATCGCTCGGCCTCCAAAGGCGCTTTAACCCGCAACGACTACGACTCGCCCTGGAAAGACGCCCTGGAACAGTACTTCGAGCCGGCGCTGGCCCTGCTGATGCCCGAGCTGCATGCCATCATAGACTGGTCGCATCCGCCGCAATTCCTGGACAAGGAGTTCCAGGCCATTTCGCACACGCTGCGCCGCGGGCGGCGCCAGGCGGATAAATTGGCCAAGGTCAAGACTGTGTTTGAACGACCGGCATGGATGATTTTGCATGCGGAAGCGCAGGGTGGCGGCGCAGGGCCTCGGGCACTGGCCGGGCTTGCCCTGCGCATGCAGATCTATTGTTATCGGATAGTGGACCGCCATCATATTGACCTTGCCAATGGCTCATTGGGGTTTGCCAGCGTTGCGATCCTGACCAATAGCCGGGGCGGGCCGCTGCAGCTGGACCACAGGCTGGAATTCCTGGGCAGCGCAGAATCCTTGGGTAGTGGCATGCAATTCCGCTGCCCGGTGATACACCTGGGGCAGTGGTGGTCGCGCTGGGCGGAACTGGAAGCGCTGGCCCGGTCCAACCCTTTTGCCGTGATTGTCATGGCGCAACTGCAGGCCCATGCCCATCATCGAGACGGCGCCGGCCGGCTGGCAGCAAAGACCCATTTAACGGGGCTACTATATCGCCACGAATATAGCCGCGACGATATAATCAGCCTGTTTCGTCTGGTCGACTGGATATTGATTCTGCCGCCGGCGCTGGAGCCGGCATTCGAACAAGCGCTGGAAGCGATAGAAAAGGAGCATAACGTGGCTTATGTGACAAGTATTGAGCGGCGGGCCGAAGAGCGCGGTATGGAACGCGGAATAGAACAGGGCGAACTGCGCGGC
>DATCVA010000337.1:0-10311 GCA_036567205.1 Eoetvoesiella sp. | reverse complement strand
GCAGGAGGGCTTCACGGCCTTCCTGGAGCAGAAACCACCCAACTATGATCGATTCTGGCAAGCAACTTAATTGTGAATAGCTGTCGGTGTTGGCGGAATAGTCGGCACGCCGCTTTAAAAGCAAAAGGCCAGCTCCGAAGAGTTGGCCTTTTGCTTGAATCTGCCGCTACCGGCCCAGCCACAAGATATTAAAGATTGTAATAAATAGAACGTGTCACATTGACTACTTGCGGCTTGCCTAAAATTTCCTCACCTTCAAAGGGCGTCGCTAATAATGGCCCTTGTGATGGCTGCTTCAATCTGCTTACGTGACATTGCTATGAAAACCCACGCAAAGGAACAGCTTAAAAGCCGGGAGTCGAAATCGATACTGCCAAATGATTTTGTGGTTGTATTGGGCACGGCGACGTTTGCCGCGCTGTTTGGCGGGATGATGATGTGGGCTCTTATTAAAGAGAACACGCATCCGGCATGGTTCTGGATTATTTTGGCTTTTTCAGCGCTGATGTTTCTTGTTTTAACGATTGCCTTTCTACCCAGCCGGGAATTAAAGCTGGCCGACAGATTAAGCCGCAGCGGCCAGGTTGATCGTGCCACGGGCCGGGTGATGAAAATGCGCCGCGTGGGTACGCGTGAAAGCAACACCATGCGTGAAACTGAGCTGGGCCTGGAACTATTGCTGAGTGGCCCCGATGGGGGCGAACGTACGGTCGAGGTAGAGGTATGGGTTGAAGATGTCATGATGCACAACTTCGCCACGGGCAGTACTGTGCATGTGCTGTACGATCCTGCCGACCCCTCGAAGGTCGCCATTGACCGGCAGTTATCACCGGTCCAGATCCTGTAGTTGGATACTTCCCTTTTTTCGGTTCCGTTACGCCGACCAAAATCTCAAGAGAGGCGCACCAATGACAGATGTATTACCGTTGCCGCCGCAGGCGGAAAAGAAACTCTACGAATATGGCGCGCTTAGCCGCAAGGCTGAAGAAGCGGGCGATATCGCGACAGCCGAAAAGTATGTACTGGCGTGCTGGGACAGTATCCCGGATCCCAAGCTGGCTTATGATCATGCTCAATCCATGACGGTCAGCGTGGTCGCGTTCTATCGCGATATTGGTCAGCCCGGGAAAGCCAAGGAATGGTTGCCGCTGGCGCATGAGGCTTATGGCCCGCAGCCCGATCCTTATGTCGAATTTCTGGAGGCCACGGTCCACTACGAGGCCGGCGAACTGGATCAGGCTTATGCGCTGTTCGACAGTTTGTTCAAAGCCTACAAAACCCGTCCCTTCCAGGGCGAGAAGCCTGAGTATCTGGCTTTTTATATGGACCGGGCTACAGGTAAAGAAAGCCCGATAACCCAAGGGTCGTCGCTGCGGGCGGACGTCGCCAGGCGCACCTCGGATAATGAGGAATCAATGGAACTTCCTGACGATATCTATCAACAAATCGAAAGCCTGTCTGAAGCGGGTAATGAGTGCAGCGATGAGGGCGATTTTAAGGGAGCTATTGAAAACTGGCGACAAGCCCTGGCCGTGCTGCCCGAGCCTTCGCTGGACTGGGAGGCGGCAACCTGGCTGTATGCTTCCCTGGGTGATGCCTATTATCAACTAGCGGACTATGGCATGGCCAAGGATGCTTTGTTCATCGCGCTGAGTTGCCCCGATGGGCAAGGCAATGCCTTCATTCACTATATGATGGGCAAGACCCTGATGCGTCTGAACGACGCCGGCGCCGTCGATGAGTTATTGCGTGCCTACATGTTGGACGGTGTCGATCTTTTCGAAAGCGACGAAGACGAAGGTTCTGAAAGTCTTAAACTGCTCGAAGAGCAAGGTCTGTTGGAGGAATAGCCGGCAAGCCGCTTTAAAAGCAAAAGGCCAACTCCGAAGAGTTGGCCTTTTGCTTTGATACTGGTGCCGGTTAAAGGAGTTGAACCCTCGACCTTCGCATTACAAGTGCGCTGCTCTACCAACTGAGCTAAACCGGCGAAGGCGTCATTCTACTAGGTTTTTGAAATTACTGCACCGGGCACGGCCAAAACAAATGGCGGCGTCATGGTCGGGGCCGAAGGCGGCCTGCATCAACGCGACCGCCACGCTTATTACATGAAGTCCGGTACTGGGTTGGCCTACCGTTTTCTATATTCCTTAGAGGAATAAGAGCATGATAAAAAAATCGTTTTAAAGAATAAGTGATTTTTCTACAATCAACTTCTATTAAATGCTGGCATTGTGCCATCACCCATTGAGTCTTTGGACCCGTAGGGTCTTTAGCAAGGAAGCAAACATGTTGTTGAAGAAAGTATTGGTGGCGGCGTCGTTCGCCGCGGCACTGTTGGGCAGTAGCGCGGCCGTGGCTGAAACGTCCTTGTTGAATGCGTCGTTCGACGTGGCGCGCGAGACGTTTGCGGCAATTAATCCCAAGTTCATTGAGCATTGGAAAAAGCAGACAGGCGAAGACATTAAAATCGATCAGTCGTTTGCCGGTACCTCGCGTCAGGCGCAAGACATTGTTCAAGGGAAAAAGGCCGATATGGTTACCTTCAATCAGGTGACGGATATCGAATTTTTGGCTGATCGAGGTTTCGTGGCCAAGGATTGGGCAAGCAAGTTTCCCAACAATAGTTCGCCGTACTACAGCACCATCGCTTTTTTAGTACGCAAGGGTAATCCAAAAAACATCAAAACCTGGGATGATCTGGTGCGCGATGACGTGAAGCTGGTTTTTCCGAATCCTAAAACTTCAGGTAACGCACGCTATACGTATTTGGGTGCGTGGCTGTATGCCAACCAGAAGTTTAACGGTGATGAAGCCAAGATCAAGGAATTCGTAAGCAAGTTGCTGCACAACGTGGAAAGCTTTCCGACAGGTGGGCGCGGCGCCACGGTAGCGTTTGCCCAGAACGGGCAGGGCGATGCGTTGCTTACTTTTGAATCGGAAGTCATCAATATTGCTAATGGTCCTGACTTCAAGGCCGACGGCTACGAAGTGATTGTGCCGCCTGTTAGCGTGCTGGCCGAGTTTCCGGTGGCTGTGGTGGACAAAGTGGTCGATAAAAAAGGCACTCGCAAAGCGGCTACTGAGTTCCTGAATTTTCAGTACACCAAGGAAATTCAGCAATTGCTTACGACATTCAACTATCGCGTTCACGACCCCGAAGTCGTTAAGGCAACGGCCGGGCAGTTTGCACAACTGAAGCTAATCAACCCAACCGACGTACTGGGAACCTGGAAAGACATCCAGAATGCTCATTTCGGTACTAACGGCATTTTGGACCAACTGCTGGCCAGATAATATTGCCCGGCGGCCGGTACTCGTTATAGCGTGTCAGCCGCCGCAGTGCGATAATCGTGGACTATCGTCGTTTTGACGTGGTCCACGCTTGTACGCTTGCCGTCCTTACTATGTTGTCTCATCCGCAGGCCCCAGTGACTAAGACTCCACGTTTCTTTTTACAGTATCCCGTCATGCCCGGATTTGGCCTGACGTTTGGATTCAGTACCTTCTATCTGTCGCTAATCGTTTTATTTCCGCTTTCGGCGCTGTTGGTGTACGTAAGCGACATGAGTTGGGCGCAGTATTGGCAGGCCATCAGCGACAAGCGCGTGGTTCAGAGTTATTACGTCACAATCAGCGCAGCGTTTTATTCCACTGTTATCGCAACCGGCATTGGTTTTGTCATTGCCTGGATCATTACGCGCTACGAATTCCCGGGTCGCCGGCTTATTGACGCGCTGGTTGACCTGCCTTTTGCCTTGCCAACTTCCGTGGCCGGCCTGACGCTGGCAACCCTGTTGGTGCCGGGCGGATGGCTGGGTCAATGGCTGGCGCCGTATGGCATCAAAATAGCCTATGCCTACCCTGGGATTGTGGTGGCCATGACCTTTACCAGCCTGCCTTTCGTTGTACGTATTGTGCAGCCGGTTATGGAAGAGCTTGGCGGTGAGTACGAAGAAGTCGCCTCTACCCTGGGGGCGCGCAAATGGCAAATTTTCTGGAAGGTAGTGCTGCCGGCGCTTATCCCGGCCATGGTCACGGGCTCGTCGCAGGCCTTTATCCGTAGCCTGGGGGAATTCGGCGCCGTCATTATGATTGCCGGCAATATCCCCTTTAAGACTGAAGTCTCCTCACTGATGATCTTTATTCGCTTGCAAGAATTTAATTATCCGGCCGCGGCCGCCATCGCCTCGGTCATTCTGCTGGCGTCATTGCTACTGCTGTTTAGCTTGCAGGTATTACAGGGTCGTTTGCTCGTCTGGCAGCGCAAAACATTATGAAGAAACCCGTACATTGGCACCATTGGTTCTTGATTGCGCTGGGCATGCTTTTCGTAGTGCTGTTGCTGATTATTCCGCTAGCGCTTATCTTCAGCCAGGTCGCCAAGGGCGGATGGGCGCTGCTCGCCGAAAACATGCAACAGGACTTCATGCTGCATGCCATTGGCCTGACCTTGTTTGTTACCGTGCTGACTGTGCCGATCAACATGGTGTTCGGCATTTTGCTGGCCTGGTGTGTGACGCATTATGATTTTCGTGGGCGCAGGCTGCTTACGACGCTTATCGATATTCCCTTCGCGGTTTCGCCGGTAGTGGCGGGTCTGTGCTATTTGGTCGTGTATGGGATAGAGACCGCCCTAGGGCGCTGGATTTCCGATCAAGGGCTGCAGTTAATGTTTGCCTGGCCGGGTATCTTGATGGTTACGATTTTTGTTACCTCGCCGTACGTTGCCCGTATTTTGATCCCCGTCATGCAGGCGCAAGGGACTGACGAAGAATCCGCTGCGTTATGCCTGGGCGCCAGTGGCTGGCAGATATTCCGGCATGTGACATTGCCCAACATTAAATGGGCAGTGCTCTATGGCGTGGTGTTGACCAATGCACGCGCTGTGGGCGAATTCGGCGCCGTCTCGGTGGTGTCCGGCACCATCATGAACCAGACGCTGACTCTGGCTTTGCTGGTCGAACAGTTGAATAATGACTACAAGACTGCCGCAGCGTTTACGGCCGCCGCCCTGCTGGCCTGCATGGCCATGCTGACGGTGTTGCTGAAGAACTTTATGGAGTGGCGTGTACGCATGGCCACGCAGCGCCTGGAAGACGCTTGATGCGCTAATTCCGTTTTTTCAAATTAATTGTGAACACGAAGACGAGGCGCAGGCAGTACCTTTGTGCGGCTGCTGCACCGATACAGTTCATGTTGATTGCAAATGGATAACATACAAGCATAAAAAACGAGCCCTGGAAAAGGGCTCGTTTGCATCGCAACTGGGGATATTTTTCTTTATATTTACTTAACGATTTTCAAGCGGGGGCGCTTGGGGTCGTCGTTGGGCGAGTCCGGGCCTTTGCCGGTACCAGGGTCTACCTTGGCATCGCTGTCGGGCACCGATTGCGGGCCTGCATCTACAACAGCTTTTTCGCCGCTGTGATTATGGGTAGCTTCGCCCGGATAGGCTTGCGATTCAGAAACCTCGAATCCCATGCCGGCACCGGTCTCGCGCGCATAAATAGCCGATACGGCGGCTACGGGCACAAAAATGTGCTCGGTGACGCCGCTGAAGCGTGCCTGGAACTCGATAAACTCATTGCCGATAACCAGCCGGTTGGTAGCCAGCGCACCGATGTTCAGGGTAATTTGACCATCGTGTATGTGAGCCCGCGGCACGACGGTATTGGCATCGACGGTGACAACAATATGAGGGGTGTAGCCGTTGTCGGTGCACCACTCGTGAAGAGCACGTAGCAGATAGGGTTTAGTCGAAGATTCAGGCATCAGTCTCTTTTAACGGCGCATTACTTTTTCGGAGGGAGTCAATGCCTCGATGTAGGCAGGGCGTGAAAAAATACGCTCGGCATATTTTTGGATGGGCGCCGCATTTTTAGGCAACTCGATACCGTAGTGATCCAGGCGCCACAGCAAAGGAGCCACGGCCACGTCCAGCATTGAAAACTCTTCGCCCAGCATGAACTTGTTCTTGAGCAGCATAGGAGCCAACTGCGAAAGACGGTCGCGAATGTTTTGGCGGGCATTGTCCAGCACTTTAGGATCGGTGTTGGTACGATTCTCGAGTGTGGATACGTGTACGAAAAGTTCTTTTTCAAAGTTGTACAAGAACAAACGGGTACGCGCACGCATGACCGGATCGGCCGGCATCAGTTGCGGATGCGGAAAGCGTTCGTCGATGTACTCGTTAATGATGTTGGACTCGTACAGGACCAGGTCGCGCTCGACCAGTATAGGCACCTGGCCGTACGGGTTCATAACCGCGATATCTTCGGGTTTGTTGTAAAGGTCGATGTCACGGATTTCGAAGTCCATGCCTTTTTCGAACAACACAAAACGGCAGCGTTGCGAAAAAGGACAAGTCGTTCCGGAGTAGAGCACCATCATGTCGCGGTTTCCCATCTTAGAAGTGAAAACAAGAGCACAATAAACAGCTGCTCAGAAAAGAGAAATAGGCGTATAACTTTACGCCTATTCCGTAACCGGCGCCCAACGGCAAGACGCGGGCTGCCGGTTGAGGGTACTAATTTTACTTGATGTCTTTCCAGAAGACAGCGTTAAGACGCCATGCAACTACAAAGAAAGCAGCCAAAAACAGCAGAACCCAGACGCCCATTTTCTTGCGTAGCAATTGGCCAGGTTCAGCCATCCAGCCAAGGAAGTTGCTTAAGTCGGCAACATCGCTGTCGAAGGCAGCATTCTGGCCGGCGTTCGCAGCTTTGAACGTAGTGCTGCTTGACGCATGGCCGCTATAGTTCTGCAGCACTTCGGATTTGACAGTAGAAAAGCCCTGCGCGTCGTACGTTGCGCTGCTGCGTTCCCACTGCGCTTTACCGTCTTTTTCGACGGAATGTATGGCCGTGTGAGTGTAAGTGCGCGGGCCTTGCAGTTCCCATAGGACATTAGGCATGGCTACGCTTGGAAATACGGCGTTGTCCCAGCCCGATTTTTTCGAGGTGTCGCGATAGAACGTACGCAGGAATGTGTAGACGTAGTCGACGCCCGAAGGACCCATGGTGGTCGATTTGGCACGGGCGATAACCGACAAGTCGGGAGGCGCCGCGCCGAACCATTTTTTACCATCGGCCGGAGTTAGCGCGATGGTCATCAGGTCGCCCACTTTTTCAGAAGAGAACAGCAAGTTCTTTTTGATCTGTTCGTCGGTCAGGCCAATTTCTGTCAGCTTGTTGTAGCGCATGGATTTGGCGCTATGGCAGCTTAAGCAATAGTTTACAAACAACTTGGCGCCATTTTGCAGCGAAGCCATGTCGTTCATTCGGTCGGGTGCACGGTCTAGCGCATACCCACCCTCGGCCGCAACGGCAGCCGTGCAGGTGAGTGTTAACGCGATCGCACCAAGCAGCTTTTTAATCATGATCATTCCGTAAGTATTGTTGGCCTAGTGAGCGTGAAACGTGATTCGGTCAGGAACTTGTTTGAATGTACCTAAACGGCTCCAGACAGGCATCAGGAAGAAGAAGCCCAGGTAGATCAAGGTTCCGATCTGGCTCATTAAGTTGAAGACTGGACTTGGCGGTTGCGTGCCAAGATAGCCCAACACCAGGAAGGTAATGATAAAGATCGCATACAAATACTTGTGCCATGTGGGGCGGTAGCGAATCGAGCGGACTGGCGAGTGATCGAGCCATGGCAGGAAGAACAGAATTACGACGGATCCGCCCATGGCCACAACACCCCAGAACTTGGCGTCGATGGTACGCAAGGTAATGGCCACCAGAATCAGAATGACCGGAACCGCAATGCGCCAGACGCCGCGCAGATTGCCCTTCAGGAACAAGGCAATGGCGCCCAGAACGGCAGCACCAGCCAGCACCCATGTGAAGTCGGCGGTAATGGCACGCAGCATGGAGTAGAACGGCGTGAAGTACCAGACCGGCGCAATATGAGGCGGTGTTTTCAGTGGATCGGCGGGAATGAAGTTGTTGTACTCAAGGAAGTACCCCCCCATTTCAGGTCCGAAGAACACAATGGCGGCAAACACGATCAGGAAGCCGGCCACGCCCACAATATCGTGCACGCTGTAGTAAGGATGGAAAGGAATGCCATCGACAGGGTGGCCCTTGCTATCTTTTGGACCCGCTTTGATGTCAACGCCGTCGGGATTGTTGGAACCCACTTCGTGCAGAGCAATGATATGCGCCACGACCAGGCCGATAAGCACTAGCGGGATAGCAATAACGTGGAAGGCGAAGAAACGGTTAAGCGTTGCGTCGGACACGACATAGTCGCCGCGAATCCACAAGGAAAGCTCGGGTCCGATGAAAGGAATGGCCGAGAACAAGTTAACAATAACCTGTGCGCCCCAGTACGACATTTGTCCCCATGGCAACAGGTAGCCCATGAAGGCTTCGCCCATCAAACAGAGGAAAATGGCCATGCCGAAAATCCACACGAGTTCGCGCGGCTTGCGGTAGGAGCCATAGAACAGCCCGCGCAGCATGTGCAAATACACCACCACGAAGAACATGGAAGCGCCTGTGGAGTGGATGTAGCGAATAAGCCAGCCCCACGGTACTTCCCGCATAATGAACTCGACAGAATCAAACGCAAGCTTGCCATCGGGTTTGTAGTTCATGACCAGGAAAATTCCGGTCACGATCTGGATAACCAGCACCAGCAGCGCCAGTGAGCCAAAGAAGTACCAAAAATTAAAGTTTTTTGGTGCGTAGTATTCGGACATGTGCTCTTTAAAGAGGGACGTCAGCGGGAAGCGCCGGTCAATCCATCCTAAAAGTCCTGTCGTTTCGACGGTTTTCTCGCCAGCCATGAAACGGCTCCTTATTAATCTTACGAGGCGTATGTGGAATTCAATGTCTTGAGGTTGGTCGGGTGCCGCAAAGGGCGCACCGATCAGCCTTTGTTGTTCTCGTCGACACCGATAGTTATGTGGCTGCCATCGGCTGAATATTCGTACGGCGGAACCTCGAGATTGTCGGGAGCAGGTTTATTGCTGTAGACACGTCCGGCCAGATCGAATGCCGAGCCATGGCAAGGACAAAAGAAGCCACCTTCCCAGTCGGCCGGTAAACCGGGGCCGGGCGTCGCTGCAAGATGCGGCGTGGGCGAGCAGCCCAGGTGTGTACAAATACCAACAGCTACGAATAATTCGGGTTTACGCGAACGATATTCATTTTTGGCATATTCGGGGGTGTAGCCGGGACGATCGGAATTGGGATCGGCCAATTGCGCGTCGTTATCTTTAAGGTGAGCGATCTGGTCTTCGGTACGATGCATGATCCAGACCGGCTTGCCGCGCCATTCGACTGTACGCATTTGACCGGGAGGAATGTTGTCGACTTCGACCTCGACCGGAGCGCCGGCTGCACGTGCCTTATCGGAGGGAGCAAATGAACCCACAAAAGGGACTGCAGTAGCAACGCCTGCTACTCCACCGACTGCACAGGCGGTGGTTACCCAAAAACGGCGCGAGGGATCCGGTGGCAGGTTGGGATCAACCGCACCATCGTCAACGGGCTGTGACATATCCGTACTCATTCTTGTATCCTTATTCATGCCCGATGCGGGCATAGCATTCACTATTTGTAGCGTATTTTAAATGGCATCAACCGCGTATTATAGCGTTAGCCCGCCGTCGGGTGAATTAATTAAGGATAATGACATGAGCAAAGCAAAAGGTTTCTTAACCGAGTTTCAAGAATTTGCTGTTAAAGGGAATATGCTCGACCTTGCGGTTGGGGTGATTATCGGGGCGGCTTTTGGAAAAATTATTGATTCGCTTGTTAAAGATGTAATCATGCCGTTCATTAGTTTTATTCTGGGTGGGCAGGTTGATTTCACCAATTTGTTCTGGGTGCTTCGGGCGCCAGAAAATTATGCCGGGCCCCATACTTACGATGCGCTGACCAAGGCCGGCGCCAATGTACTGGCATGGGGTAATTTCGTAACAATTTTGATTAATTTTATTTTGTTGGCGTTTGTAGTGTTTTGCCTGGTGAAAGCTGCAAACAAGGCCCGTTCAAGGCTGGTTCGCGAAGCAGCCACCGAAGCGGCTGCCACGCCGGACGATATTATTTTGCTGCGTGAAATCCGCGACTTGTTGAAGAAGTAATTGCTTCGGGGCAGGTTTTCCATAGCCTGCCAGGGTTCACGAATAGGGGACGCCAACTGCTTTATGCGCGTCCCTTATGAGAGTGTCCGGAATTTTGTGTTCGGGCCTATGATTATCTTCAAGGAGATGAACCATGGCACGAGAACAGAAGAAAGAGCCGGTCGGTATTCCTAAGGGCAAGCTGCCCGCCAGCGCCCAGCAAATGCTGGACGAGCTGG
>DATCVA010000336.1:0-10874 GCA_036567205.1 Eoetvoesiella sp. | reverse complement strand
CATAAAAACGCCGTGCATGATAGTTTTGCTTGCCAGGCGTTTACCAAGATAAATACGCAGCAAATCGATGAGCTGAGCTGCATCGATATCGGCGGTTAACAGCGGAACTTGCTGCGTATTGCAAAACTCGCGAAGATCGTCGGGCGGCGACAGGTTTTCGGCGATCAGTATGGCGGGAACACCACCCGCAACGAGGTCTTCCAGGTGATGTATGCGGCGCTTGGTTTCGAACCGCGTGTAGTACGACAGCTCTTCCTTGCCAAATACCTGAATGCGTGCAGGATGTATTAGATTTAAATGCCCTACCAGATCGGCTCCGGATCCGCCAAGGTCAGGTATTGCCCGTTGTGCCGATCCAAGCCCGGCTACCCAAGTAAATGATATTTGGCTGGCATTGTCAGCGACGAGTTCCTGGATGGTTAGCATAATAGACCGGTATGTATGGTTACTCGGGCGCCTCGGTGGTGAGCAGACGGTGAATAACGGCAACATCCGTTTCTGTCGACAGCGCTTGGCGCAGTGTTGGATTGGACACCAGACGGGCAATTTCGGCCAGTAAATCCAGGTGCAGTTGCGTGGCGGTTTCGGGAACCAGCAAAAAAAACAGCAAATTGGCCAGGCGTCCGTCGCTGGCATCGAAACGTACCGGGTCGGCTAGGCGGATGAATGCGGCGCAGGGTTCTTTTAACCCTTTGATTCGTCCGTGCGGCACGGCAATATGGTGCCCCAGTGCGGTTGAGCCCAGTCGCTCGCGTGCGATAAGGCTTTGAAAGACGGCGGTTCGAGCAATCCCGTGGTGGTTCTCGAAAAGCAGGCCGGCCTGTTCAAAAGCGCGTTTTTTACTGGTGGCGGCCAGGTCGAGCACAACGTTTTGCGGTGGCAAAATACGTGACATTAAGTTCATAGCAAACATTATATGAGCTTATTCCATTTCCGAATTAAACGTGAACACGAAGGCGAGACGCAAGCACATATTGATACGGGAGCGAAGCCGGCATCGTTCACGCTTGATTTGGAAATGGAATTAAGGGGCTTCATATATGGAAAGTAGTAATACTAAGGCCCCAATCCACAAAGCGATTGAGGCCATGGCTGAGTTTATCGACACGTTTTTGTACCCCGGCGTGACTCGGGGACGCGCTTTTTAAACCTGGGTTTAGTTACGGTTACTCGGCAGGAATTTCCTGGCGTTTAACCGGTTCGTGGGCGTGGTCCTGTACTTTACTTTTATATTTTATAACCTGGCGATCAATTTTGTCGGCCAGTAAATCGATGGCTGCATAAAGGTTTTCGTCGGACGCCTCGCAATGGATGTCTTTGCCGCGTAAGCGCATAGTGACTTCGGCGGTATGTTTCAGACGCTCTATTGAGAGCATGACCTGGGTGTCTATAACATTATCAAAATGCCGTGCTACCCGCGCCATTTTGTTCATGACATATTCGCGAATAGCTGAGGTTACTTCAAGATGACGACCAGTGATGCTCAGGTTCATGTTGTGCTCTCCTATTAAAAAAACACAGGGTGCGCAGAATGCGCGTTGTACAAAACTTCAGAGACCTCCTTTTTGGCTTTCGATAACTTCAGTGTATAGATTATGGCAACTAAATCAAGTGGTTCGCTGCCGCTCCAACAGACCTTTACATAGGCAAGGCAGGCCCGGCTGCTTACATTTTAAAATTTTTGCCCAGGTAAACTTTTCGGACCGCTTCATTGTCGATAATTTCGCTGGGATGCCCGTCTGTAAGCACTTTTCCTTCGCTGATTATGTAAGCCCGATCGCAAATGCCCAGTGTTTCGCGTACGTTGTGGTCGGTAATGAGTACGCCGATATTACGGCTTTTAAGAAACTGAACGATGCGCTGGATTTCGATTACGGCAATAGGGTCGACACCTGCAAAAGGTTCATCAAGCAGGATAAATCGCGGGTGAGTGGCCAGGGCGCGGGCGATTTCGACGCGGCGGCGTTCGCCGCCCGACAATGAGATCGCTGTGTTGCGCCGAATATGTCCAATTTGCAACTCATCAAGCAGCGATTCGAGATGCTCGCCGATCTGGGCGGAAGACAGGCTTCGCCCCGAGTCATCAAGCTGCAACTCAAGTACGGCACGAATATTTTCTTCCACGGTCAGGCGCCGGAAAACCGAGGCGTCCTGGGGCAGATAGGACAGGCCCATTCGGGCCCGTTTATGCATGGGCATGCTGGTAATCGAGGTGTTGTCGATTTCGATTCGTCCCGCGTCAGTGGGGACGATGCCGACGATCATGTAGAAACTTGTGGTTTTGCCAGCCCCGTTGGGTCCCAGCAGGCCTACCACCTCGCCACTGTCGACCGAGAGGGAGACGTCGTGTACAACGGTGCGCTTGCCATAGGTTTTGCGTAGACCCGTGGCGCGCAGGCTGCCGTGAGCTGCGCTGGGAGCACGGGTCGTGCCGCTATGCGGCTGAGCAGGAAAAGACATGAATCAGTGTGCCTGTATAAGTGATTGCGTTTGGCGCGAGGCGAATTAACCTTTGGCTGATTTTTTCTGGCATTCGGCAGCGGCTGCGTCGGACTTGGCGCGTGGCGCAGCAATAGAACGGACCCGGCCGCCGGCGCTTGCCGAATTGGGCCCGCTATAGGCTTGATAGGTATTGGTCGCCTGATTGAATTTGACGCGTTCGCCGCTAATGTGATCGAACTGCTTGCCGCATACAAAACGGGTGACAACGGCCTGGCCGATCATTTCGACCTCTTCGGTCTTGCCATTGTATTCCGCGCGCACGCCCTTGGCTTCGAGCACTTCGAATTTGGCGGGATCCTCCTGACGGATAAAGACCAGTTTATTAGGACCGACTGTGGCGGTGCCGTATTGAAAGCCTTCGGCATCTTCGCGCACCACCAGTTTGTCGGAGCGCAGCGTCATAAGGCCGCGTGTCATGATGACGTTGCCTGTAAAAACGCTTTCTTTTTTGACGTCGTCGTAACTGAGAGTGTCTGACAAGATCAGCGTATCGGGTTCAGCTTCGGGTTTTTTGGCCGCTGCGCCGTTATTGGGTTTGGCGGGGGGCTTGGCAGCGGTAGCCGGGCTGGCTTCAGGCGTCGCCGCGACAGGTTGGGCCGCGCTGGTGGCCGCCGCGGCAATCAGAATGGTTGCTGCTAGCCACGTTGAAAGTAGTGTGGGGCGTCTTGGATTCATGGTTTTGGGCTTGTTTGGCTCGGTTCTTTAGAAGTCTTATTGGTTTGGGAGTCTTGGCCGGAAATTTTTACATCGCTAGCTGAGAAAACTTGCAGGGTGCGCGTCTTGTTATCGTAACGCATGCCTGTGCCGTTCATGGTCGAGTTGTCATTGACGACCAGGGCAGGCAGATCGGTAAATACAATGTCTTCATCGGGCAGCAGGGTAAGCTGCTCGCTTTTTACGTCAAGCGCGGCGCGGTCTTTATCAGCGACGCGGTGTAAATGTGCATTGCCTCGCATAATAACCCGGCTTCCGTCCTGATCCATGATGGCGGTTTTGGACGTTCCAATGGTAATGGGGGACCCGGGTTGCTGGCCAATTGCCTTGGCGGTGGTGACCTCGTATGAGTCATCGTCCGGGTAATGCTGCATGGTTACGCCTTCCATGCGGTTAATGGCCATGCCATGGATGTCGGTGCGTATCATGATGAACTTTTCCGCCCACGAATCGGGCTCGTGGGTGATGCGCCGTGGCGGTTCGACCGGAATGGATCGCCGGGCGTAGTCGGCCGCCCAGTACGTGGCAAGCACCAGGGTTATAAGCAATATAACGGCGATAACCGCAGGGATGCGTTCTTTCATGGTTTACTGTGTGATGCCGTCCAGAATGCGGGCGTTGGTGCCAAAGAAGGCCGCTAGCCGGCCCTGGGCCGCCAGAATCAGGTCGCAGCATTCTCGTGCCGCGCCCTCGCCGCCACGCTCGGAAGACACCCAGTGCACGGCCTGCGCGACATAGGAAGGCGCTCCTGGCACGCTGGCTGAAAAACCGACGCGCTGCAAGGCGGCAAGGTCGATGAGGTCGTCGCCCATATAGCCTATCTGGTCCAGGGTGTAGCCCTGTTCCTGAGCCAAGGCATTAAGTGCTTGTACTTTGTCGCGCACCCCTTGTAAAACAACCGAGATGCCCAGCTCGGCAGCGCGGCGCGCCACAATAGCGCCTTCGCGCCCGGTAATCAGGGCTACAACGATGCCGCTTTCGCGCATCAGGCGCAGGCCATGCCCGTCCAGTGCGTTAAAGCGTTTTACCACTTCGCCATGTTTACCGTACCAGAGGCTGCCATCGGTCAATACGCCGTCGACATCGAAAGCCATAACCCGCACTTGCTGTGCGCGTTCGCGCACAAGCGGCGCCACTTTTGCCAGGATCATCGCTTCAACGGGGTGAGTCGTATTGGAAATGTTCATAATTAAATAACCTTCGCTGCCAATAAGTCGTGCATGTGTAAAGCACCTAATAGTAGCCCTGTATCGTCGACAACGAGTACTTGTGTCAGACGATTGGCGTCCATCAGCATGGCGGCCTCGATGGCCAGCGCGCCAGGCGAAACGCATCGGGGGTTCCGGCTCATGCCGTCAGCCACTGTTAATGGGCGGATGTCGCCATGGCGGCTGATGAGCCGGCGTAAGTCTCCGTCGGTAAAAATACCAACAGGGTGAGCGTGCTCGTCGACGACGATAGTCATGCCCATGCTTTTGTGAGACATCTCAATCAGCGCCTCCGGGATGGGAGTGGCGGCCCGCACAATAGGCAAAGCGTCGCCTTCGCGCATAACGTCGCGCACGTGCGTCAGCAGCCGCCGGCCCAGCGCTCCGCCCGGATGAGAGCGGGCGAAGTCTTCCGTACTGAAGCCTCGCGCCTCGAGGCAGGCCACCGCAATGGCATCACCCAGAGCCAGGGTCGCCGTGGTGCTGGCGGTAGGCGCCAGATTAAGCGGACAGGCCTCTTGCTCGACGTGAACATTTAAATGCCGGTCGGCATTGAGGGCAAGGTCTGATTGGGGGTGGCCGGTCATGGCGATGAGCTTGGCTCCCATGCGTTTGACGACCGACAATACGGTCAGAAGTTCCTGTGCCGTGCCCGAATACGAAATGGCCAATACAATGTCTTGCTGCGTCAGCATGCCCAGGTCGCCGTGAATGGCTTCGGCCGCGTGCATGAAAAATGCCGGTGTTCCAGTGGAAGCCAGGGTAGCGGCGATTTTTTTGGCGATATGGCCGGATTTTCCGATGCCGGTAACCACTATGCGTCCCTGACACTCAAGTATCATGGCAACGACGTCGCTGAAGGAGTCATCCAGACGTCCATCAAGCGCCTGCAGAGCGGCAATCTCGATGGCAAACGTACGGTGCGCCGAAGCCAGCATGTCGGCAGAGGTCAGTGTGGTTGTGGTTTTCATGGCCCGATTTTAAACGCACTGGGGCGCCGGATTGTCATTCTTCAGTTTATGGCCGGTTTCAGTTGATTGCATGCTTGAAAAAAACGGATTTCCCGGTTGAAAGATAGCTTGTTCGCATATAGTTGGGCTCGTAATAAGGTTATAGTTAACCCTAACTCATCTTTTTCCGTTCTATGGCGATTTAAATGCATATTGATACTGCCGAGTATATTCGCAACGCGGTCCGCAGCGTGCCGGATTGGCCCAAACCCGGCGTTACATTTCGCGACATCACCCCCATTTTGCAAGATCCACGTTCCTTCCGTGTCTTGATCGATTTGTTTGTTTATCGCTATATGCGGCACCGGCTCGATCTGGTTGCGGGGGTGGACGCCCGTGGATTTATATTGGGCTCGGTGCTTGCGTATGAGTTGAATCTGGGCTTTGTTCCGGTGCGTAAAAAAGGGAAATTGCCATTCCGGACATTGGCTGAAGAGTATTCGCTGGAATACGGCAACGCGTCCGTTGAAATGCATACCGATGCTGTGCGGCCCGGCCAGCGTGTTTTGCTGATTGACGATTTGATCGCCACGGGCGGCACAATGGTAGCAGCCGCCAAGCTGTTGCAGCGCCTTGGCGCCAACGTGGTCGAGGCCGCCGCCATTATCGATTTGCCCGAGTTGGGCGGGTCAGGCGCGGTAAAGGCAACCGGCTTGCCGGTTTATACCGTATGCAGCTTTACCGAGGCTACGTTATAGGTGTCTGGATTTTATAAGTACAACAAAGCCCGGTTCGCCGGGCTTTGTTGTGTTCATAAAAACAGCTTGTAGGCTGGATTTTCGGTTTCGTTCCAGTGCGGATAGCCAAGCGAATCCAGGAAAATCTTAAAGGCTTTTTTGTCGGTCGGCGGGACTTGTATGCCCACCAGAATCCGAGCGTAGTCGTCACCTTGGTTGCGGTAATGGAACAGACTGATATTCCACTCCGGGCTCATTGAGCTTAAAAACTTCATGAGCGCGCCAGGGCGTTCGGGAAACTCGAAACGAAACAGCATTTCATGCTCGGCCAGACCGGAACGCCCACCCACCATATGGCGCAGATGGGTTTTAGCCATTTCATCGCCGGTCAGGTCCAGTGTGGCAAAACCCTTTTTACGAAAGCTGGCGGCGATCTTGTCGGGGTCTGCTGCCGAGGCTATCTGTAAGCCGACAAAAACGTGGGCGCTTTGCGAATCGGAAATGCGATAGTTGAATTCGGTAACACTGCGGTTTCCGACTGCCTCGCAAAGACGCAAAAAACTACCGCGCTTTTCGGGCAGGGTCAGTGCAAATACGGCTTCGCGCGCTTCGCCGACATCAGCACGATCGGCAACGAAACGCAGCCGGTCGAAATTCATATTGGCGCCCGATGTAATGGCGACAATGGTTTTGTCTTTCCATTTGTTCAGTGCGGCATAACGTTTGGCGCCTGCCAGCGCGAGGGCGCCGGCAGGCTCCAGAACGCTGCGGGTATCCTGGAAGACATCTTTAATGCCGGCGCAAATGGCGTCGGTGTCTACGGTAATAAAGTCATCAACATATTGTTTGGTAAGGCGGAATGTTTCAGCGCCGACCAGCTTGACTGCCGTGCCGTCCGAGAACAAGCCTACGTCGCTCAGTTCGATGCGCCGGCCCGCAGTGTTACTGCGTACCATGGCGTCGGAGTCTTCTGTTTGAACACCGATTATTTTGATGCCGGGACGCAGTTGCTTAATATAGGTTGCGACTCCGGCAATCAGGCCGCCTCCGCCGATCGGTATAAAAATAGCGTCAATACGGCCGGGGTGTTGGCGCAAAATTTCCATGCCGATGGTGCCTTGGCCGGCAATGACGTCGGGATCGTCAAACGGATGGACGAAAGTCAGTTTTTCTTTTTTTTCGAGCTCTTTGGCGTGCGCGTAGGCATCCGAGAAACTGTCGCCCATTAGCACGACTTCACCCCCAAACCCGCGCACGGCGTCGATTTTAACCGTAGGTGTTGTGGTGGGCATGACGATAAGGGCCCGGCAGCCCAGGCGCTTTGCCGACATCGCTACGCCTTGTGCGTGGTTGCCGGCGGACGCGGCAATAACACCGCGTTTGAGTTCGGCCGGTGTCAGGTTGGCCATTTTGTTGTAGGCCCCGCGCAACTTAAAACTGAAAACCTCTTGGGTGTCTTCGCGCTTGAGAAATACTTTATTGTTAATTCGCGCTGAAATTTGCGGAGCAAATTCTAAAGAAGACTCGATAGCAACATCGTAAACTTTTGAGGTGAGAATGCGTTTTAAATAGTCGGTGGACATGATGAGCGGAAAGGGGTGAAAGAATCACGTAAACAGGTAGATTACCACAGCACTTTTTACTGCAATGCCGGGCCATCGCAGCTACACTAGCGGGCTATGGAAGCATGGCTGCAGTCCTCGATACATTGGTTGCTCCTTACGTTGGCATTGCCCAAAGTAGGGCTTAGCGCCGTTTTCCTTGTTAGTTTGCTGTCTGCAACCCTGCTGCCGCTGGGCTCGGAAGCGGCCGTCTTCGGCTTTGTGAAACTCGAGCCTTCCATGTTCTGGTGGACGGTTCTGGTGGCCACTCTGGGTAATACCCTGGGCGGTATTATTTCGTATGGCATGGGGTTGGGGGCCGAAAAAGCGTACGAGCGCTGGCACGAAAAGCACGGTCATACTGAAGGCCGCCATGTGCACAAGAAAAAAGCGGGGGGGCGCTGGCACGCACAAATCAGCCACTGGACCCATCGACTGGGGCCGCCCTTATTATTTTTTTCCTGGCTGCCGTTCGTGGGTGACCCGCTATGTGCAGTCGCCGGTTGGTTAAAGCTTCCATTTTGGCCTAGCGTTTGTTACATGGCGCTGGGCAAGCTCCTGCGATATGCCATCATGACGGCGGCGTTATTGTGGATGTTTCCCCAAGCCATGTAATTCCATTGCCAAATCAACCGTGAGCTGTGTCGGCTTCGCTTGCCGTACACATGTACTGTCTGCGCTTTGCCTTCGTGCTTACGATTGATTTGGCAATGGAATGCATGAGTTATTTTCCAAATCAACCGGGGACTGTGTCGGCTTCGCTTGCCGTACACATGTACTGCCTGCCCTTTGCCTTTGTGTTCGCCTTTGGTTTGGCAATGGATAAGGGCGTGGGTGATGCTTTGTTGGTCAAGTTCCGCAGCGGGCAGGGGCGAGCCTTTTTGCGCATTCGAGTAAACTTGGGGTTGATAATGCAATTCCCTTCTTTTGTGACGCCATGAACGCCCCTCTAGCCAGTCATTTGCTTGCCGCTTCGGCACCCGCCCTTGCAACGCCACGCCTGCGTGAAATTCCCTATAACTACACTTCATTTTCTGATCGTGAAATTGTCGCGCGATTACTTGGTGAAGAAGCGTGGCAATGGCTTTCCGACCTGCGTAGCGAACGACGCACGGGCCGTTCGGCGCGCATGTTGTTTGAAGTGCTGGGCGACATCTGGGTGGTGCGGCGTAATCCGTATTTGCTGGATGACCTGCTCGATAACCCTAAACGCCGCCGTTTGCTTATCGAGGCGCTAAATCACCGCTTGTCCGAAATTAACCAGCGGCGCGATTCCAGCGATTTTAGCCGCGACGATAAAGTAGCGCGGCTGCTGCAGGCAGCACGCGCAGCGGTAGCCGCGTTTGAGAACGAGTTCCAGCTTACCCATGATTTGCGCAAAAAGGTGCAGCGTCGGCTGGCTCGCGTTACGGCAAAAGACAATATTAAATTCGACGGCCTGTCACGTGTTTCGCACGTAACTGATGCCACTGACTGGCGCGTCGAGTATCCGTTTGTGGTTTTAACCCCAGATACCGAAAAAGAAATGGCGGCGCTGGTGCGTGCCTGTATCGAGTTGGAGCTGACCATTATCCCCCGGGGGGGCGGTACCGGCTATACCGGCGGCGCTATTCCTTTAACGTGGCGTTCGGTTGTCATTAACACCGAAAAGCTCGATACCTTGGGCGCGGTCGAGGCGATTGCCTTGCCGGGGGTGGCCGAGCCTGTTACGACGGTGCTTTCGGGCGCTGGAGTAGTAACCAGGCGGGTTGCCGAGGCTGCCGAAGAAGCCGGCTTTGTGTTTGCGGTAGACCCGACCTCTGCCGATGCCTCATGCGTGGGCGGCAACGTTGCCATGAATGCGGGCGGTAAAAAGGCGGTTTTATGGGGTACGGCACTCGATAATCTGGCGTGGTGGCGCATGGTCGACCCGCAAGGCGATTGGCTTGAGGTAACGCGGCTTGAACACAACCAGGGAAAAATACATGATGTTGCCCAGGCGCATTTCGAACTTAAATGGTTTGATGGCAATGACGCTCCCGGAGCCCGGCTGTTGCGTACCGAAACGTTGACCATCGACGGTACGCGTTTTCGTAAGGCAGGTTTGGGCAAAGACGTAACCGACAAATTTCTGGCGGGTTTGCCGGGCGTGCAAAAAGAAGGTTGCGATGGCCTGATTACTTCGGCGCGCTGGATCTTGCATCGCTTGCCCAGCCATACGCGTACTGTCTGTATGGAGTTCTTTGGTCAGGCGCGCGATGCCATTCCGTCAATCGTCGAGGTCAAAGATTACCTTGACGGCGAAGGTCGCCGGCGAGGGGCTATTTTGGCGGGTCTTGAACATCTGGACGAGCGCTATTTGCGGGCGGTGGGCTATGCCACCAAAAGCAAGCGCGGCGGCCTTCCTAAAATGGTTCTGATCGGCGATATTGTCGGCGACGATGCCGACGCGGTGGCCGTTGCGGCCAGTGAGGTCGTTCGCATCGCCAATACGCGCCACGGCGAGGGTTTTGTTGCGGTCAGCGCCGAGGCTCGTAAGAAATTCTGGCTCGACCGTGCGCGTACAGCGGCGATCGCCCGTCACACGAATGCCTTCAAAATCAATGAAGACGTTGTGATTCCATTGAATCGCATGGGCGAATACACCGACGAAATCGAACGTATCAATATCGAGTTGTCTACCCGTAACAAACTGCGTTTGCTTGACGAACTCGAGACGTTTTTACGCAGCGAAGATTTGCCTGTCGGTAAAATTGAAGACCACGATGATGCCCAACATACGCGGGCCGAAATCCTGGCGGAACGGACTCAGGATGCCATACGCACCATTCAGCAGGTACGTGGACGCTGGACGTGGTTGTTGCAAAATCTTGATGATTCATTGGAACAAAGTTTAACCACCCTGGCGAATCTGGGCTTGCAAGACTTGGGCGAAACACTGGCAGCGCGTGTCGGCACGCAGCCGGCAGCACGGGTTTTTGATGTGGTCCAGGATCATACTGTGCGTATTTCCTGGAAAACAGAGGTGCGCGCATTAATGGAGCGTTACTTTGCCGGGGCTGATTGCGCCGCGGTGCTGGCCGAAATCCAGGCGATTCACGATCGCGTGTTGAAAGGCCGGGTTTTTGTAGCCCTGCACATGCACGCTGGCGACGGTAACGTTCACACCAATATTCCGGTTAA
>DATCVA010000335.1:0-28424 GCA_036567205.1 Eoetvoesiella sp. | reverse complement strand
AGCTCTGAACAAGTCCTCGCGCCGCATGCATCTGCGGATTCGGGCGGTCTGCTGCGTTGCAAATCCTCGCGATAGCTACGGCTATCACTGCGGTTTGCGCCTAGCATCCCATCCCGAACCGCAGCGCCTGCTTCCCGCTCGACTTGTTCAGAGCTTCCCTAGTTCGCCGGGCGTCCCAGGCCAACCAGTGCAGCATTGACTATGGCCTGGGCGTCAACCTCAAAGAAGCGGCGCAGTTCGGTGCGTGTGTCGCTGCGTCCGAAACCATCGGTGCCCAGCGTTATGTACCGCCGTCCAGGCGGCACATACGCGCGGATCGACTCTGCCACCAGGCGCACGTAGTCGGTTGCCGCTACGATAGGGCCGCCTGAACGGGCCAGTTGTTCAGTAATGAAAGGCTGCGTCGCGTTTTTGCCATGCAGTTCGGCGGTTTCGCTGCGCTGTCCGTCACGTGCCAGTTCACTCCAACTCGTAATGCTGAATACGTCGCTGGCAATGCCGCGCCTGGCCAGTTCTTCCGCGGCTTTGATTACTTCCGGAAGAATTGCGCCCGATCCCAGCAGCGTGACCCGGTCTTGGGTTGACGCTGCCGGTTCAGCGACACGGTCCGTGTCGATTTCATGGGCCTTGTAGCTGCCGAATTGATAGCCGCCGCGGATGATGTCGTCGTGTACGTCGTCTGGTAAGTTAGGTTGTGCGTAGTTCTCGTTCATGACAGTGATGTAGTAGAAAACGTCTTGTTGCTCTGACACCATTTCGTGCAGGCCGCGGTCTATGATTACAGCCAGCTCGCCTGCAAACGCCGGATCGTAGGCTTTGCAATTGGGTATGCTGGCCGCATGCAGGTGGCTGGTTCCGTCCTGGTGCTGAAGTCCCTCGCCGCCCAGAGTGGTGCGTCCCGAAGTCGCGCCGATCAGAAATCCGCGTGGGCGCTGGTCGGCGGCGGCCCAGATCAAATCGCCTACACGCTGAAAGCCGAACATCGAATAGTAAATGTAAAACGGCAGCATGGTTATGCCATGCACGCTATAGCTGGTTGCCGCCGCTACCCAACTGGAAATCGCACCCGCCTCGCTAATGCCTTCCTCCAGAATTTGCCCGTCAAGGGCTTCGCGGTAACTTAGTATGGAGCCGATGTCTTCGGGTTCATAGCGCTGTCCTACACTGGAATAGATGCCTACCTGCTTGAACAGGTTTGCCATGCCAAACGTGCGTGCTTCGTCGGCCACAATGGGAACAATCCGTGGGCCCAGCTCTTTTTCTTTAAGCAGTGCGGCCAGCATGCGTACGAATGCCATGGTGGTCGACATTTCCTTGCCTTCCGGTTTAAGCGCGAACTTGCCGAAGTCTGCGGCTTCCGGTGCGGTTAATGGTTGCGCCAGGGTTGTTCTTGCCGGCAGGAAGCCGCCCAGTTTTTTACGCTGCGCATGCAAGTAACGCATTTCGGGGCTGTCTTCGGCGGGTTTATAGAACTCCAGATTCAGCACCTGCTCGTCGCTGAGCGGCAGGTCGAAGCGATTGCGAAACTCAATCAGGTCCGTATCTTCGAATTTTTTGTGGGAGTGCGTCGTCATGCGACCCTGGCCGGCGCTACCCATGCCGTATCCTTTTTTTGTGTGAGCGAAGATGACCGTGGGCTGCCCCTTGTGGCGTGCGGCGGCGGCATAAGCGGCATGGATTTTGACCAGGTCGTGCCCGCCACGTCGCAAGTTGTCGATTTGTTCGTCGCTCATCCCTTCAACAAGTCGGGTCAGGGCGTCGTTTTGGCCGAAAAAATGTTCACGATTGTACTGACCATTGTTGGCTGCGAAGGTTTGCATCTGGCCGTCGACCGTATTGGACAGAGCGTGGGTCAGGGCCCCGGTAAGGTCGCGCGCGAATAGATTGTCCCAGTCGCTGCCCCACAACACTTTGATAACGTTCCAGCCAGCGCCGGAAAATAATTTTTCGAGCTCATCAATCACATGGCCGTTACCTCGCACTGGTCCATCAAGCCGTTGCAGATTGCAGTTAACGACCCACACCAGATTATCAAGCCCTTCGCGAGCCGCCAGGGTCAGCGCGCTCATGGATTCGGGTTCGTCCATTTCGCCATCGCCAAATACGCCCCATACCTTGCGGCCGGCGCAGTCAAGCAGTTTTCGATGCGTTAAATAACGCATAAAGCGCGCCTGGTAAATCGAGCTTATGGGTCCGATGCCCATCGAGCCAGTGGGAAACTGCCAGAAATCAGGCATTAAATAGGGATGGGGGTAGCTGGACAAGCCGCGGGCGCCGGATTGCGGCCCGCGTATTTCCTGGCGGTAATGAGCCAGGTCGTCCTGACTAAGACGGCCTTCCAGGAAAGCCCGTGCATATACGCCGGGCGCGCTGTGCGGTTGAAAAAACACCAGGTCGCCGCCGTGTTTATGTTCGGCGTCGTTGCGAGCATGAAAAAAATGGTTGAAGCCGACCTCGAACAGATCCGCCGCGCTTGCATAGCTGGCAATATGCCCGCCCAGTTCGCCATAAGCCGCATTGGCCCGTACCACCATCGCCAGTGCGTTCCAGCGCATGATCGCGCCCAGCCGTTCCTCTATAGAGAAATCGCCGGGAAACACGGGCTGCCGGTCCACGGCAATTGTGTTGATATAGGCGGTTCCCATCGGGGGTTTCCATGAAAGCTGACTGCCTTGTGCCAGCCTGCACAGTTCGCCCATCATAAAAGCGGCACGTTGTTCGCCATGGGCGGCTATGAGCGAGTGGAAGGCGTCGCGCCATTCGGCTGTTTCTTCGGGGTCCACATCGATGGCGTCGCTATCCGACGCAGGATCGTTCAGTAAATAGTGAAGTGGGACAGTGGAATTCATGGCGCGCCTGTTTAAGTGAGTTGGGCTTTCCGGTTAACGTCGAAGCGGATTTGCAATACACCTTTATTCTGAACCACGCATTGAAGAATTTGGTATTGAAATTAACGTCAAAATCGTTTGTAAACAGCATAAAATGCGGTAATAAATAAAGAGGCGGAATAATGACGCTTGATATGACCGATTTGCGGATTTTGAATGAATTGCAGCGCGATGGCTCGCTTAGTAATGTGGAGTTGGCCCGGCGCGTGCATTTGTCACCCTCGCCGTGTCTGGTTCGGGTTCGCGCGCTGGAGACGGCCGGGATTATTACGCGCTATGTTGCCCTGGCCAATGCCGCAGCTCTGGGGTTGGGGCTGAATGTGTTTATTTCGATCAGCTTACAGTCCCAGGACAAGCAGGCGCTGGCTCACTTTGAAAAGCGTATTGCAGAGCACGACGAGGTTATGGAGTGCTATTTGATGACGGGTGACTCCGACTATTTGATTCGCGTTGCCGTAGCCAATATAGCCGCGCTGGAACACTTTATTCTTGAGCAGCTCACTCCAATTCCCGGTATCAATAAGATCCGGTCCAGCTTTGCCTTGAAGCAGGTTTTGTATAAAACGGCCCTTCCGCTGGCGCTGCATGATCATTGAAACATACAGCGCCAGAATTGGCTGTCGCTGATGTTTCAACCTGAAGTTAAGACCCCCTTCCAAAAATTCAGATTGTCATCATTGAGTTGTTGGAAGACACTTGTTGCTTCGCGGTAACGGCGTAAGGCTAAGGGCGTAAGGCGCGAAGGGTGCAAGATAAAGTTTGATGCCTCGGCTGCCATCGTGCCTGGGCGGTCGACGATGAATACGTAAGCCAAGCGCGTCACGCAGACACAGTAGGCACTGTGTCCGGGTTTTCAACCGATAACAGTGGAATTCAAGAATGTTTAAACAGCAGCATGATGCCTATTCGGATATACGCGATGCGGTGCGCGCTTTATGCGCCGGGTTTCCTGACGAATATTTTCGCAAGATCGATGAACAACGCGGCTATCCGGAGGCATTTGTCGAGGCCCTGACCAAAGCGGGTTGGCTGGCGGCCTTGATTCCGGCCGAGTATGGCGGATCGGGCCTTGGCCTGACGGAAGCCTCGGTGATCATGGAGGAAATAAACCGGTCGGGAGGTAATTCCGGCGCCTGTCATGGTCAGATGTACAACATGGGTACCTTGTTGCGCCATGGCTCGGCAAGGCAGAAAGAGCTTTACCTGCCCAAGATCGCCAGCGGCGAGTTGCGGCTGCAAACCATGGGTGTGACCGAGCCCACCACTGGCACCGACACGACCAAAATCAAGACAACGGCCGTAAAAAAAGGCGATCGATACGTCGTCAATGGTCAGAAGGTATGGATTTCGCGGGTGCAGCATTCCGATCTGATGATTTTGCTGGCGCGCACTACGCCCCTGGACGAGGTCAAAAGAAAGTCCGAAGGCATGTCTATTTTTCTGGTGGATTTACGTGATGCCATCGGAAATGGCCTGACGGTGCGGCCCATTCCGAACATGGTCAACCATGAAACCAACGAGCTTTTCTTCGAGAATCTGGAAATTCCCCAAGAGAACCTGATTGGAGAGGAAGGCAAAGGATTTAAATATATTCTGGACGGGCTTAATGCAGAACGTACATTGATTGCCGCAGAGTGTATTGGTGACGGTTACTGGTTCATCGATAGAGTAACTAAATACGTTAACGAGCGTATTGTGTTTGGCCGTCCTATCGGGCAGAACCAGGGCGTTCAGTTTCCCATTGCCAAAGCCTATATCAATCTGGAGGCGGCCAACCTCATGCGTTTCAAGGCATGTGAATTATTCGATGCTCACCAGCCTTGCGGCACGCAAGCTAATATGGCGAAAATGCTTGCGGCGGATGCATCGTGGGAAGCCGCCAATGCCTGCCTGCAGTTTCATGGCGGTTTCGGGTTCGCCTGCGAATACGATGTCGAGCGAAAATTCAGGGAAACGCGTTTGTATCAGGTGGCGCCTATTTCGACCAACTTGATTTTGTCGTACGTGTCCGAGCACGTGCTTGGCATGCCGCGTTCATTTTAAGCAGGAAAGACCGATGCGTCCTTTGGATGGAGTTACCGTCATAACCCTGGAGCATGCGATAGCCGCTCCGTTCTGCACCCGTCAACTGGCCGACCTTGGCGCGCGCGTTATCAAGATCGAGCGACCCGGCACCGGTGATTTCGCTCGTGCCTACGATGAGCGGGTACGCGGCCTGGCATCACACTTCGTGTGGACCAACCGGTCCAAGGAAAGCCTGACGCTTGACATCAAACAGGGCCAGGCCAACAGCATTTTGATGCAGTTGCTGGAAAATGCGGACGTTCTGGTACAGAACCTGGCACCCGGCGCCGCAGCGCGGTTGGGCCTGTCGTATGAAGCGTTGCGTGAACAGTTTCCCAGGTTGATCGTGTGCGACATCTCGGGGTATGGCGCAGACGGGCCTTACCGTGACAAGAAAGCCTACGATTTGCTGATTCAAAGCGAGGCGGGATTCTTGTCTGTTACCGGTTCGCCTGACGAGCCTGCCAAAGCGGGGTGTTCCGTTGCCGATATTGCCGCCGGCATGTACGCCTATTCCAATATTCTGGCCGCGCTGATTCAGCGCGGGAAAAGCGGCCAGGGTTGTAATATCGATGTATCCATGCTTGAAAGCATGGTCGAGTGGATGGGCTACCCCCTTTACTACGCCATCGATAAAGCGGCCCCACCGCCACGCGCAGGGGCTTCGCATTCAACCATTTATCCGTACGGCCCATTTCAGGCGGGCGATGGGAAAACGGTTATGCTGGGGTTGCAGAACGAACGGGAGTGGGTTGTATTTTGCAATGAAGTGCTGCGCAAGCCCACGCTGGCAACAGATCCCAAATATTCTACAAACTCAAGCCGCTCGGCAGCCCGCCAGGATCTGGCAGCCATTATTCTGGATGTGTTTTCGGGGCTGACCGGCGCGCAGGTGATTGCCCGGCTTGATGCAGCACAAATTGCCAACGCGCAAATGAACGACATGCACGATTTATGGGAGCACCCCCAATTGAAAGCCAGGGGGCGCTGGATGGATGTGGACACGCCTGTAGGCCGAGTGCCGGCGCTGCTGCCGCCAGGCGTCACCGACGCTTTCACTGCCTGTATGGGTGCGGTGCCTGCTCTGGGAGAGCACACCGATGCCATCCTGGCGGAGCTTGGCTACGACGATAACGCTATTGCCGGCTTGCGTACGCAATACGTCATTTAGGCAAAGCCCTTTTTTTCATAACCTGTTTTTATAATCCGTTCGCCTTTTTCTTGGTAGCCTCATGTCCGATCTTATTCCTCGTTCTTATCTGTTTGTTCCCGCCACAAATCCGCAGCGGTTTGCCAAGGCCCTTGCAGCGGGCGCCGGCGCCGTCATTGTCGACCTGGAGGACGCGGTTCCTCCTTCTCAAAAAACGGTCGCCCGGACGGCGGTGGCCGATTGGGTGTCTGCCGATAGGCCAGTACTCGTTCGTATCAATGCTGCCGACACAGAATGGTTTCATGACGATCTGGCGCTATGCGGTTTACCGGGCGTGGCGGGTATTGTGTTGCCCAAGGCCGAGGTCGCGTGCGATATAGAGGCGGTTGTAAGCAGCGGCGCAGCCAAGGTTTTGCCTCTGATTGAAAGCGCCCGGGGGTTTGCAAATGTGTGTGCTGTTGCTCAAGCGCCTGGGGTGCAGCGACTGCTGTTCGGGTCGATTGATTTCAAGCTTGACCTGGGCATAGACGGCGACGGGGAAGAGCTTCTGTATTTTCGTTCCCAATTGGTGCTGGCTTCGCGCCTTGCCGGCATTATGCCGCCGGTCGACGGTGTAAATACGGCGATTGACGACGCCGGGCAATTAACGAATGATACTTTGCGGGCGCGCCGCATAGGATTCGGCGGCAAACTTTGTATTCATCCACGGCAGGTAAGCTATGTGAATACCTGTTTTCAGCCGACGCCCGACGACATTGCGTGGGCCGAGCGGATACTACAGGCTGCAACGGATGCGCAGGGAGCCGCTGTGGCGGTTGACGGCAAGATGGTGGATCGTCCCGTAATGCTAAAAGCGCAGCAGATTTTGCAGGAATCGGGCCGTAACTTTTAAATAATGATCAGACGATGGCCGCACGAGTCAGGCCGTTAACAGGCCGTCAATCATCGGCACGTGCCTTGTCGAACGTGCTGATTCCATCTCTAAATCAATAGTGAACACGCAGGTGAAGCGCAGACAGTACCTTTTGTACGACTGCTGCGCCGACACAGCTAACAGTTGATTTGGAGCTTATTCCATTTTCAAATCAATTGTGAGCACGAAGGTGAAGCGTAGACAGTACGTTTGTACGGCAAGCGAAGCCGACACAGCGCACGGTTGATTTGGAAATGGAATCAGGACCAGGAAGCGCGTGCCGAGCCTAGCGCCGACGCGGGAAGGGCCCAGTGCATTGGGCTGCCTGACACGAGCATGGGGGGATGCAGGCGGCGTGCATCCCCCCATGTGGTTTTTTCTATGCCTGGTGACCAATCTGCGCTGGTTTCCAGCGCAAAATCGGTCGAGCTTTCGATCAGGCCCTGATCAGTAAGCAGTTTCGCTGTTCGTGCCAGTGAAAGGCGTGCCTGCGTTGCGCATCCACTTCGCACGCGCCGTGCAAGTCCCGAGATGGCTGCAGCAGCCATAAGATAGCCAGTGGCGTGATCGAGCGCCTGGACAGGGAGGGGGTACGGTTTGCCGGCCTGCTGCCATTTTTGTCCGGCATCGGCGATTCCGGAACTCATTTGCACCAGGCTGTCGAATCCACGGCGGCCGGCCCATGGGCCGCTCCATCCATAGGCATTAAGGCATACATCGACGAGGCCGGGAGAAAAGGCGCGCCGCTTCATCGCGCCATACCCCAGAGCCTCTAACGCTTCGGGACGATATCCGTGAAGCAGTACGTCGGCGGTTGAAAGAAGTTGTTCAAAGCTTGTGCGTCCCTGCGCTGTGCGAAGATCGAGCCGCGCACAGCGCTTGCCCAGGGTGACATCCGGCGCGACGCCATCCTCGTTCCAGTCGGGCGGATCGATCCGCAGTACTTCGGCGCCGAAGCCGGCGAGGACGCGGCTGGCGGCAGGCCCTGCTAGAACCCGCGTCAGGTCAAGGACGCGAATGCCTGCAAGTGGTTTTGATGCGGGGATTTCCCAGTTGGCCTGTATGCCTGGATGCTGAATAGTTTGATGAATCAGCGGTTCAGCGGCGATGGCTTGCCCTTGCGGGTGCAGTGACCATTCTGCTTCCGAACGCATTTCAGCAGCGCACCCGCCGCTAGCGACGATGGCCGATTCAAGTTCGCGTTTCGACCAAGCACTTACGGCTTTGGCGATGTCTTCATGGGAGCCGTGGCAGCCAAGAACGCGTTCTGCCGCTTCACGATGATGCGGCGCATTGGTATGTAGTCTTAGCCAACCGTCGGTTGTACGGTAGTCGCCGGTAATCGAATCACGCAATGACGGAAGCGCCCAGCCCAGCGGCCGGATTGACGATGCATACCAGAACGACGACAACCTGCGGTTAACGGTAACAGCGGGCGCGGCTCCGGTGCGGCAGCTGACGAGGTCCGCCAGCGCCAGTGCCGCTGTAGCAACCGTGGCGCTGGCCAAATCGGTAACCGCATAGGTGGATGGCAGATCGCCATTGCCGGTGAATTCAAGCTTGTTAAGCGCGTCAGGTTTTCCACCCAGGGCAGCCCAGGTGCTGGCGGTTATTGAGCGGGCCCGTTTTGTCATTATGGATTTGTATTCCGGCGGTTAGTACCATTGCGGAAATCTTAGCATGGCATTGAACCGTCTTTGTTAAGCGCGCCAGCGTCCGGTTTTAATATCATGGCGCGGCGATGCGCGTTACATCGACCAACGCGATTCGGCGATTGACGACGTCGACAATTTCAAACCTTAGGCCGCCCGACTCAAGCGCCGCGCCTACTTCGGGTAATGTGCCAAGGCGATCCAGCAGAAATCCGGCCACGGATGTGAACGAATCGCCGTTGGTTAGCAAGCTTTCGGTCTCCAGTACCTGGGCAAGGTAGTGCAGATCGGTTGCGCCGTCGACGCGCCAATGTTCCGGGCCAATTGCTTGAATCGTTGGCTGCTCGTCTTCGTCGGGAAACTCGCCGGCGATGGCTTCGAGTATATCGATAGGGGTCAGGAGACCCTGGATAGCGCCATACTCGTCCGTAACCATTACCAACTGGCCTTTCGATTTTTTCAGCGTTTCCATGGCGCTAAGCACGCCGGTCCGTTCGGGCACAATAATGGGCTGCCGCAGGCTGGGCAGGTTTTTAAGATCGTTGTCGTCGATCATGTCTGCCATCAGGTCTTTAGCCCTGGCCACACCCAGAATTTGATCAAGTTCGCCGCGGCATACCGGGAAAAAGCTGTGGGGAGTGTCGCGCAGGTGACGCTGGATTGTTGCCGGATCATCGTCCAGGTTGATCCACGAGATCTCGGTGCGTGGCGTCATGATGGACCGGATCGAACGCTCGGCCAATGTTAGTACGCCGCTTACCATGCTGCGCTCTTCGGCACGGAAGGTTGGCTCGTCCGATTGCAATGCGTAGTCGGACGAGACTTCATCAATTTCAGATCTTGGCTTGCTGCCCAGCATTCGCAGCACGGCTTCGGCCGTGCGGTCGCGCAGTGGTAAACGAGCTTCATTTCTTAGCAGGCTGCGCCGCGCCACCTGATTGAAGAATTCAATAATTATCGAGAAGCCGATGGCTGCGTACAAATAGCCTTTCGGGATCTTGAATCCAAGGCCTTCGGCCGTGAGGCTCAGGCCAATCATTAGTAAGAAACTAAGGCAAAGCACGACCACGGTAGGGTGTGCATTCACGAAGCGTGTAAGCGGCTTGGACGCCCACATCATTAAACCGATGGAAATGATAACGGCGATCATCATTACAGCCAGCTCGTCGACCATGCCAACCGCGGTAATAACGGCATCCAGCGAAAAGACTGCATCCAAAACGACTATTTGCGCCACAACCACGGCAAAGCTGGCGTACCCTTTGGACTTATTGTGGCTGTGGGCTGTGCCCTCCAGCCGCTCATGCAGCTCTGTCGTGGCTTTGACAAGCAAGAACACTCCGCCCAGCAGCAAGATCAGGTCTCTTCCCGAAAAAGAAAATGACCCAATGGAAAACAATGGCGTAGTAAGGGTGACCAGCCAGGAGACGATGGTCAACAACCCAAGCCGCATGACCAGCGCCAGCGACAGTCCTATTAGCCTTGCCTTGTCGCGCTGATGCGGCGGCAACTTATCGGCCAGAATCGCGATAAAAATAAGATTATCGATTCCGAGTACGATCTCTAGTATTACCAGAGTCAGCAGACCAATCCAGATATTGGGGTCTAAAAGCCATTCCATGCTAGAAGCCTATGTTTAAGCGTTTTGTTCAGATCGGATGATTTAAACAGACTGCCCGGTTTCGAAAAATGTCGATCATAATGATCTGAAATAACGTTCGTAGCGGAGCATTTCAAAAAACTCCAGCCTTACTGTTTCTGTCGTGACCAGGGCTGTATTTTAGAACGAAGGCAAGGACGCATTGTAATTCAGCTTCCTGTAAGGTTTTGGTGAATTGAGCTTAAGTTTTGTAAAAACCGGCTTGCTGTATAGCTGATGACGTACTTCTCGTCGCGAAGTCTTGCCTCGAAGACATGAGCCGCGAGTTAATTTCAATGGACTAATTAGCCTAAAGGCGTTGCGCCGGCCCACCCTATTAATAGCGGTGAAAAAATCAAGAATAGTGCCGTTGAAACGAGAATTGCGCCGGCGGATATTTCGCCGGCATTGGTATACCGTTCGGTGTATAGATAGCTGACGACCGCCACAGGCATCAGCAATTGCAGTACTACTACGCCAGCGATTAACGGCGGTAAGTCGATCAGGCTGGTGACGGTGATTCCCGCGATTGCGCCAGCGGCGAGCCGAATTACACCAACAACAGAGCCCGATCCAATGCTTGAACGCGATACGGTAGCCAGGGCGTATCCCAGACTTAGCAGCATTAATGGAACGGTCAGAGATCCGACAAGGCGTGCGCTGGCCAGGACGGGCGCGGGTAAGGAAAAATCCAGCAGCCGCAGGCCCACGGCCGCAATGCAGGCCACTGCTACGCCACGCGGCCAACCGCTCTGTTGGGTTGTTGTTGCGCGCCCGGCCCAGGTCAGCAGCCATACGGCCAGAGTATGCTGAACCAGGGAAAAGATAGCGAAGATGGTTACAGCGACGGTTAACCCGGTTTCGCCAAATGCAAGCTGCGCAACCGGTAGGCCAAGATTTCCAGCGTTGGGGAATGTGGCCGTCGGCAGCAAGGCGGACACTGGCAGGCGCGCCAAATAAAGCAAGATGGCGGCAAAACAGGCCATTACGGCAAGTGCGAGCAGAGCCGCCGTAAGTATTTGCAGTAATAACGCGTCGTTCAGCTGGGTTGTCAGAAGCGTGTGAAATACCAGTGCGGGAGTGGTCGCCGAAGTTACCAGCGTCGAGATGAATTCGCGGGGGTAGCTTTTCTTTTTCAGTGCCCAAACAGCGCCGACTCCTCCACAAACAAACACTGGTAACAACAACGCCATTACATTGCCGTACTGCGTTATCCAGCTCAACAGTGTCATAGTGTCGTTCTGGCCAGGTTACTGGGCCATTTTTTCCTTGGTTGGGCGCGTGCTCTTGAAGTTTAAGAGGTCAATGCCATGCAGCGAGTTAGCGGTTCTGCCGCGGTTAATGAATCAACGACGATGACGCGCACAGTTTTGGCGTATTGTATACACACGCAAACAAGAGTCAAACAATCATCGCCGTGCGATCTTATTGCTATTCCGATCTTGCTGTACGCGAGTTGGTCTGCTACCTTCCATATCAAGGAGGGTTAAATACCATGTCAGCAGCACCGCGTAGTAGCGTCCGTATGTACGGCATGCAAGAGCGTGCCGACCATCTTGATTTCGATATACGGTTTCAGGGAGCGCGAAGCGAGCTGGCTCAGCCGCATCGTCATGAGTATTTCCAGATCCAGTTTGGTATTCGCGGCGCCTCCATGCAATCCATCGGCGGTGCGACACGGCCATTTGGGCCTGCGTATCTTAGTTATGTTCTGCCCTATCGGGTTCATGTAATTCCGCATCCGCCCGGCGCGCTCTATTGCATTGTCAACTTCCATCATGATTTTCTGTGGCCTCACCTGGACGTCGATCTTCTTGACCTTGAAGGTCTGCCTATTTCCCGGTATCCCGACTTGTCGCCATTCCTTTTTCAGGAGTACATCGACTTTCACTTCGAACCTGAAGACTTCGTTCGAATTCGCTCCTGGCTTGATGAAATGCTGTGTCTGAATCGCCTGCGGACATTCGGCGCCATGAGCACCATCCGGGGTTTGCTCCAGCAGATCATCGGCCTTACCTGTATGCGCCACTCTGCGGCGTTGTTACACCAGTCCATGCAGCAGGACGGCAAGACTTCTCAGCACGATGCGCTTCAACGCGTTATCAGATACGTGCGCGACAACCTCGAAAAGGAAATGTCGCTTACCGAGGCCGCGGCCGCGGCGTGTTTGTCGCCCAACTATCTGGCGCATTTGCTTAAGAAAGAAACGGGCAGAACGTTTACCGAAATGGTTACAGAACGAAGACTGGAGCGCGCCAAAGAGCTGCTCAGCACGTCGCGCCAGCAGGTAAAAGGGGTTGCATATCAGTGCGGCTTCAGCGATGAGGCCTACTTTAATCGCCGATTCAGGCAATGGGTTGGCATGACGCCCAAACAGTACCGTGATCAGCAGGTTGCTACGCTTCGGACGTAATTCCATTTCCAGATCAGCCCTGAACTGCGCCGGCGTTGCTTCCTGTCAGGGTGTTTTCCCCTAGTGTGATGGATTTCTCCAGCTATCCCGTAATCGAGTCACTTGCCAGCGGGTGTGGTGCACTTAACATAAGAAAGTTAACAACATTGCTTTGACACGCAATGTTCAATCGCATCGACATTCCGCGACGAGCCAATTTAATTTTCTTAAAATATGACTTCACATGCCTCAACGCCTAGCGTCAGCCAGGAACGTTTATTCGAATTTATCGCCGCAGCTCTGTCAAGCGCGGGCTTGCCTGCGGCAGATGCCAGTACCGTGGCAGGTCTTATGGCACAGGCCGATCTGCAGGGTTCTGACGGCCACGGCGTAATCCGCCTGCCGCAATATGTGAAACGCATCCAGGCGGGGGGCATTAATACACAGCCCGACATTCAGGTAGTAAGCGAACGCGCAGCCATGGCCGTTATTGATGGCGACAATGGCATGGGGCATCTGGTTGTTTCGCGCGCTGTAGACCTGGCCATAGAGAAAGCCCGTACATGCGGTGTGGCGTGGGTCAACACGCGTAACAGCAACCATGCTGGCCCGGCGTCGCTGTATGCGCGCAAACCGCTGGAACACGACATGCTGGGCCTGTATTTTGCCGTGGGCAGTGCCAATCATCTTCCGCCCTGGGGCGGCACAGAAATGCTTTTGTCCACGAATCCAATCAGCGCGGCGATTCCGGCAGGGGATGAGCCGCCTGTGGTGCTGGACATGGCTACAACCGTTACGTCCTATGGAAAGGTCAAGTCAAAAGCCAAGCGCGGCGAAATGATGCCAGAGGGCTGGATGATAGACCGCCAGGGCAAGCCGCTGCTCGACCCGTCCCGGTCCAATGAAGGTTTTCTGCTGCCTATTGGCGAACATAAAGGCTACGGTCTGGCACTTATCGTGGGGCTGTTGGCCGGAACACTGGGCGGCGCAGCGATGGGGCGCGATGTAGTGGACTTTAATAACGATCACAAAACGCCCACGAACACCGGACAGGCGATTCTGGTAATCGACATTAAAGCGTTCGGAGATCCGGCCGACTTCAAGGCTGCCATAGACAAACTGGTACGCGATATACACGACAGCGCGCGCCTGCCGGGCGTTGAACGTATCTGGTTGCCAGGCGAACAAAGCCACGAGAAACGCTCGCGCTACTCGAAAACCGGTATTCCCGTTGCGGCAAACCTGGTCGCCGAACTTAACCAGTTGGCATCAAAACTGGGCATTGATGCATTGTCCCTGATGGAGACAGCATGATCGAATCATTCAACCCGGCCACGCAGCAAATGCTGGCCCAGTATCCGCCGCACTCAGGCGACGAAATTGAACAGCGCCTGCAGCGCGCGTCACAAACTCAAAAGCGCTGGGCGGCGCTTGCCATTTCCGAAAGAATGCTCTTGCTTCGACAAGTCGCCGCTACGTTGCGCGACAACGCCGGCGACTATGCGCGAATCATCACGCTTGAAATGGGCAAGACGATTACTGAGTCGCGTGCCGAAGTCGAAAAATGCGCCACGAACTTCGATTTTTACGCAGATCAGGCCCCGCGCTTCCTGCAAGACGACGTCGTCCCCAGCAGCGCCAGCGATAGTCGCATCGTTTATGATCCGATTGGATTGGTACTGGCTGTCATGCCCTGGAATTACCCGTTTTGGCAAGTCATGCGAGCGGCCGCGCCGGTGCTGGCCGGAGGCAACGGCCTGGTGCTTAAACATGCCAGCAACGTGCCGCAATGTGCGCTGGCGCTACAACAAATCTTTCTGAAGGCCGGACTGCCCGAGGGGATTTTCACGGCATTAATGGTCGATTCGTCTGCGGTCGCTCCCCTTATTAACGACCCGCGTATTGCCGCGGTTACGTTTACCGGATCGACGCCGGTGGGAAGAATGATTGCGGCACAAGCCGGGCAGGCGCTTAAAAAACAGGTGCTCGAGCTGGGCGGCTCCGATCCTTTCATTGTGCTGGCCGATGCCGACATCGAGCAAGCGGCGGCCACCGCCGTGAAGGCGCGTTTCCAGAATGCCGGCCAAAGTTGTATATCGGCCAAGCGGTTTATTGTTGAAGAGTCCGTGGCCCAGGCTTTTGTCGACGCTTTTTGTCATTTCACGGCCCGGCTGGTAATGGGCGATCCGCTGCAAGCTGCCACTACCATGGGGTCCATGGCTCGTCTTAATTTGCGTGATGATCTGCACGCTCAGGTACAGGCAACGGTTGCCCAGGGCGCCAGGCTACTAATGGGCGGTGCCCCGCTGGAAGGCAAAGGCGCGTTTTACCAACCCACCGTGCTGGATCACGTGACGTCCACCATGACTGCGGCGCGCGAGGAAACGTTTGGCCCCGTCGCAGCCATACTTAGGGTACGCGACGCCCATGAAGCGATCAAGATTGCCAACAGTACGGATTTTGGCCTGGGCGCTGCGCTTTGGACTACCGATCTGGCTCGTGCACAAACGCTTTCACACGAAATTGAAGCTGGCTCGGTGTTTGTCAATGGCATGGTTGCATCCGATCCGCGCTTGCCTTTCGGCGGCACCAAACAATCAGGTTACGGCCGCGAGCTCGGCATGTTCGGCCTGCACGAGTTCACCAATATTAAAACTGTCTGGACCGGCCCCAACCGGCCGGCATAACGGTTATTGCACTTAGGAGTCTGAAAATGCATTCAAAACGCGTCCCCGTGGTGCTGCGCCCCGATCAAATTAAAAGCCATGACCGGGGCGGCGGAGCCCGGACCACGCCGCTGGTCGTGCCCAGTATCGGCGCTGCTTCATTTATCAATGGCATTACCGAGTTCGCGCCCGGAACGGCAATTCCGTTTCATAGCCATAACTGCGAGGAAAGCGTGATGCTGCTCGAGGGGCATGCAATTCTTGATATCGAAGGCCAGGAGCATGAGCTCAAGCCGTTTGATACGACATGGATACCGCCCAACATCCCGCATCGCTTTCGTAATATGTCGCCCAATAATCCAATGAAAATACTATGGATTTATGCGTCGCCAGCGGCAACCCGGACATTGCTTGAAACAGGTGAAACTCGTCCTGTGTCTGCAGAGCACAATCAGTAAGACCGATCGCTTCGTTGCTGAAGAAATACACCGTAAATCATAATAATCTGGAGACCGGCCATGTATCGCTCTATTAGTGCAGTTGCCTTCATCGCACTCAGTTCCGTTGCCGCACAGGCTCAGGCGGCTTATCCCGATAAACCGATACGGATGGTCGTTCCACTGGCGGCAGGAAGCGCCGTTGACAACGCGGCACGCATACTGGCGCAAAAAATGTCGCTCAATATGGGGCAATCCATCGTGGTCGAAAATCAGCCCGGAGCTTCCGGTCAGATCGGCGCGGCGCGGGTGGCGAAATCAGCGCCCGACGGTTATACGATCGGCGGCTTTAATGACAGCATTATGACCATGCTGCCTAATGTTCAGTCCAACCTGCCCTGGGATATTTTGAAAGATTTTGATCCGGTGTCGCTGGTGGCCACGGTTGAATGGGGCTTGGTTGCCTCGCTGAATTCGCCCTATAAGTCGGCCGCCGAAGTGATTAGCGCCGCCAAGGCCAAACCGGGCAAGGTTGATTACAGTTCAGGCGGAATAGGCAGCCCTCAACATATTGCGATGGCGCTGTTTGCTTCCAACGCCGGGGTCAGCATGCTGCATGTGCCATATAAAGGCGCTTCGCAGGCCGCCATTGGTATCGCTGCCGAAGAGGTTCCGCTGGGGTTGCAGGGGCTTGCCACGGTAACCTCGCTGGTTGCCGGCGACAAGCTTAGATTGATTGCCGTGGCCACTCCAGAGCGTATGCCGCAGTATCCCAAGGTGCCGACGGTGTCCGAGTCGGGTTTGAAGGGTTTTTCCTTTAACTCCTGGTTTACCGTGGTTGCGCCGGCCGGCACTCCCAAAGAAATCATCGCCTACCTGAATGCCGAAGTTAAAAAGGCTTTGAAGGATCCAGAGCTTATCGAGAAGTTCGGCGTTCTGGGTCTTACGCCGCGCGGTACGACGGCGGAAGAGCTGGGAACGGCAACGCGTGATCAACTGGCCCGCTACGGAAAACTGATCAAAGAGGCAGGCATTGTCGCCAATTAATTCCCTTTCTAAATTAACTGTGGACTGTGTCGGCGCAGCAGCCGTACAAATGGTCTGTCTGCGTTTTGCCAGTCGTGTTCGCAATTGATTTGGCGATGGAATAGGCAAAGCGAAGGCTCAAGTGTCGGGTTGTCGGGCCCGGCGCTTGGCAAGTGCTCTTGAAACGATGCACTGAACACATACAACCTGTTGACGAAGGAGCAGGCATGGGTCTTAGATTCCTGGAGCATTTTCTGATTCTTACTCACGATCCGGACGCTACACGAGACTGGTTCTGCGATAACCTCGGTTTTCGAAATGGCGATCACCCGGAGTTCGGCTTTCCAGTGCACTGGCTGTACATAGGAGATCAAGATGTCATCCATATTGGTAAGGCCCGTCACTCTGAACATCAGGACAATTACTTAAAAACGCCCGGCGATAAACAGGGTACGGACTACTCTGCGGCCGGCGCACCGGGTTCAGGACGCATTGATCATATTTGCCTTAATTGCGATGGACTCGAAGAGTTTATTCAGCGATTAACCGAGAACGGCGTGGAGTTCAGCGAACGCAAGGCGCATAACTCCAATCTGTACCAGTTGTTCATGCGAGAGCCCATCAATGGGATAAAAGTAGAATTGAACTTCGCCTGGCATGAGGCTGCGCGCATGGGGCGCGTACCCAGCTGGACAGACACGGGCGAGAACGAAAAACCAACCGCCGACATCACCGCAATAGCAGGGGCTGAAGGCAAAACAAACCACTTTAAGGAAATAGTATGAACGTAGCATCCGAGCAGTCGGTACAAGAGCCCGCCTATGTGCAGGCTCCGGCTCTTCCTGTCACCTTGCCCGTCGTGGACAATACAGCACGGTTTCCGGTAAACCGTATTTTTTGTGTCGGGCGCAATTATGCCGATCATGCACGTGAAATGGGCCACGACCCTAACCGCGAGCCGCCTTTCTTCTTCATGAAGCCGGCCAGTTCCATTGTGGCGGACGGGGGTGATTTCCTCTATCCCAGTTTAACGAACGATGTCCATCACGAGGTAGAGCTGGTTGTTGCATTGGGGCGGGGCGGTGCCAATATCGATGCCGATAAAGCGCTGGAGCACATCTATGGCTATGCCGTCGGCCTGGACATGACGCGTCGCGACTTGCAGGGCGAGGCCAAGAAATTAGGGCGCCCCTGGGACACTGGCAAGGCGTTTGACGGTTCCGCGCCGTGTTCCGCCGTGGCCCCTGCATCCAGTATCGGGCATCCATCCAAAGGCACGGTGAAACTCGAGGTTAATGGCCAGGTACGGCAGCTTGGCGATCTGGCCGATCTGATTTGGAATGTTCCCGAGACTATCGCCTATCTAAGCACGCTTTTTACCCTGCAACCGGGCGATCTTATTTTCACGGGCACGCCTTCAGGGGTTGGTCCGGTGGTGCGCTCCGACCTGCTGACCGCATCGGTCGACGGGGTCGCCCAATTCAGTGTGCGTGTAAGGTAGGTTACGTAGTCTTTTCAGCAGTCTTTGCAGCAAAAACTATTAGAACAAGGAGACAAGCATGTTAAGAAGAGACTTTATTCGTGCCGGTATCGCTACTTGCGGATCGGCTGTTTTGGCCGCACCGGTTTTCGGCAAGAACTACCCTTCGGGACCTGTGACTGTCGTTTTGCCGCTGCAGGCCGGCAGTGCATCGGATGTTGCCGTGCGCCATGCCGTCACCGGTCTTGCGTCGCGCATGGCTGCAAACTTCGTTGTTGAAAACCTGGCCTCGGCTGCAGGCGTGGTCGGGCTCGAGCGCTTGTCTCGGGCCAAGCCCGATGGGCAGACCATTGCCGCGTTGAACAACAGTATTCTTACGATACTGCCGCACCTGCAGCCGCAACACGTCAAAATCGACACTCGTACAGAGTTTGTGCCCATCGCAGGTATTGCCAATATACCTACCTTTTTTGCGGTCCCGGGCGATTCGTCGATCAAGTCTATCAAAGACCTTGTAGAGCAGGCACGTCAGAGTCCTGGCCACATCAGTTACTCGTCGGGTGCTGTTGGCAGCCCGCAGCATCTTGCGACGGAAATGTTTTGCTCTATTACCGGGGTGAAACTGCTTCACGTACCTTATCGCGGAGCCAGCCAGGCCGCGTTGGCTGTAGCGGCCCGCGAAGTGGGCGTGATGTCTATGGCTTTATCGCTGGCAAAGCCTTTTCTGGCCGACGGACGCGTCCGTCTGATCGGTTACTGCGGGCTGGAAAGGCATTCACAGTATCCGGATATCCCTACCCTGAATGAACAGGGCGTTTCCGGGTATGAGTATTCATCGTGGGTCAGCTTATTTGCGCAAAAAGATGTGCCGTCCGACATCGTAGCGGTTTTACGTAAACAGGCGAAGGCCGTTGTTAATGATCAGGCGCTGCAGACGCAGCTCGTCAACGCCGGCCTGGATCCCTGGCCGCGAACCCCGGAGCAATTGTCCAAAATAGTAAAAGAGGACTACGCGAAGTGGAAGAAAATTGTTAAGGACGCCAACATCCAGCAAGTGTGACATTAGGACTAACTTACTATGCCGCCAGTTCATATAGCAGGCTATCAGGGAAGCGCATCCATCTTGACCCGCTCCATCCAGGCTCTGGTTGACAGAATGACTGCGCTAGAGCCAGATTGGGAGGTGCAAGCCGAGTACGATGTTACGCTGTCGGGTGAGACTTCCGCGTCGATGTATCGCAGTGTCGACTCTGGGGCGCGGCAAGTATGCTACATAGCATCGGGTTATTTATCAGCAAGGGTTCCTGATCTGGCTGCGCTTGATTTGCCATTTTGCGTCGGCGATCGTGGTGCTGCTTTGCTTGCCCTGGATGGCGATGCCGGCCGCTATCTGACATTTATGCTTGAGCAGCAGACGGGCTATAAGGTTTTAGGGTATTGGGACAATGGGTTTCGCCATATTTCAAATGGCGTGCGCCCGATTATGAGCGCGCAAGATTGTAAGGGCCTGACGATACGTACGTTGGACAGTGCGGGGTATCGCGACGCCCTGGCTGCGATGGGGTTCACACCTAAAACAACAGATGTAAAAGATTTGGTGCGCATGGTGCAGTCGCGCGAGGTCGATGCACAGGAAAACCCCTTGACCAATTTTGTGAATTTCGGTCTTTGGCGCCATCACCCCTATGTAAGCATGACGGGGCACATTTTCGGAGTTCTATTACTGGTATGCAACAAGGCGTGGTTTGCAGGCCTGGCACCTCGCCAGCAAGATGCACTGCTTGATGCCTCCAGGCACTCAACACAGCTGCAGCGAGAAATGGCTGCACACGAGGATGAAGTTTCAATGCAGCATCTTGTCGGTCAAGGGGTTGAAGTAATCGAGCGGCAAAACCTGGATATTCGTTCGATGCGCCAGGCGACCCGTTCCATTATCGAATGCAAGCGCAAGCTTCTGCCAAAGCAGCTTGTGTCTTCTTATTTAGATCAGGTGGCCATCTAGAGTTGTTCTGTTACGCATCTTGGTTGGCCGTATAAAGTATATGGGCTAAATGTATTAATGCTTTTTTTTGTGCATTTTTTTGGAACTTTAATTAAGATTGAATCTCATCGCATATTTTTATCCCCCTTCCAGCGTGGCCTTCAAGAGCCGGAGTTTTTCTTTAGCGATACGTCCTTCGACATATCTTTACTTACCAAAAAGCGTGCAGGTTTAGTATCATTTTTGCTTAAGTCGGGCATAAACTTCTATATATCAAAGATATATTAAAAATGTGTTGGGTCAATGCGTTGTTAGCGGCGATACCAGTAAGGCATAATTCCTATGAATAATAATGCGCCTATCGTTCAAGTGGACATGTCCTTGCTTGCTCCCGGATCATTGGCTGACTTATTTACAACGGGAGCCTTGGCAGTAATAGTCGACTGCGCGTCAACGCTGCATCCCATCTGGAGTGCGCTGATTGAGAACAAAGCCGAGCAACTGCCCTGGCATGGGACCATGCGGGATATGGCCCGTAACCATTATGCTGGCGCCGATCTGGGCGAACATGTTGGCGACATGTTTCATTACACTCCTTACCGCATTGCCTATATTGCGCGAAAATTCGAATTGATGAGGGATGTCAGCACTTCGCAATTGGTAACGGTTCCCGAGTATTTTTTTCAGGGCAATGAACGGTTCTCTTCCCCAACTCCGATCTTTGAAGCATGCTGGACAATTGTCCAGAACATCATGAAATGGTTGACGCCGCCTGGCTCCGCCGCAAGCAGCTTCCACGCCGTCGTGCACCGGCTAAAATATGAGCCCGATATTCAATTGACAGAACGTCATTACGCGCTGGCTAAAAGCGCAGTAGGCCGCTGGGCGCAGCTAGGTTACGAAATCGATACGCTGCGCGAGCAGGCACGTGGCCCGCTTGATCACACTGGCGTCAGTGACATGTGCGCTATTCTTAGCCTTGTCGCCCCAATGCGGCGGCTATTGGATCGGGTAAATACCAGCTTTGCACGCAGTGATGCTCGCCGTGCGCTGCCAGAAGGTGCGCGCTTAATCGGCAAGCCGCATTACGACGGCCGATATTTCAGTGCAACATGCGGTTCGCGGGGCCATATCAGCACCGAGATTTATGACGGCAAGCATTGGCATGAGTTGCCAGTGGATCGCGATCATCTGGTAATCGTTCCCGGGTTGCAAGCCAAGAAAGCTTTCGGATTATCGCCCACTTTGCATCGCATAATTCATCGGTCTGATTACGTCGAGTGCTCTGGCGATCAAAGCCATGCGCCTGACATCACTTTGTTGTTCGGTAGTAAAAGTTCCTGTTAGAAATTGCTTCTGCTATTGCGTAAGTTGCAACGCGCATGTAACTTATTGAATTATATCTTTCCGATGTGAAAGTTATGTAATAAAAATAAACAGCAATGGCACAGGAGATACGAGTGGATCAGGAAAACCTTCCGACAGAGCATCTTGTTAAATCTGATAAGCGTTTCTTGCTGGTGCTATGGCTCTTGTTTGTTATGTCACTGGGGCTTGCGCCGTTGTATGGCACCTTGCAACTGGCTTTAGCCGTCGGTTTGCCGGTAGCGCTTATACCGTCTGCGTTAATCGTGTGGAAGCCTGGTGCGCTTGTAACCCGCATGTCCGTCGCTGTGGCGTTGATGTTGTTCTGTGCGTTGCACATTCATCAGGCGCGGGGCATGGCTGAACTGCATTTCGGCATCTTTGTATTGCTGGCTTTCCTGGTTTGCTACCGCGATTGGCGTGTCATTATTGTGGCGGCCCTGGTCGCCGCGGTTCATCATCTTAGTTTCAATTATTTGCAGCAATGGGGCTACGAAGTTATTTGTTTTACGAACCCCGGTTTGGGCATTGTTCTGACCCATGCCGCTTATGTTGTTATCGAGGCATTGGTTTTGTCTTACGTCGCGGTCATGCTTCAGCAAGAAGCCAGGAAGGCGATGGAAAGCGGTGTTACCTTGCAGCATACGCTCGACGCCATGCGCGTTACGGCCGACGGGGTTCGTCAGGGTATACAAGCGATTGTCATCGCGTCTAAAGAAATCTCGGCTGGCAGTGCTAATCTTTCTTCACATACCGATTCGCAAGTTTCAAGTTTACGCGAAGCGGCCGGATCAATCGAGCAATTCACGAGCACAGTCAATCAAAACGCCGACCACGCAAAACAGGCCAATCAATTGGTATCTTCGGCGTCGTCGGTTGCGGTCAAAGGAGGCGAAGTCGTCACTCAGGTGGTTGACACGATGGATTCCATTAAAAACAGTTCACACAAAATCGTGGACATTATCAGTTTGATCGACGGAATTGCTTTTCAGACCAATATTCTTGCTTTGAATGCGGCCGTTGAAGCGGCGCGTGCAGGCGAGCATGGACGTAGTTTTGCCATAGTGGCAACCGAAGTGCGTACGTTGGCTCAGCGTAGCGCCAGTGCTGCCAAAGATATCAAGATACTGGTTGAGGATACTGTACAGAAAGTTGATGCGGGCAGCGTTCTGGTGGGTGAAGCCGGGCAAACTATGGAGCTTATCGTGGCGTCCGTGAAACACGTGGCTGGCATCATTAGTGAAATTACCGTAGCCAGCCAGGAGCAAAGCGATGGCATCCGGCAAATCAATCAAACCATGTTGCAAATGGATGAAATGACGCGACAGAACGCCGCATTGGTCGAGCAGTCGAATGTGGCCGTACAAAGCATGCACGGCCACGCCAATCGGGTATCGGATGCAATGGATGGTTTCGATCAGGGCGAGGGTAAAGAAACCTTCGTCGCCACAGCAGACATGTCTGTCGTGGCAACACGGGAACATACATCAGTGCCGCTGCGCCATTCATCACCCAGCCCGATTTTGGCCGGGTGATGGCACTTGGGGTGCTGTCCGGTTAATTTGCTTCCGTCAGCCAGACAGCACACTAGACGGCATTCAAGTCGGCGCAGAGCACCGTGCCGGTTTCTGATTCCGTTACATAAATTGTTTGCTCATCGTTTTTGTCGATGGCCAGATTGGTGGTAGTAGACCCGGTTGGGCTGGTAAAAATGGCCTCTGGCTCGCCTCGCTTATTCAGCACCCATACATAACCCAGACTGGCGTGTGCCACCAGTAGCCGGCCGCAATGATCGATCGCCATGCCATCTGGGCCGCTGGCGCCGTAGAAGGTGAAGAATTGGCCCACCTTCGAGACACTGCCATCGGCCAGCAGAGGCACTCGCCATACGCAGTTTCCCCGGGTAGCCGCCACAAACAGTACTTTTTCATCGAGAGACAGCGCGAGTCCATTCGGGCTGGGCACATTATCCAACAGAAGATCAAGCTGCCCCGAGGAGCGTAAGCGATAGACACGGCCGGTCGGATCATGCAGACCGGTTTGGCCTTGATCGGTGAAGAAAATATCGCCATTGCGTGCAATCGTCAGGTCGTTCACCCCTTTGAATTGCTCGGCATTTCTGCGGCTTAGCAAGGCAGATACTTCACCGGAATGCACATTGATACGCACTAAGCCATTGCGGTAGTCGGCTACTGCCAGCTCATGTTCATTCAGAAGCTTCATCCCGTTGGGCTCGCCTTTATATTCGGCGACCAATGACCACTCTTTGGATGGAGAGATGCGAAATATGCGACCAAATGGGATGTCGGTGATATACAGATTGCCCTTGCCGTCGAGTACCGGGCCTTCTATAAAACTGTCGATGAAAGCCCCATTTTTGTTAGCGTCGGCCCACTCCGAGCGTGTTCCATTTTTACGAAAATGCTCTGGCATTCTGGAAAAAATTTGCATCGGAATCTCTTTGGGCATTGTTCTGAAATACATGGTTTTTTCCTTTTTTATCTGCAATGTTTTTTATTCCGCTTCCAAGCCGTACACAGGTACTGTTGCGCTTCGCTTTGTGTTTACGATCGATTTGGAAGCGGAGTCAGCGCCAGCCCTTAGGGTTTAAAGCCCAGGGCTCGAAAGCACTGAGTCGAGGCAGAAGCCGCGGCGATTTTCACTTGATCGGGGTTCTATAAGTTAGCTTGACATTCTATCTTGATTCTGTGATTATTTGCTCAAATACTATCTTATAAGATCTTATTCTATAAGATAGAATTAAGTGGGTTCTAGTGAGAAAATCTGTGAACGTCGTGCGCCACGATGGATGGGCGGTCGTCAGAATCAATCGCGAGATCAAACGAAATGCGCTTTTAATCGGTGCTATAGCAATGTCGCTACGCGGGCTGTAAACCTTGCCGGCGCATACCGAGTGGGGTGGCTGGGTTGGGTATGCGCAATTCAGGCGCGAAAGTCGAATAATTTCTGGAGATAAATCATGCAACGTAAAACCTTTGGCCAATGGCTGGCTGTACTGTCCATGTCGGTTTTGATACCGGCAAGTTCATCATTTGCAGACACATTTCCGTCCAGGGCTGTCTCAATTATTGTGCCGTTTTCTGTGGGTGGATCAACCGATCTGGTGGCTCGTCTGGTTGCGTCCGGAATGGGCGAGCAGGGTACGGAGACCATAGTCGATAATCGTACCGGGGGTGGGGGTGTTATTGGGTGGAATACCGTAGCCCGGGCCAAGCCCGATGGCTACACCTTGCTGACCACCGAAATGTCTTATGCGATTGCGGCCAGCCTTGTGCCGAATCTGCCATTCGATCCAAAGAAAAGCTTGCAGCAGATCACCATTGCAGCGTCGGTTCCGCATGTGCTGGTGGTCAATCCTGCCGTAAAGGCGAAAACCGTGCAAGAGTTCATAGACTTGGCCAAAGCGAATCCCGGAAAGTTTTTCTACGGATCGGGCGGCACCGGAACGAACACGCATCTGGGAGGTGCATTGTTCAATAGCCTTGCGGGCGTTGAATTGGTCCACGTTCCTTACCGTGGCGCCGGGGCTGCGCTGAAGGATCTTATCGCGGGGGAAACCCAGGCGTTGATTACGTCGATACCCACAGCGCTTCCCTATATCCGTTCTGGGCAGCTGCGCGCGCTTTTGGTAACCAGCGAAGACAAGGTTTCGGTTTTACCTGATGTGCCGTCCGCGCCCGAGGTTGGCATGCCGAAGATGGTTATGAAGTTCTGGATCGGCTTTGCTGCGCCAGAGGGTACGCCTGCGCCCATAATGGACCGGCTGAACAAAGACCTTGTGGCCACGGTCAATTCCCCGGAAATCAAAAAACGCTTGATCGAACAGGGGCTGGATCCCGTGGGCAGCACAGCGCAGCAGGCAACGCAGCTTCTCGACGACGAAATAGAGCGTTGGAGGGAAGTTATTCAGGCGGCCGGCATTAAGCCTAACTAGGAAGGAACTATGTCTAAACCGTTGCAGGGTGTGCGCGTCCTTGATTTGACCAATGTGCTGTCAGGACCATTCTGCTGCCATCAGCTGGCGCACATGGGGGCCGACATCATCAAGGTGGAAACACCGAAGGGTGGCGATCTGGCTCGTCAGCTTGGCGCAGATGCCGATCTGAATCGCCGTCACATGGGCGTGTCTTTTTTGGCGCAGAATGCCGGCAAACGATCTATTACCGTCAACCTGAAGCATGCCGAAGGAAAGCGGATTTTTCGTGAGCTGGTACGCACTGCGGATGTCGTAGTTGAAAATTTTCGGCCGGGGGTCATGGATCGGCTGGGCCTGGGGTTCGATACTCTGCGCGAGCTTAATTCCGCACTTGTTTATTGTGCTATTTCCGGATTCGGGCAGGACGGCCCCTTGCGTGATTTGCCGGCGTACGACCAGATTATTCAGGGTATGTCCGGGGTAATGAGCATTACCGGCGATGCACACAATGGATTGTATCGAGTTGGCTATCCGGTATCCGACACTATCGGCGGGCTGACCGCCGCATTTGCAATAGCGGCAACGCTGGCCCAAAAATCTCGCCGGGAAGCTGTTTTCCTGGATGTCTCCATGCTGGAGGCAACTATGGCAACAATGGGTTGGGCCGTTTCCAACTATCTTATCGCCGGTCGCGAGCCGACTCCGATGGGGAATGAGAACGTGACGGCAAGTCCATCGGGCACCTTCGAGACAGGTAGCGGATTGCTTAACATTGCAGCCAACAAGCAAGAACAGTTCGAAGCTCTGTGCCGCGTTGTTGGCCGAGAGGATCTTATAGTCGATCCTCGTTTTATTGAACGGCAGGCACGCCTGGAGCACCGGCTTGAACTGAAGCATCAGCTCGAGCTTGCCCTGGCAGCCAAATCTGCTGTTGATTGGTGGCCGTTACTGACCGGAGCAGGCGTTCCGTCCGGGCCGGTGTACACCGTTCAACAAGCGTTAAACCATCCGCAGGTCTCCAGCCGCGGAATGATCGGCCAATTTGACCAGGCGCAAGGGGTTGGGCGGGATATCCGCGTCGTCCGGACAGGTTTCAAGGTTGATGGGCAAACCCCACACGTCGATTCATCTCCTCCGACTTTGGGACAGCACACCGCGGAAATCCTGGCAAGTCTGGGGTTTGGCGATAAGGATATCGAGAATTTCAAACAGGAAGGCGCTATATGAACGACAAGAAACAAGACGCTCAATTGTTAAGCGAAGACTGGTGGCATACGAAAATTATCGATATGCAGCCCGGCGTAATTCGCTATTCGGGCTATCCGATCCAGGATCTTATCGGGCGCGTCAGCTTTGCGCAGATGATCTGGCTGATGCTTCGGGGCGAGCTTCCATCCCGGGCGCAAAGCGACCTGCTTGATGCGGCCCTGATGTCGGGCGTCGACCATGGGCCCCAGGCGCCCAGCATCGCCATAGCGCGAATGGCTGCCACCTGCGGAGTAGGTTTGAACAATGCGATGGCGTCGGCGGTAAATGTCCTGGGCGATGTGCATGGCGGAGCCGGAGAGCAGGCCGTTGAGTTGTATCTGGCGGTCGCCGCCCGTATCGATGCTGGCAAAGCCGAAGCACTCGCCGTGAAAGAGGCCCTGGCTGATTACGTCCACGAGCATGGCAAATTCGTCTCGGGTTTTGGTCATCGATTCCACCCTGTCGATCCCCGGGCGCCCCGCCTGCTTGAACTGGTGGATGCGGCTGCGGCCAGTGGGGTTGTGAACGGACGCTTCGCGCAGATTGCGCGCGCAGTCGAAGCCGAGCTTGCCGTGGGAAGGAGCAAACCGATTCCGATGAATATCGATGGCGCCACTGCCGTTGTTTATGCCGAATTGGGCTTTCCCGCCCCATTGGCGCGCGGTCTATTCTGCTTGTCGCGCTCGGTGGGTATTTTGGCGCACGCCTGGGAGCAGACCCAGCAAGGGGGACGCAATAAGGGGCCAATTCCACGGCAATTTATCCCCACCTACGACGGTGTTCCACCCCGATCGGTTCCGCTGCAAGAAGGTGAAAATTAAGGATATCGGTATGCAGATCGAACGCATTGAAGCCATACCGTTGCGGATGCCCCTGGAGCGGCCGCTAAAAGCGGCCACCGCCCTGATCACGCATCGTTGCACGATTCTGGTTCGCGTTTATACCAGCGACGGGATAATTGGCGAGTGTTTCAGTAATAACGAAGACACGGGTCAGATGGAAATAGTCAGGCTGATTCACGAGGAAATATCTCCGCTGCTTATGGGCAAGAGCGGATTTTTGGTGGAAGCCTGCTGGCAAGCGATGCAGCCGATTACCCGGAATATTTTGCGTGACCGGCGCATGGCAATTCGCGCTATCGCGTGCGTTGATGCCGCGCTGTGGGACGCCGTCGGCAAGGCGCTGGAAATGCCTCTGCACCGGCTCTGGGGAGGGATGCGTGAACAGGTTCCGGCTTTTTCAATGGGCGGATATTACCGGGCCGAAGGCGATTTAAGCGGCATTGCAAGCGAAATGGAAGCGTTACGTTTACAAGGATTTGCTGGCTGCAAGCTGAAGGTTGGCGCTCTTTCGCCCGAGGCCGATGCGCAGCGCGTGCGTGCAGCCCGAGAGGGGGCCGGGCCAGATTTTCGGCTTATGCCCGATCCCAATCAAGGCTGGAGTTATGAACAAGCGCTGCGTTTTGCCCGGCTTGTCGAACCGCTGGATATTTTTTGGCTGGAAGAACCCTGCCATTGGAGCAACGACCGCCTTGATCTGGCGCGCCTGCGGCGCACGATATCTATTCCAATCTGCGCCGGGCAAAG
>DATCVA010000334.1:0-16979 GCA_036567205.1 Eoetvoesiella sp. | reverse complement strand
TTTCGCATGCAACACTGCCAGACGCTGGAAGAAGTACTGTTCGTACAAATGATTATGGCCGACGATCGCGCGACCAGAGCCGTTTATATAGCGGGCGAACTGGCTTATTCAGGCGATTAGCCCAAATAGCCAAGCTCTTTTATCAAAAAGGCGCCCAGCCAGCGCGCCACCCAAATTACGACGACTACAGTTTCTTTACGAGCCGCTTACGCGGTAACGTGAAAACCGGTAGAGCCGAGATGTTGCATTTGCAGCTCGATATAACTTCCTGCCACCAGGGGTTCGGCGGCGCTGGCGCCTCCTGCCATTACGATAGACCCTGCCTGCAAGGGTTCACCAGCTTCGTGCGCAAGCCGCGCCGCTGCCACCAACGACCGCAACGGGTGTCCTAAAATCGCCGCCGTACTACCAACCTGCATGGGACGGCCATTGCAGGACATGATCAGGCCAAGGTTGGAAAAATCGATATCCGGCCGATGCCAGGCGCCAATCACGACGCCCGATGAAGAGGCGTTATCGGCAACCACATCCTCGAGCGAAAATTTAAACGCCTGATAGCGTGAGTCGATGATTTCCATGGCCGGGGCAATAGCCTCGACAGCTGCCAGCGCCTCAAGCGGCGATACGCGCGCCGGAAGTTCACGACGCAATAAAAAGGCAATTTCGGGCTCGACGCGCGGATGAACAAATCGCGCCAGCGACAATACCCCGCCATCATCGATACGCATGTCGTCGGTTAACCGCCCCCAGATCATGTCGTGAACACCCATCTGGATCATTTTGGCGCGGCTGGTAAAACCCATCTTCAGCCCGATGCGCGGAAAGCCACGATCAACTCGATGCTGAACTACCATGCGCTGCACCTCGTAGGCCTCGTCAAGCGTCAATGGCCGCCGTTCGGTAAAGGGCGCCATTGCGCATGGAACACAAGCCGCCTGATCGATTTCCTGCGCCACCGCTGGCAACGTTGCTAAGCCTTGAGTCATGCCTGCCCCTCTGTCTTGTTAAATACTACTCGCACGCTTCCCAAACCTTCGATGCGGGCCTGCACTACATCGCCCCCTGCAACCGTCACCATGGGCCCCAATGCGCCGGTAAGAATGACCTCGCCCGCCAGCATTGGCCGTCCGCACTCTGCCATTTTTCGTGCCAGCCACAGCGCCGCGTTCAAAGGGTGACCGAGGCAAGCGGCGCCTGCTCCAAGTGAAACCTGGTCGCCATTACGCTCCATCACCATTCCGCATAAACGGGCGTCGAAGTCTTTCAACAACACCGGCCTGTTGCCCAGAACAAACAAACCGGATGATGCGTTATCGGCAACCGTGTCCACAATGCCGATATCCCAGTTAGCGATACGGCTATCAACAATCTCGATAGCGGGCAGCGCATACGCCACCGCTCCGATCAAATCAACCATGGTGGGCAGCTCGTTATCCAGATCGCGCTCCAGCACCAGTGCGATTTCTGCTTCCACCTTGGGCTGCAACAAGCGTTGCATAGCGACTTCCTCGCCATCGGCCACAGCCATGTCGGCAAACAACATGCCGTAGTCGGGCTGATTTACCCCCAATTGTTTCTGGACCGAAACCGAAGTCAGACCAATCTTGCGTCCGACTACCCGCCGCCCCTGGCTTTCCCAAAACTGAGTATTGGCTTGCTGGATAAGGTAGGCCGCATCAACATCTGTTTGCGAAAGAGAATGGCGCAGCGGCGCCAGAGGGGTTCGCGTTCGATATGCCTCGCGCAACTGCCCCGCGAACACTTGCATGTCTGGCGAATTACCGGGCTGCAAGTCAGTTGCCTGATTCATAAACTCTCCTTGCCGGCTTGCGCCGGCAAATTATCACTATTGAACACTTAATCAACCTTGATATCTTTTGCTTTAATGACAGCATTCCAGCGCGCCTGATCATCTTCAATCAATTTGCGCATTTCTGCTGGCGTATTCACCGCCGGCACAGAACCGATATCCCGAAGTTCCTTGATCATTTCCGGCTCTTTCATAACCGCGGCCAATCCGGCATGAATGCGCTGTGCCGCTTCCGGCTGCATCGTTGCCGGCCCCATTATGCCAAACCAGCTAACGCCGTCCACACCGGTGTATCCCTGCTCTTCAATCGTTGGAATATTGGGCGCCGACGGACTGCGCTGACTGCCAACCACGCCCAGGGCTTTGACCTTGCCGCCTTGAATCAAAGGCAGCGCCGCAGGCAAATCGACAAATACACCAGCAATCTGGCCGCCCATTACATCGGTCAAAGCGGGAGCCACACCTTTATACGGAATGTGCATCAAATTCATTTTGGATGAGTCTTGCAGCAGCTCAAGATAAAGATGGGTAATATTTCCCACTCCGGCTGAACCCATCGGCACCGGGCCGGTCGACTTATTGGCATATTCGACTAGTTCCTTGACATTGCTGGCAGGAATTTTCGAGTTCACCAGCAACGCCGTACCATTGGCAACCGCACGCGAAATGGGGGTCAAGTCCTTAAGCGGGTCATAGCCAAGGTCTTTATATAGTCCTGGACTAATGGTGAGCATTCCCGATGTCGCGAACAGCAATACACTGCCATCGCCTGCCGCGTTGGAAACGGCATTTACGCCAATTTTTCCGTTGGCCCCTGGCCGATTATCGACAACAACCGTCGCATCCAGCTGTGAGCTAAGCCGTGCTCCAATTTTTCGGGCGATCAGGTCAGCCGGACCGCCGGGTGAAAAAGGAACCACCATTCTTATCGTTTGAGTTTGAGCGCTTACGCTCATTGGCAACATAGCGGTAATGCTCAGTGCCGCAAGCGCTTGAAGCGCAACTGTTGTCAGTTTGTTCATAACAGCCTCCTTATTATCAACAGAAATAGCAAATAGAAAAATTTTTATCAGCGCTTACGTCGGACCCCCACACCGATCTCATCAGGAACATACAAATAGCCATCACGCACCGTTAAACCCTCGAAAGGATCATTCAACAGCTTCTCGAACTCGGCGAGCTCGGACGCATAGGTGAGATTAGGCAGCGTTACAGCCAAATGCAGGGCATGAGAAGCCAATAGCTGGCTACCCACGTTAGCGCCCATGCGGCAGCCCAAATGCGCTACTTCGCAAATGCGCGCAGCGGTCTGAACAGCACGCAATCCGCCCATCTTGGGCACTTTAAGGCTGACTGCGTCAATAGTCTGGGTCGCTGCAAGGCGATACGTAGACTGCGCGGAAAAGGCGCTTTCATCCGCCTCGATCGCAATGCTGGACGACTGTGTCACGTGACGCAGCCCTTCCAGATTGTCGGCACGAACGGGCTGCTCAATAACGTCGACCCCGTATGCAACCGCACGCTGTGCAAAGACGACAGCGTCTTTGGTGCTGTATGACTGATTCGGGTCGGCCACCAGACGCACGTCATCGCCTACCTGTCTGCGCACCGCTTCCAAGCGGGCAATATCTTCGTTGACCGTGCCGCCAACCTTCAACTTAAGGTAGCGGTAACCTCGATCAACCAGACGCTGGGCCCGTTCAGCCATTTCCGCCGGCGCCTTCAGGCCGAGCATGCGACAAATGGCGATGCGGTCAGTAACCTTGCCACCCAGCAGCTCATAAAGCGGAACTTTAAGAAGACGAGCCTTCAGATCATGCAACGCACAGTCAATAGCGGCTTTAGCTGCATTATTCGCCACCAGCGCCGCCTCAACCCGTTGAAGGTTGGCTTCCAGCGCCATGGCATCCTGACCAACAAGAGCCGGACAAATTCGCTTAAGCGCGCCCTCTACCCCCAGTGCCGTAGCCGCCAGGTGCGGGAAGGCGGCAGCATAACCAAACCCTTGAGTTCCATCCTCGGCAGTCAAGGTAAGAATGCATGCATCATTAGTAGGATAGGCTTGGCCCGCGAACTTCCAATTCGGGTCTTCATCAGGCAAACTGATCTGTTCAATTTCAAACGACTTGATAAGCACTGTCTTCTCCGCAATAGTTAGTACTTGTATAAACAAGACTCTATCAGCGGAGCATTGACACGATCATTCGTATTTAGGCCGTAGCACAAACCAAATGGTTATACTGCCGCCCAAGGAGAGATTTACATGCAAGCCAAGCGTTCTATCCAACGCATCTTGACAACGCAAGTCAAGCTGCGCCAGTTGGTATTGCTTAAAGCGGTAGCCGACAATGGAACCATTTCGCGCGCGGCCGAAATGTTGCACATGTCTCAGCCGGCAGTTTCGAAGACCATTCGCGAACTTGAAGAGCTGCTGGGCGAAACCTTGTTCGAACGCAAAGCAACAGGAGTCGTTGCCACCCCATTTGGTGAGCAACTCATTCGTTATGCCCGCTCGGTGCATGCCGAGCTAAGCCGCGCTGCCGAAGATCTAACTGCGTTACGGGACGGCGCAGGCGGTACGCTGACGATTGGAAGCTATATGGTGGCGCTGCCAACATTGCTTCCCAGGGCGCTGTCGTTTTTCTTTGACAAGGACACAACCACACGAGTCTCTGTCGTCGACGGCAGCAAGGAAAAGCTGCTTGACGGACTGACGGCCGGAAAAATTGATATCGTTGTCGGTCGGATGAGCGAAATGGGCCAACCGGAATCTGTTCGGCAAACTCCGCTGTATTTTGAACCCATCGTATTAGTAGCGGGCAGCAAGAATCCACTGGCCAGCAAGCCGGATCTATTGCCTGCAGACCTGGGTGGGCAAGAGTGGATCATGCCGCCAACAACCAGTGTGGTGCGCACGCCGATCAGTTTGTTTTTCGTTCGTGAAGAGATCGCCGCACCCAAGCGCATTATTGAAACCGTCTCGTACTCGCTGATCCGCGCTTTGCTGATTGAGCGAAATAGTGTGGCCGCGTTGCCGTGGCAGGTCGTGCAAGCCGATATACATCAGGGGCTTCTGGTTCAACTGCCGCTGGAAATCGGTTATCCCGCATTGCCTGTGGGCATCATCACCTGCGAGTCCCACCACCTTTCTTCTGCCGCCACCCATATGATCGAATGCCTGCACCAAGCGGCAAGCGAGCTCTACCATACGCCAGTGTCGCCACGATAAGAGCCCGCAAAATCCAGGACGTATTCAGTTTCCTTCGGGCGTCGATGGTGCGGCAGCGGGATTCCATTGCCCGCGGCGCATACGCGAAATTCGAACATCCTTAAACAAGCCCGCCTTGCGAAACGGCTCATTAAGTGAAAACTTCTCCGCCTCGGCATAACTGCCGACATTAAGTATCAACACACTGCCAGTGCGCTTTACCCCGTCTTCGGCCAGCATCGCGCCGCCCAAAACAAGATTTCTCTCGTGTTGGGCCAGGTACTTCAAGTGTGCAGGTTTAACTTCAGCCCGGATTGCAGCGGCTCCGTCGTCCCGATCTTCTTGATAAATGATGTAAAGCATAGTGCATCCTTAATGTCGACAAAAACCCATCATAAATTGGTTAAACGTCTTGCTCTATTCCGGTTTCAATCGCAGGCAGAACCAGTTGGTTATAGAGGGACCTGTAAAAGTAAGGGCAGGCTCGTGCAAGCTAAGACACAATCACACTATCGTTCGTTTCATCCGGGAAAAAATATGACAGACACTATCGAACAACGTTTAATAACCCTGGGCATCGAGCTGCCTGCCGCAGCAGCACCGCGTGCCGCACGCATCCACATGCATCGACGCCTGGGCAACCAGTTGTTTGTATCAGGCCAACTGCCAAGCTGGAACGGCGACGTGCGCTACAAAGGCAAAGTGGGCTGTGATCTGGACCTTGAAACAGCACAGCAGGCAGCACGTCTTAGCGCACTGAATGTATTGGCTCAAGTCCGCGCTGCCCTGCCTAACGGGCTTGACGACGTGATCTCCGTAGTAAATTTGCGCGGATTCGTTGCCGTCGATCCCGGCTTTTGGCAGGTTGCCGAAGTGGTAAACGGAGCCTCGGATTTAATGGTTGAAGTGTTCGGCGAAAACGGAGCCCATACACGCACCGCGGTAGGCGTTTGTACTATGCCCCACAATGTCTCAGTGGAAATTGAAGCGCTATTTGAAGTTCGGGAATAGCGGGAATAAAGATAATCCTTCGTTACGTCCGCACACTGGATCTATCCGCCGCACATCAAGGCTGACATGGCAATAGCTAATTCCGCAATTATTTGATGGCAGCGGCCTGAACCGGCCTTTATCAACTGTTAGAATGATTACGTATATATAGAATAATTACCCTGCCCTCTCTTGTGCGAGTCTGTCGATGCAACCGGTCAAAAGGGTTATGCCCACTGCGCTTGCGCAGGGGTCTACTGACCCAGCGGCAGCTGCCGCAACAACTCAGATCGTCAACGAGTTCTCGCCGCCTTCCGGATTCAACTACGCTACCAGTCCCATCGCGGGTATTTTGCTCCTTATCGTTTCGGCATGCGTCTTGTCAGGACTGGACGCCAGCGGAAAATGGATTATGGCCGCCGGCCTTCCCCTGCTGGCCGTTACGTGGGTGCGTTACGTAGTTCATCTGATTCTTGCCTTGATTCTGGTAGTGCCCACCAAAGGCTGGCGTGCCATACGCAGCCGCAGTCCTCGCGATCAGATCGTGCGCGGCGTATTCATGCTTGCCTCCACCCTTGGCTTCTTCACAACGCTTAGCCGCCTTCCACAGGCTGAGGCCACTGCAATCAATTTTCTGGCCCCGCTGCTTATGCTTGCCCTGGCCCCCTGGATTCTGAAAGAGCCTGCACGCACCTCGCGCTGGATTGCAGCCGGAATCGGATTTGCGGGCGTCCTGATTATCGTTCGTCCCGGTGGAGGACTGGATTTGATCGGCGTCATGTTCGGCCTGATCACCGCCTGCCTGGTCGCCGCACAATCGATTGCAACCCGCCGTGTTGCCGTCGATCACTCTTCCACTACCCTTGTATGGAGCGGTGCCGTAGGCAGCGTGGTTTTGAGTATTTCCTTACCATTTGCCCTGCCCTCGGCCTTGCCAGTCCTGGCCACCTTCCAGCCGGTGCATTGGTTCGTCTTGATCGGTACGGGACTGTGGGGATGTCTGGGCCATTTGTTGCAGATACAGGCATTCCGCAACGCCCCCGCTTCAATGCTGGCACCCTTTGTTTACTTTCAGATCATCAGCGCCGCTGGCTTTGGCTGGCTGATATGGGGTCAATTCCCCGACTTGCTGACGTGGATAGGTATTTCAATCATTTGCATCAGCGGTATTGGAATTGGCGCCTACGAATGGCGCACCAGTAATCGCAAGTGATAGCGTAAACGCTATGTTCAATACGAATTACACATGCGACAAAAAAACTTATCGCAGTAAGAGCGGGCGTATCTAACACTATTAGATCATCACAGAACGCCCACCCCCGTGCGCCAGAACTCAAGGTCGCTACTACATCTTCCTCAACACACTCGCAACAGCCTCCCCTACTTCTGTCGTGCTAGACCTGCCGCCTAAATCGGGTGTCCGACACTCTTCCTTGATCAGCACTGCCTCAATCGCCTCCAAAATTGCATCATGCGCGGCACGGTACTTTCCATCCCCTTTCCCTAGAAAGTCCAACATCAACGCACCGGACCATATCATTGCAATAGGGTTAGCAATGTTTTGTCCATAAATGTCAGGGGCGGATCCATGAACTGGCTCAAATAATGAAGGAAATATGCGCTCGGGATTCAAGTTGGCTGACGGAGCAATACCGATAGTACCTGCACAAGCAGGTCCAAGGTCCGACAAAATATCGCCAAATAAATTAGAAGCGACTACGACGTCGAACCGTTCCGGACTTAACACAAAACGTGCTGCCAAAATATCGATATGGTATTTGTCCCAGCGCACATCGGGGTATTGCTGCGCCATCAGTTCTACTCGCTTATCCCAATACGGCATGCTTATAGAGATGCCATTGGACTTAGTGGCCGAGGTCAAATGTTTTTTAGGGCGGCTTTGCGCGAGCTCGAATGCATACTTCGCGATCCGGTCCACTCCAACACGGGAAAACACTGCCTCTTGCACTACAAACTCGCGTTCGGTGCCTTCATACATGCAGCCGCCCAGCGACGAATATTCGCCTTCCGAGTTTTCCCGCACCACATAAAAGTCAATATCACCGGGCTGGCGTCCTGCCAGCGGACAAGGCACTCCGGGCATCAACCTTACCGGCCGTAAGTTCACATACTCGTCGAATCCACGACGAAACTGAATCAACGAGCCCCATAGCGAAACATGATCGGGCACGGTCTCAGGCCACCCCACAGCTCCAAAATAAATCGCATCGAAATTCTTTAATTGCTCGTGCCAATCTGATGGCATCATCTGACCATGCTTCACATAGTAGTCACAATTAGCCCATTCAAAATGCTCCAACTGAATAGTAATATCGAACTTTTCGGCTGCTGCCTGCAACACCCGCAGTCCTTCGGGCATGACTTCCTTGCCTATTCCATCACCCGAGATTACCGCAACCTTATGCATATGTTCGCCCTTTTTAAAAATAAGATTAGTAAATTATGTGTTTAAGCGCGAAATCCGGCTGCGGCAAATGCCACTAGCTCCTCCAACGCTACCTCGTTATCAGTTGTGTCAAAAGCGCCATTTGTCATAGACTCCAAACGCCCAGGCGAAGCCATGGAATAAACCATAGCACCCAGCACAAAATGGAAACGCCACAACAAGTGCTCCTCTTGAAGTTCCGGCAAGGCCAGGCGTAAAGCACTTAGGTATTCATTACCAGATTCGTCAAACGCTTTACCTAATACCGCCTTACGTACCTCTTTTGGCTCAAAAGCCAATCGCGCTCGTAACAGGCTAAATGCGGCTTTATGCGACCCTTCATTAGGCACATCAAACGCGGGCTTTAAAAACGCCCGCAATATATCCTCGAGTATTGGCCGACCGTCCTTATCTTTGCGTACCTCATTCAGTAACCGCAGCCGAAGCTCGGCGATTGGTTTAGCCTTGGACGTGAAAATTTCGTGTAGAACTGCCTCTTTCGAACCAAAATGGTAATGGATCGCCGCAATATTCACCTGAGCCGCTACCGTAATCTCCCGCAGGCTCACTGCATCAATTCCATGCTCGGCAAACAGGGCCTCCGCGGCTCTTAGGATGCGTGCTCGCGTTCCCATTGGCTCGTCTTTTCCTATGACAGCTCCTTCGGCATGAGAATTTTTTTCTTTCATAAATAGGACCTGCTCATTTGATATTAAAACAATCTATTAAAACAGATATTACATTAAACGCCATAAATTTAAACAAATGATTGATTAAATCATTCGTTTGAATTATCCTTTTTTTACGGCTTCAACTTAAAAAGGCAAAAAATGGACAAGTATCAAGTTAAAAACCTCCCAAAAATCACACGTGCAGATCTAGACGCTGCGGCAGATCGATTAAAAAACTGGGGAAAATGGGGGCCTGAAGATCAAATCGGCACCCTCAATTACACCAAGACAGAAGACGTCGTTAAAGCGGCCGGCCTCGTAAAAAAGGGGCGAGTTATGTCATTGGCATTGACCTTTGACAATAAGGGCCCTCAAGGCGGGAAGACAAAATTTCCTCCCGTGGGTCGATTCAACCCTATCCACTTAATGCTCCGTACAGGCACAGACGCCTACTCGGGAGTGCTAGACAAACGGGGAATTCGCTCAGCAGATGACATTGTCATCATGCCAATGCAATGTGGCACTCAATGGGATGGCTTGGGCCATATTTTCTTTGATGACCATATGTGGAACGGCTATGACTGCCGTTTAGTCAGTTCATTCGGTGCTGAAAAATGCGGTATTGAACAAACCCGCGAAAAAATGGTTGGCCGCGGCGTACTGCTGGATGTCGCCCGCCATTTCAATGTTGATGCGCTGCCTGACGGCTTCGGCATTACCGCAGAAGTTCTGGACGCCGTCGAAGCAGCACAAGGGGTTAGCGTCCAGCGAGGCGATTACCTGTTAATACGAACAGGTCAAATGGAAGCAAAAATACGCGAAGGTAACTGGGACTACTACTCGGGCGGAGATGCTCCCGGCCTAGCTTTTGACACCCTGGATTGGTTGCACAAAAAGCAAGTGGCCGCTGTTGCGACCGACACATGGGGTGTAGAAGTACGACCCAATCAATCTGAAGGAGAGGGCATCAACCAGCCTTGGCATTGGTTATGTATTCCCATCCTCGGACTAACCATGGGCGAAATATTCTTCCTTGATGATTTAGCACGTGATTGTTCAGACGACGGCGTCTACGAGTTCTTATTCGTTGCTCCCGCCCTACCAGTTACTGGTGCCGTCGGGTCCCCCGTGAACCCACTGGCTATTAAATAAGTCCTTAAACAAAAACTCAGAGAACTTGCGCTTGTATTTTTAATCTGCGGTCACGCAGTACCACTTAGGAGACCACATACATGACTAACCCAACAATTATCAGTTGTGCCGTTACGGGCAATATCACAACGGTCAAGCAACACCCCAACCTCCCATGCACGCCAGAACAAATCGCCGATGCTTGTATTGGCGCCGCGCGTGCCGGAGCTGCGATTGCGCATATTCACGTACGTTATCCGGATGGCCGGCCCAGCATGGAACTAGCACATTACCGGGAAGTTGTTGATCGCATACGCGCCAGCGACGCCGACATCATTATCAACCTGACCACTGGGCCAGGCCAACGCTTTGTCCCCAGCGACGAAAACCCGGCCGTCGCCGCTCCCGGAACGACCCTGACAACCCCTGAACGCCGAATGGAGCATATTGTGGCCCTGCGGCCAGAGATATGTAGTCTGGATCTAAACACCATGTTCTCGGGCACATCGGTGGTAATTAATACGCCTCGCAACGTACGAATTATGGCCAATCTTGCGCAAGAAGCGGGCACGCTGCCGGAATTGGAGGTATTCGACTCGGGTGACATCCATTTAGCCAGGGACCTTATAGCTGAAGGAACGTTGCCTTCCCCTTCGCTGTTCCAGATTGTATTGGGCGCGAAATACGGAGCCAGCAGCTCGCCGGCTACGCTTGCATACATGCAATCCTTATTGCCAACCGGGTCGCCATGGGCCGCATTTGGAATAGGAAGGTACGAATACCCAATGCTGCTACAAGCCTGGTTGCTAGGCGGACATGTACGTGTCGGCCTGGAAGACAACATCTACCTTAAAAAAGGTGTTTTAGCCTCCGATAACGCTGCGCTAGTGACCAAAGCGGTCCATCTGTTAACCGAGCTTGATGTGCAAATTGCAACGCCAGCAGAAGCACGGGAAATTTTGGGACTGAAAAAACAGAAGCCGCTTTAAAACCAAATAGCGTCCCGCCGCAATCACCGATTACCCGGCGTGCTGGAATCCAGTACGCCCATCAGGAGATATTTCATGAAACCTTTTACATCTATAACCCACAGGCTTATAAGCTGTATTCTCGTATCAACCGGTCTAATCGGATCCAGCTTCGCTTTTGCAGCCCAAAGCTATCCCGAAAGACCAATACGACTGGTTGTACCGAGCGCTCCAGGTGGCAGCCCCGATTTAATATCCCGTTTAATCGCACCTAAGTTAAGTGAGATATTGGGTCAATCAGTGGTTGTGGAAAATCAATCCGGAGCGGCGGGAATCATCGGCACCCAATACGTGGCTCACGCTAAACCCGATGGCTACACCTTGTTGTACGGCTTTAACCAGGTCGCCACCATGAATCCCCCGCTGTACCCCAAGCTCTCCTACAACCCAGAAAAAGATTTGGCCCCAATAGGCCTGACGCTTAACTTATCGTATGTCTGGATTGCACCGCCCGAGTTCAAGGCAAAAACCATGAAAGAACTCGTTGCGATGTCTAAGGCGGACCCCGGGTCGGTGAACTACGCCTCAACGGGATATGGCTCTGCGGCACACTTGGGCGGTATTCTGGTCGAAAAACAAGCCGACATCAAAATGCTGCATGTCCCCTACAAAGGCAACACGACCGCCGACCTTCTGGCCAATGTAGTTCAACTGAAGCTTGACCCGGTTGCCGCGGCCATCGGACTCATCAAATCCGGACGCGTCCATGCTCTGGCAGTTAGCTCGCCGAAAAGGTCACCCCAGTTGCCCAACGTGCCGACCGTAGCAGAAACCCTGCCCGGATACGAGGTGGTGGGTTGGCAAGGTATGTGGGCTCCGGCGGGAACCCCCGAGCCCATCATTACCAAGCTCAATGCTGCCATGGTCAAAGTCATCAAAATGCCTGAAATTCAAAAACGGATTGAGGATCTTGGTTATGAGCCTCTAGGCACGACACCCAAAGTCATGGCCGATCGAATCAAAAAGGAAACGGCTGAATGGACCAAGGTAATCAAGGACGCCAATATCAAATTGGATTAAGCGTCGTGCAAATGTCTGTGAGCTTATCGTTGGCAGCGGCCTGCTGATTACTTAATCAAGCTCACAGACACGCTCTGATTTCATAAGGAACAATAATGGATCGTCGATTAACGACGGCGGGGCTACGGTCGGATCGTGCTCTTGCCTGGAACATGGATTTGTTGTCGCACCATGAGTTGGATGGCTTTGGAGGATTAGGCGAAGGCATGGCTTTGCAAATCTCACCAGACGGCAGGCGCATATTATGGTTGGCACATGAGTCAGCCCCGAAAAACTTCACAGGTGTCGATGTAAGCGATCCGCGCAAGCCTCGCGTCATCGTTCAGACAGAACTGCCTCACGCTAAAGTCCGATCCAACTCACTGGATATTAGTGGCAACATGATGGCGGTTGCTTACCAGACCAATGCCCCAGGCCTTAAGCCTGCCGGCTTTGACCTGTTCGATATTAGTGAGCCAGAGACCCCACGATTAATCTCCCACTTTGATGCGTCAGGGCCCCACTCTCGTGGGGTACATACCCTGTGGTTCGTTGATGGGGAGTATGTGCATATGGCCTCAGGCGCCGAGGACTTTGAGCCCCACGACCCACGAGATCATCAGATGTATCGGATTATCGACGTTCGAGATCCCGCTCATCCAGTGGAAGCCGGACGCTGGTGGTACCCGGGAACACGAGTCGGCGATGCAGTCCCTCCCCCAAAACGGTTGGAAGGCATTTACGACATGGGATTCCGGGCCCATAACACCAACGTTTACCCGCAACGTCCTGACCGGGCCTATGTGGCCTACCTGGACGGGGGAACGGTCATCCTGGACATTTCCGATAAATCACAACCCCGTGTTGTAACAAACTGGCGTCATTCGCCACCCGCCAACGGCTTTACCCACACCGTCCTGCCTCTATTCCAAAAGGAGCTGCTAATTGTCAGCGACGAGTCGGTACAAGACGATGCGGCAGATTGGCCCAAGCTAGTTTGGGTGCTGGATGGCCGGGACGAGGAAAACCTTCTCTCGATTAGCACCCTACCCATGCCCGAGCTCGATGTTTTCAGCCGTCGCGGCGGACGTTTCGGGGCGCATAATTTGCACGAAAATGCTCCCGCATCAACGTCATGGAAATCCGAAGACATCATTATCGGTACTTTTTTTAATGCCGGAGTTCGCGCTTTCGATATCCGGAACCCCTATCAACCTCGTGAAATTGCCTATTTTGTTCCCGAGACACCCACTCTTTCGCCGGCGGGCGCTATCCAGATCAATGATGTATATGTTGACGAAAACCGCATCGTTTATGCCGTTGATCGCTTCGCCGGTGGGCTCTATATATTAGAAATGACTGTTTGACGATGAAGATCAGCCAAACACAACAGGCCTCGCCAGATACGCTATCAGGCAAGCTCCCGATATGCCTAATTACCGGCTTTCTGGGCAGCGGTAAAACAACGATTATTAGCCATCTTCTCCAAGCGCCTGGTATGGATCGGGTGGCTGTCATCGTTAATGAACTAGGCGACGTGGGTTTAGATCACGAACTCATGTCCTCAACGCCCGAGCAGATATCACTGCTGGCCAATGGCTGCCTTTGCTGTACGGTGCGCACCGATCTGCAAGAGACTTTGCGCGAGTTGTTTATTAAACGCAGAAATGGCGAAATCATAGACTTCAACCGCGTTGTGATCGAGACGACCGGACTTGCAGACCCGGTACCAGCGATCCATGCCTTGCAAAACGATGCCCTGATATCGACGCAATATCGCCTTGACAGCATCGTCACTGTTGTAGACGCGGTCAATGGATTACATAACATCGAACATATGTACGAGGCGCGCAAGCAAATAGCCGTGGCAGATCGACTCCTTGTCACAAAAACCGATCTCGTCACGCAGGATAAAACCAACGTACTGGGCACGCACCTTGCGCAACTGAATCCCATGGCGACCCAAACAGTGGTACTGAATGGCAAGGTCGACCCCGACCTGCTCATTAATATTGGACTCAGCACCAGTCGCCCTGAACTCAAAGAAATACAACGCTGGCTTCCAGATCTATTGGAACCAGAAGTGGAAGTACCCGACAAAGACCACTACATGGGTTTGTCATTACGCAATAAACACAATTTTCAGCACCACGACATTCAAGCCTTTACGCTCATTTTGGAGCGCAGCTATGAATGGAATGTGCTTGCCTCCACCTTGCATTTAATCACGTCCATAAGAGGCGCCGATGTCCTAAGAATCAAAGGTCTGGTCAAGATAGACGGCGAGCCAGGACCCGTTGTCGTACAGGGAGCACAACATTTTTTTCACCCCCCGGTCACCCTTCAATCCTGGCCAAGCGATAAAAAAAACCCACGACTCACTTTCATCACACGCAATCTGTCCCGCGAAGCTGTTTCAGCGTTATTCACGGCGCTCAACCTACTTGAGCACACACCGACCCAAATTTAAACGCAGTAGCAACAACAAGCACAGAATCAATAGTCAACATCGCATTTCAAAATTACGTTAAGACAATAATTCAAGGAGATTTGACATGTTTAAACGCGGCATTATTGCAATATGTACCACCCTAACAATATTAGCCGGCGCGGCCCAAGGACAAACTAAAACAGAGTTTCCGTCTCAGCCGATACGTATCATTGCCGGTTTTCCCGCCGGCGGTTTTTCAGACACAATGGCTCGCACCATCGGACAAGAGCTTAGCCAGTCATGGGGGACTTCGGTCATTGTAGAGAACCGCCCTGGAGCAAATGGCATTATTGGAGCAAGGCTCGTGTTCAATGCTATGCCTGACGGTTATTCGATTGGGCTTGTAAGCACTCCCTTTGCAATTAACCCTAGCTTGCGCAACGACTTGCCCTATGACACGCACAAGGATTTCACACCGCTGGCACTTGCGTCATTGGCGCCCAACGTCCTTGTCGTAAATCCGACTTTAAACGTTCGCTCACTTCAAGAACTCATCAGCCTGGCAAAAAGCAAACCCAGCGCACTTAACTTTGCCTCGGTTGGAGTCGGGAGCTCACCTCATTTGTCATCCGAAATGCTTAATGCAGCGGCCAAAATACAAACCACTCATGTTCCGTATACTGGAAGCGGACCGGCTCTGATGGACTTGATTGCTGGCCGTGTGGATTACATGTTCGTTAACCTACCGGCTGCATTACCACACGTCCGCTCCGGGAAAGTTAAAATTTTAGGTGTCGCGGGCGAGCGGCGCAGTCCAGTCTTACCAGAGGTACCAACTATTATTGAAGGGGGCATACCGGACTTCATTTCCGTCGGATGGTATGGCGTGATGGGTCCCGCAGGGCTTTCTCCAAAAATTGCACAGCAATACAACACTGAAATCAACCGCATTCTTCAGCTACCAAACCTGCAGGCGCTTATGCAAGAGCAAGGAGCAGAGGTCGCATCACTCACACCATCCCAATTTGCCGATTTTATTAAAACGGATTCCCAGCGCTGGGCCAAGGCCGTCAAGGACTCCGGGACAGTTGTCGTGGTCAATTCCACCCAGGAACGCAAAAAATAAAGTAAATGAATGTGTTTTAAATGTATACGGTCTGTACAACCAGACCGGACACTCGTCATTAAAGAAATTAAATACACTCTGCAGCAATAAAAAGGATCTCTATGCCAATCTATAGTCTGGGAGACAAGACACCCGCCATCGCGCAAAACTCATTTGTTGCCGAAGGCGCAATCGTAATTGGCGACGTCACGTTAAGCGAGCTATCCAGTGTCTGGTTTGGCGCAGTATTGCGGGCCGATAATGATTCGATCAGCATTGGCCCCTCTAGCAATATACAAGAAGGGGCCATACTGCACACTGACCCCGGCCATCCTATCCACATCGCTAACCACGTTACGGTGGGACATCAGGCCATGTTGCATGGATGCCGTGTGGGTGAAGGTTCCTTAATAGGGATCCAGGCGGTTCTTCTTAATGGATCCGTAATCGGTAAAAATTGTCTTGTGGGGGCGGGCGCCCTCGTTACGGAAGGTAAGACATTTCCTGATAACTCCCTAATTATTGGCACACCTGCGAAAGCGGTCCGAAGCCTATCGGATGAAGAAGTACAGCGTTTAAAGAAAACCGTAACGGGATACGTCAGCCGGAGTGAAACCTACAAGACGAACTTGAAACGAATCTGATCGCATTTCAGGTAGCGATCTCAATTGGTCAGGCAAGAACATATGGATAACCCAAACCCAACAAAAAACGCCATGCTTTAAGTAAGCATGGCGTTTTACCTACCCTGTTAAGGATACGCAACTGCAGATTACTGCAATGCGATTTCTACATCTACACCTGCAGGCAAGTCGAGGCGCATCAGGGCGTCAACGGTTTTGTCGGTAGGATCGACAATATCCATTAAGCGCTGGTGAGTACGCATTTCGAATTGATCACGTGCTGTCTTGTTGACGTGAGGCGAGCTCAGGATGTCATAGCGACGAATACGTGTAGGCAGCGGTACGGGACCGCGCACTACCGCACCCGTACGTTTGGCTGTTTCAACGATTTCAGCAGCTGATTGATCGATCAACTTATAGTCAAACGCTTTTAGACGGATACGGATTTTCTGATTTTTCATGGTGTTTCCTAAAGAACGAACGGCAGAGGCAAGGAGCCTCTGCCTGGCAAGTAATAATTACTTAAGAATTTTAGCC
>DATCVA010000333.1:0-3601 GCA_036567205.1 Eoetvoesiella sp. | reverse complement strand
GGTACTCTCGCTTATCGGTTCGGTATTGGGCTTTCTGGTGACTTTGCCGTTATACCTGGGCTTTAACTACGAAACGGCCGATATGCAGTTCGTTGAAAAAGCGCCCTGGATCGAAACGTTTGCGGTTAATTATCATTTGGGTATCGATGGCATCTCGTTGTGGTTTGTGCTGCTTACTGCGTTCATAACGATTATTGTCGTGCTGGCCGGCTGGGAGGTCATTACCAAGAGGGTGCCGCAGTACATGGCCGCCTTCCTGATTTTATCGGGGCTGATGGTTGGCGTGTTTTCGGCGCTGGACGGCATGCTGTTCTATGTGTTCTTCGAGGCCACACTGATTCCGATGTATTTGATTATCGGGGCCTGGGGCGGACCTAATCGCGTATATGCCGCGTTCAAGTTCTTTTTGTATACCTTGCTGGGTTCGCTGTTGACCCTGATTGCCTTTATTTACCTGTGGCATGCATCGGGCGGTTCGTTCGATATTCAGACCTGGCATCAGCTTAAATTGGGCTACACGCCGCAAATATTGATTTTCGTGGCTTTTTTGGCGGCGTTCGCGGTCAAGGTGCCGATGTGGCCCGTGCATACGTGGTTGCCTGACGCACACGTGGAAGCGCCTACAGGCGGTTCCGTGGTTTTGGCGGCCATCATGCTTAAGCTGGGTGCTTATGGGTTCTTGCGTTTCTCGCTGCCTATCGCCCCGGACGCTTCGCATAGTCTTGCCGGCATGATGATCGCCTTGTCGCTGATTGCCGTTATTTACATTGGTCTGGTGGCGATTGTCCAAGAGGACATGAAAAAGCTGGTGGCGTATTCATCGGTTGCCCACATGGGTTTCGTAACGCTGGGTTTCTTCATCTTCAACACGGCCGGTCTTGAAGGCGCCATCATCCAGATGATTTCGCACGGCTTCGTGTCGGCGGCCATGTTCTTGTGTATTGGGGTTTTGTACGATCGCATGCATACGCGCCGCATCGACGCTTACGGCGGTGTGGTCAAGGTAATGCCGCGTTTCGTTACGCTCTTCCTGTTGTTCTCGATGGCCAATAGCGGCTTGCCGGCCACCAGCGGGTTCGTCGGCGAGTTCACCGTCATTATGGGTGCGGTTGAGTACAACTTCTGGATCGGTCTGCTGACGGCCTCCGCCCTGATCTGGGGCGCGGCGTATTCGCTTTGGATGTTCAAGCGCATTAGCTTGGGCGACATAGTGAATGACAACGTCCGGGCTATGACTGATCTGTCCAGGCGCGAATTTTTCATATTGGGAATTATGGCGATCATGGTGTTGTTCATGGGTATCTATCCCAAACCATTTACAGATGTCATGCACGTGTCGGTACAGGCCTTGTTGCAACACGTCTCTATCTCGAAACTGTAGGCCTCCATCATTATGCAAAATCAATTTCATTTCGCTCTGGCTTTACCTGAGATTCTGCTCCTGATCCTGGCTATTGTGGTTCTGCTTGTCGATGCGTTCAGCAAATCGGAAGGGCGCCATGTAACGTTCGCTTTCAGCATTGCCACACTCGTCATCATGACGGCGGTCAGCGCCATGCAATGGAGTGCGGACGTGGCAGGCAGCACGTTTCATGGCTTGTATGTGGTCGATTCGCTGTCGCACTTGCTGAAAGTGGTGTCTTACATTGCTGTGGCGGTCACGCTGATCTATGGTCGCGAATACACCGAGCAGCGCGATATGCTGCGCCATGGCGGCGAGCTTTATACGCTGACGTTGCTGGCTTTGCTGGGCCAGATGGTCATGATCTCGGCGGGCAGCATGCTAACGGTGTATCTGGGCGTAGAGCTCATGTCGTTCGCCTTGTATGCGCTGATCGCATTGCGCCGGGATGACGTCAAGGCTACCGAGGCGGCCATGAAATACTTTGTGCTGGGTTCGCTGGCATCGGGTATTTTGTTGTACGGTTTGTCGATGATTTACGGTGCCACCGGCAGCCTTGATCTGACCCAGATTGCACAGATTATCAGCAGCAATCAGGCCGAGCGTTTGCCGCTGGTGTTTGGGGTGGTGTTTATTGTGGCCGGCCTGGCCTTCAAGCTGGGCGCGGTTCCGTTTCATATGTGGGTGCCCGATGTTTATACCGGTGCGCCGACGTCGGTTACTCTTATTCTGGGCGCTGCGCCCAAGCTTGCCGCATTTGCCATTATGCTGCGCTTGCTTATAGAAGGCCTGCACGGCATTGCCATCGACTGGCAGCCTATGTTGCTTATTTTGGCGGTGTTGTCGCTGGCAGTGGGCAATATCACGGCGATCGTGCAAACCAACTTCAAGCGCATGTTGGCTTATTCAACGATTTCGCATATGGGTTTTGTGTTTTTGGGCTTGCTGTCGGGGGTGGTCGAGAACCAGTCCCAGGCTACAGGCCAGGCGTATGGCGCTGCGTTGTTCTACATGATTATTTACGTGTTGACGACGCTAGCGACTTTTGGGCTGATTCTGTTGCTTAGCCGCAAGGGTTTCGAGTGCGAAGAGATTGCCGATCTTAAAGGACTTAACCAGCGTAATCCGGTGCTGGCGGGCGTTTTAATGTTGTCAATGTTCTCGTTGGCTGGCATACCTCCATTGGCCGGCTTCTACGCTAAACTCAGTGTGCTCCAGGCGCTTGTGGGCGCGGGGCATGTGGCTATTGCGGTAGCCGCTGTAATGTTCTCCCTGGTAGGTGCGTTTTACTATCTGCGTGTGGTCAAGATGGCGTATTTTGACGAGCCTGAAGGCGAGGCGCCGCCTGCGCCCAATGGTGTTGTGCCTAATGGCTTAATGTCTTTGAATGGCTTGTTTATCATTGGCCTGGGAATTTTGCCTGGCGGTTTAATGGCATTGTGCGTGCGGGCGATTGAAAGCTCTTTAGGCTTCTAGGCTAGCTATGGATCAGACGTCGGCTGTATGGATACTTATTGTCCTGTCCTTGGGCACAGCCAGCCTGCCTTTTATTGTTAAGCGTCCTTTCCTGGCTCTGCCATGGAGGCAGGCTGGCGAAGCCGAGCGTCGGCCATGGTTGCGCTGGATCGAATCGTTGGTGTTTTTTGTATTATTGGGCGCCTTGATTTTTGTTGCACCCCGCATTATTGGACAAGCCTTTTTCATGGCGTCTGATTTTGCTTCCGCAGGGCTTTTTTTGGCTAAAGTGGGTGGGCTGGTGGCCGTAGCGGTATTGTTGCTGGCTTATCCGGGTTGGCGCAATAAGGGGCGGGCGGTTACAAAGTCATTCTTCGATGGTTTGCTTGAAGTGCTGGTTTTGTATGTTCTGATCGGCGCCTTGGGCTTTGGATTCGAGGCTAATATCGGGAATCCGTTCGCACAGGGCTGGGAGTTCTACGCTATTACGCTTAGCTTGTTTGTGGTGCTTGCGTATCCGGGGTTTGTGTATCGGTATTTGTTGCGGCATCCTAAGGTTAAGAAGGGCTGAAGAAGCCGGCAAAGTATTTAAGTCGGTAAAGTGCTTAAGTCAGTAAAGTGCTTAAGTCGGCGCGGGGGACGGAATACTGGACTGGCTCAGACGCGAGCGGTCCCTGTCGGGACTTCCCGGGCTATCCGTTCAATTCGGGCGGTTGCGCAACTCGCACGGCTGACAAGCCACTG
>DATCVA010000332.1:0-36283 GCA_036567205.1 Eoetvoesiella sp. | reverse complement strand
CTGATCAGGTTTTTGATTTTACGTTGTCGTGGGCCTGGTGGCCCTGGTTTACCGGCCTGGGTGCAGGCATTGTTGCCGCCGGGCTGAGCGGGGGGCTTGCCCTGAAAGGTGTATTAAGCACGCCGCCATTGGTTTCGTTGCGTGATGCTTTATGATCCCGATTTTTATTGATTTCAGATGACTACAATCGACACAGCAGCGCAGGAGCTTACTTTTGAAAATGGCGCATTGCGCTATGCGCCCGACCGGATTGAGCTACCCGGTGTTGCGTTGTTCGATCCTGCCAACCCTTTGCTAAAAGCTCAGCCTGTGCAGGTGGGCGGGCGTCAGGCGGCCTGGTTCGTGACAGGCGGGTTCGGTTCGGGAGTCTTGCGTCATTATCGGCGGGGCGGACTTGTCGCCCGGCTAAGCCAGGACCGTTATCTCTGGGCCGGTGCCGAACGCACCCGGGCCTTTGCCGAGTTTAACTTGTTGTATTTCATGCATCAGCAAGGGTTGCCCGTCAACAAACCGTTAGCGGCGGCATATTGGCGCGATGGGCTAACTTATCGGGCGGCGATTATCGTTGAGCGCATTCCCAACGTGCATACCTTGGCTAAAAGCCTGTCGCTACCCTGCCACGCCGCGGTGGCCGAGGCTATTTTTGCAATGCACGAAGCCGGAGTATGGCACGCCGACTTGAATGCCTACAATATTTTGCTGGATGAGCAGGGCTGTGCATGGCTGATTGATTTCGATCGGGGCCGTCGGCAGGTCGTGTCGTTAAAGCAACGGCAGGCCAACCTGTTGCGTTTGCGCCGCTCTTTGCTTAAAGTTGCCGGCGCGGCAGGCCTTGGTTTCTGGAACAATCTGGAAAAAATATACAACAGCTTATTGCCGGGCGGTAGCAGGGCGTAACGCAACGCAGCAATACCAACTTTCAATGTCAAAAAGCATTATGATTGCGCCCTTTGGGTTATTGTGTTTTTTAATGGGGATTTCACCATGAACTTAAGCGCGGCTCGACACCTGATACTAGGAACCGCACTCACTTTTGCGATGTCGCCATTGTGGGCGCAAAATAAAGTAGTCAACGTTTACAACTGGGCCGAGTACACGGCGCCCGATACTATTTCGGGCTTTGAAAAAACCACCGGCATCAAAGCACGTTACGACGTTTACGATAGCAACGACACCTTGCAAGCAAAGCTGTTAACGGGTAAGTCGGGCTACGACGTGGTGGTGCCCTCAACTCATTATGCCGCGCGCCAGATCGAAGGCGGGCTGTTTCAGAAGCTCGATAAATCTAAAATCCCCAACTTGAAGTATCTGGACCCCGACATCATGGCCCTGGTGGCTACCGTAGATCCGGGCAACGATTATTTGGTGCCATGGGGCTATGGCACCAATGGACTTGGTTACAACGTGACCAAGGTCAGGGAAATCATGGGCGATGCCGTCAGGTTCGATAGCTGGGATATGTTGTTCAAGCCGGAAAATGCCGAAAAATTGAAGTCCTGCGGTATTTCTGTCCTTGATGAAGCCGCCCAGGTGTTTCCCGCTGTGTTGCACTACATAGGAAAGGACCCCAATAGCAGCAATCCTGATGATTACAAAGCGGCCCTCGAGGTTCTGAAGAAAATCCGTCCATATATTCGGCAATTTAGCTCGTCGGGCTATATCGACGAGCTTGCCGGAGGCGATCTGTGCATGGTGTATGGTTTCTCGGGCGATGTGATGATTGCCCGGTCTCGCGCCAAACAGGGCAAGACCAGCTACGAGGTCGACTACTTCATTCCGCAGGGCGGCGCCCCGGTATGGTTTGATACCATGGCCATCCCTAAAGGCGCCGCTAACGTCGACGAAGCATTGGCCTTTATTAATTACATAGAAACGCCCGAGGTGCACGCCGCCATTACCAATACTATGTTTTATCCCAATGCCAATAAAGAGGCGCGCAAATATGTGGTGAAAGAGGTGGCTGACAACCCCATGATTTACCCGTCGGCCGAGGTTTCAAAAACGCTGTATGTCATCAAGCCGCAGCCGTTTGCCATTCAACGTCTGCAAAACAGCATGTGGGCGTCACTCAAGTCGGGACGGTAAGTATGACGCTTGATAACCGCTTGGCGGCGCAGCCATGGTCAGGCGACTCCGACGAGTTTGTACGGGTCGAGGATGTTGTCAAGATTTTTGGCGATACAGTGGCTGTGCAATCAGTTTCGTTGTCGGTGCGGCGCCATGAAATATTTGCCTTGCTGGGCAGTTCTGGTTGTGGCAAGTCGACGTTATTGCGCATGCTGGCCGGTTTCGAAGAAACTACTTCGGGGCGCATCTATCTTGATAACGAAGACATTACCCGTCTGCCGCCTTATCGCCGTCCGGTCAATATGATGTTTCAGTCGTATGCGCTGTTTCCGCACATGACGGTTGAAGCCAATGTGGCGTTTGGGCTAAAGCAGGAAGGCGTGCCTAAGAATGAAATACACGAACGTGTGTTCGAAGCGCTCGACCTGGTTCAAATGGGCGCGTTTTCGCGTCGCAAGCCTCATCAATTGTCCGGAGGCCAGCAGCAGCGTGTGGCGTTGGCGCGCAGTCTGGTCAAGCGGCCTAAGCTGTTGTTGCTTGACGAGCCCATGTCTGCGCTCGACAAACAAATACGTCAAAAAACGCAGATTGAATTGGTCAAGATCCTGGACCAGGTCGGCGTTACATGCATTATGGTGACGCACGACCAGGAAGAAGCCATGACCATGGCCAGCCGTCTGGCGGTTATGTCTGAAGGGCAGATTGTGCAGTGCGGTACACCGCAAGAAGTCTACGCTTTTCCTAATTCGCGTTTCGTGGCTGGCTTTATTGGCTCAACCAATTTATTCACTGGCACGATTATTGTCGACGAGGCCGATCATGTCATGATCGAAAGCGACTCTTTGACACGGCCCCTGTATGTTAATCACGGTATTAGCGAACCCCTGGGCATGGAGGTGCACGTATCGGTCCGGCCGGAACACATCCGTGTGCTGCGCTTGCCGCCGGACGAGGACGCGAACTGGGGACATGGCATGGTCAGTCATGTGGCGTGGATGGGCAGTTACGCCCGTTATCAGGTGCGGCTTGATTCGGGGCAGGTTATTGAAGCCAGTGTCCCGAGTCTGGTGTTGGCGCAAAATGACGCGCCGGGTATCGATGATGAAGTTTATGTAAGCTGGTCCAACGATAGTGCGACGGTGTTGTCGGCATGAAAAAAATACCTTGGCAACGATTGTGGCCGTCATCCCGGCGGCTGGCTATTGCGCCGCCTTTTATTTGGCTGACGCTGTTTTTGCTGGTGCCGTTTTTTTTGGTCTTTAAGATCAGCCTGGCTGACCTTAAATTTGGAATCCCGCCTTACACGCCGTTAGCTGAGCTGAAAGACCAAACGCTGGGTATTAGCCTGCATCTGCGCAGTTACGCTTTGTTGTTTACCGACAGTCTGTATATTGCGACCTATTTGAACTCTGTCAAAATGGCGGCAATTACGACACTGTGCTGTGCCGTAATTGGTTATCCGCTGGCTTACTACATTGCGCGCTCTGGTCCGGCAGTTCGTAATATGTTGCTGCTGGCCGTGATTTTGCCGTTTTGGACTTCGCTGCTTTTGCGTGTGTATGCCTGGGTTGGTATTTTGCGTAACGATGGCCTGCTGAACAATCTGTTGATATGGCTTGGCGTAATTAATACGCCTTTCGAAATTTACCGTACCGATCTGGCGGTATACATTGGCCTGGTGTATGCCTATTTGCCCTTTTTTATTTTGCCCTTATATGCCAATCTGGTGAAGCTTGATGTGCGTCTGCTTGAGGCCGCTTACGATCTGGGTGCGCGCCCATGGCGTGTTTTCCTGCGCATTACCTTGCCTTTGTCGGCGCCGGGGGTTGTTGCCGGCGCCATGCTGGTTTTTATACCTTCGGTGGGTGAATATGTCATTCCCGAAATGCTGGGCGGTGCCGACACGCTGATGATGGGCCGGGTCATGTGGACCGAATTTTTCAACAATGCCGATTGGCCTATGGCCGCTGCCGTCACCTGCGTGATGGTTTTGATTTTGCTGGTGCCCCTGGTGTTGTTTCAATATAACTCGGCAAAGCAATTGGAAATACAAGGACGGAGGCCTCATGGTCCGGCCTAATCGCGCTTTGCGCGCCCTGGTTTTAGCCTTGGGATATGCTTTTTTGTATATTCCTATTTTGTGTTTGATGGCTTTTTCATTTAATGAATCGCCGATGCTGACCACATGGTCGGGTTTTTCATTCAAGTGGTACCACCAGCTTTTTAACGATGAGGCTTTGCTCAGCGCTGCCTGGTTGTCCTTGAAAATTGCCGCTTTAACGGCCACGGCGGCCGTTGTCATTGGTACGTGGGCGGGGTATGTCCTGGCGCGCATGGGGCGTTTTCGTGGTTTCGCTTTATACATTGGCATGGTAAGCGCGCCGCTGGTCATCCCGGAAGTAGTGCTGGGAATTGCGTTGTTGCTTATGTTTGTCGAAATGAGTAATTTTTTTGGTTGGCCGGACAGCAACGGTATATTCACTATTTGGGTAGGGCATGTCACTTTGTGCATGGCGTATGTCGCGGTTGTGATTCAATCGCGCATCCGTGACCTTGATCGCTCGCTTGAAGAGGCGGCGCTTGATCTGGGGGCTTCTCCGCTTAAAGTGTTCTTCGTCATTACCTTGCCGTTGATTGCGCCGGCGCTCGTCGCGGCGTGGTTGCTGGCTTTTACACTATCGCTGGACGACGTTGTGATTGCATCGTTTTTGTCGGGACCGGGTTATACAACTTTGCCGCTCGAGGTTTTTTCCCGTGTGCGGCTGGGGCTAAAGCCCGAGATCAACGCATTGGCAACGCTGTTTATGCTGGCGGTGGGTATTTGCGTCATTGTGGCCAGCAGAATGTCGTGGGGCAGGAAGCCGGCGTAATGTCTGGTAATTACGATTTTTAGGAGTTGTTGATGAGTGCAGTAAAGCTTTATGGGCTAAAACGGTGCAGCACGTGCGTGAAGGCCATGAAATGGCTTGAAGAGCATAAAATTGAAGCTGCGTTTACCGATTACCGCGATGAGCCGGTCCCGGCCGAGCTTCTTGCCGCGTGGGCGCACGAGTTGGGCGGCTGGGAAAAGCTGGTTAACCGGGCATCCATGACTTGGCGTAATTTGCCTGCCGAGCGCAAAGAGCCCGCATCCGACGAGCAATGGCTGACACTTATTGCCGAGTTTCCTACCTTGGTTAAACGGCCGGTTATGCTGCGCACCAATGGCTCGGTAAGCGTCGGCTTTTCAGATAAAAAATACACTGAGTTACTAGGATAATTCATGCTTAGTCAGCAAGAACTTAAACATAACGTGGCGCGGGCCGCGGTCGAGTATGCCTTACCCTTTTTAAAGGCCGACGTTATTCTTGGTGTGGGAACAGGTTCGACTGCCGACTTGTTTATCGATGCGCTGGCTGCGCATAAGCATCGTTTTCGTGGTGCAGCTTCAAGCTCGCAGCGTAGTTCCGAGCGGTTGCAGAGCCTGGGAATTCCGGTCTTCGATCTGAACCAGGTGCAAAGTATGCCTTTATATATTGACGGAGCCGACGAGATTGACGCAGGCTTGAATATGATTAAAGGCGGCGGCGGGGCTCTTACCCGTGAAAAAATCGTGGCGTCGGTGGCAGAGCAGTTTGTGTGCATAGTCGACGAGTCCAAGCTGGTCGATTGCCTGGGTAAATTTCCATTGCCCATCGAAGTAATTCCCATGGCGCTTGCCGTGGTCGCCCGGCGCGTTGCTCAATTTGGCGGTGTCGCTACCTTGCGCGAAGGTTTTGTTACCGATAATGGCTGCCAGATTCTTGATGTATCGGGTTTAAGTATTAAAGAGCCCGCTCGGCTAGAAGCGCAAATCAACGATATCCCCGGTGTTGTCACCTGCGGTCTGTTTGCCATCGCGGGGGCCGATGTCGCTTTGGTATCAACCCAGGGGGGCGTGCGGCAAATGCGTTCGGCACGTTCATAATATAGTCATATATATACTGTAGGCTCCACAGCTTGCAGACGGCAGTAATATAAAAGTCGTCACACTGCATTATTCATTTTATTAACTCATGGCAATGACGAAAGGTTGATATGTCCGAGCATACTAATAAACAGTTTCATTCCGACCTCGAGTCCACTCGTTCACTATTTTTGCAAATGGGCGGATTGGTCGAGTCCATGGTCCGCGATGCGATGGAAGCCCTGATCGGCGGCGATCTCGAGCTGGTCGATCGTGTGCGGGAGCGCGAGAAAGAGGTGAACCGGCTCGAGGTTGAAATCGACGAGCGCATTGGTTTGCTGATTGCACGCAACCAGCCTACTGCGATCGATTTGCGCCTTTTGCTGTCGGTATCGAAAATGCTGACCGACATGGAGCGTTGTGGCGACGAGGCCGAAAAAATCGCCAAGGTTGCACGCCGCCTGCATGAGAGCGAAGGGCGGTACACGCCTATTGTCGAATTGCGCCATATCACTACCTACGTGGTTGCAATGATTCACGACACTCTCGATGCCTTTGCTCGTGAAGATCCAATACATGCGGCGACGGTGGTGCGTAACGACAAAGAGGTCGATAAAGAATGGAAAGCTTCGTTGCGCCACATGATCAGCTACATGATTGAAGACCCTCGTACCATTAGCCGGTCTATCGATCTTATCTTTATTGCTCGCTCTCTCGAGCGTATTGGCGATCATGCTAAAAATATGTCGGAACGCGTAATTTACATGGTGCGTGGCGACGACGTGCGCCACACAGGCGTCAAGGCTACCGAGCGTACCGCCCGTGGCGAGGCTCCCGAGGAAGAGAACCAGGCTTAGAACCAGACAGGCCCGGCCGGAAAATCGAAACGATATCAGCCAGCGTCTCACCAGGATTGGCGGCTATGAATGCGTGGCGGCCTTATGATCCTATGCATTAATTTATTTCATTCAATAAAGAACTTTTAATCTGTTGTTGCCCTGAAGATGGACACCTACACTGCATAAGCACGGGCCCCGGCCCGCGCTTATGCAGGTTGGCCCGACGCACCATTAGAGTGCCATCAAGGAGTGAGACAATGAAAGTTCGTGCTTTACTGGCTGGCGCCATTGCGCTTGGTTTTAGTTCGCTGCCGTGCTCGGTTGTGCATGCGTCTTCCGCAAGCAACTACCCGACACAGGCAATTCGGGCCATAGTGCCGTTCCCTGCGGGCGGCATCAACGATACGGTTGGCCGCCTGGTCCTTAATAAATTGGCAACGACCTTAGGGGCCGAAGTCGTCATCGATAACCGGCCGGGCGCGGGCGGCATGATCGGCACCAAAATCGCGGTGGACAGCGCCACCGATGGCTACACCATACTACTGGGAGCCGCCAGCACGATTTCGGTAGCGCCCAATCTATATAAAGAAGCAAAGTATCGACCTGAAAAAGACCTGGTCGCAGTGGGCGGAATCGCGTCGGTTGCCAGCGTGCTGGTTGCCGGCGCCAACTCTTCTTTTAAAAACCTGGAGGATGTGCTGGCTGCCGCCAAACGCAATCCAGGGGAATTGAACTATGGTTCCGCGGGCGCGGGCACCAGTCATCATGTTCAAACTGAATTGCTTGCTTTGCAGGCGGGGGTCAAGCTTACGCATGTACCTTATAAAGGTGGAGCCCCTGCAATGACCGATCTTATCGGTAGCCAGATCCAGCTATTGCTGGAGCCTTTGCCGACAGCCCTGCCGCATATCAAGGCGCAGCGGGTCAAGGCACTGGGCATTACGGTTCGCGAGCGTTCACCTTTGCTGCCTACCGTTCCCACCTTCATCGAAGCAGGCGTTAAAGACTATAGCGCCAGCACTTGGTTTGGCGTATTTGCCCCGGCGGGCACCCCGGGTACAATCGTCGAGAAGTTGAGTCAAGCTTTGTTCACCACACTGAAAGATCCTGCGCTGCAGGCGGATTTGCGGGCTCGGGGTATCGAGCCGATGGCCATGCAGCGCAAGGCATTCGAGAAGTTTGTAGCAAGTGAAGACAAGGTTTGGAACCAGGTAATCCAGGAAGCCAAATTGCAAGTTCAGTAATTCCTCTTCCAAATCAATCGTGAACTGTGTCGGCGCAGCAGCCGTACCAATGTGCTGGCTGCGCCACGCCTTTGTGTTCACAATAGACTTGGAAATGGAGCAAGTTGCAGCTGGCGGCCACATGCAACTAAATTCATGACAAAAAAACGAAAATTACCGCCGCTTCCCGCAGTCAGGTCGTTTGAAGCGGCGGCTCGCCATCGTTCTTTCACGCTGGCAGCCGAAGAGCTGCATGTGACTCAAGGGGCCGTCAGCCTGCAGGTGCGCAAGCTCGAGGAGTATCTTGGCAAGAAGCTTTTCGTGCGTATGATTCGTCAGGTTGACCTGACCGACGAGGGAATTGAATACTACGCAGCTTGCCGCAACATGCTTGAAGACCTGGAAAAAGCCACAGAACGTATTGTTAACCGGGACCAGCATGCCACTCTAACTGTTAGCACTATTCCTACCATCAGCATGCTTTGGCTAATGCCTCGTCTGGCATCGTTTGCGTCGTTGCACCGCGATATCGAAGTCAGGGTGGTTTCCGATATTCGGGCGGTGGATATGGTCAGAGACGGCATCGACGTTGCTATTCGTGTGGGCAAGTTGCCGGGGCAGCAGTATTCAAGCAGTCAGCCGGGCGTTGACCTGGTCATGCTTAAGCGTTGGGATGGCATACAGGCGGACTTTCTGTTTGACGATGTACTCGTTCCGGTAATGTCGAAAAAACTACAGGACCACAAGAGACAGATCACAAGCGTGCAAGACCTTCTGGACTATACCCTTATACATACGGCAAGCCGGCCGAATGCGTGGCGGGACTGGTTGCGTGCGTATGGTGTTTCTTTATCTTCAAAGCCTGTGGAAATGGAGTGTGGCCATTTTTATATCTCGTTGCTTGCGGCACAAGAAGGTAAAGGTATTGCCATTATTCCTAAAGTGCTGCTGGACGGCTACCCCGGGCGTAACGAACTTATTGCGCCCCTGGAACAGCTTGACCCGATAAAAAGTGCGGGTGAGTATTATTTGTTGACGCACGAGGCAGAGTTGCAGCGTCCGGCCGTTGGGCTTTTCCGGAAATGGATCTTAAGCGTGGCGAAACAACCGCGCTATTAGCCTGACTCATTCATAGTCCAATATTAAATCGTTTGTAGCCCGCCCGAGGCGGTCGCTAAGATAGGTGCGGGCGTGTCAGTTGGCATGCCGATTCCGTTTCCGAATCAAGCGTGAACGCGAAGGCGAAATGCAGACATCACTAAGGTAAGGCTGGCGAAGCCGACAAAGTGCACGTTTGATATGGAAATGGAATGACAATTAACTGCGAATGGAGTAACAGGCTCGATGAAAGTCTATCGTGTAGGAATAGCCGGATTTGGCGCCATCGGTAAGTCGCTGGTAAAAGCGCTGGATGGCGGTATCAAGGGATTGCTTCTGACCGCAGTCGCTGTGCGCGATCCAGCCAAGGCGCCTGATTTAAGCGGGTGTGCCAATCCACCGCTTATTACTACGATAGATGCGCTGGAGCCCCATTGCGATATCGTCATCGAATGCGCGCCGGCTCATTTGCTTCCTGCTATTGCCGAGCCTTTTTTGCGTGCGGGCAAGAAGGTCGTGGTGTTGAGCTCCGGGGCTTTACTGCGGCATCCTCAGTTACCCGAATTGGCGGCTCAATATGGCGGGCAAATCCTGGTTCCATCTGGGGCCCTGTTAGGACTTGATGCCCTGACCGCGGCGGCTCAGGGTGTCATTCACTCAGTGAAAATGGTAACGCGCAAGCCAGTCCGGGGCTTGGTGGGCGCCCCTTACCTTGAACAAAACAATATTAATATTGCCGATATTACGGAGTCGACATTGATTTTTCGCGGAACACCGCGTGAAGCGGCCATTGGTTTTCCCGCAAATCTTAATGTATCGGTCAGCCTGGCCCTGGCAGGCATTGGTCCCGATAAGACGGAGCTAGAGATCTGGGCGGATCCGGCTTTGAGCAGAAACATACATAGAGTCGAGGTAGAGTCCGACTCCGCCTCGTTTTCAATGGAAATTCAGAATATTCCATCGGAAAACCCCAAGACCGGGCGTATTACAGCCCAAAGCGTTATAGCCCTGCTGAATAAACTGGTGGCGCCTGTAAGTATAGGTACCTGATAATGAGCTGTATGGCAGGCGCTCAGGCTTCGTATGTGACGGATTTGGCATTGCGCGTGAGTAGCGGCCTGATTCCATCCATTTAATTGAAAATAGGAGTTGTGAACTGTGTTTACTATTGAGGAAAAAGCGGATATCCGTACTCGGTTTCTTGAAATAGATACATCGAACGTTGGCGATGTGCTTGACGAGCTGGGCTACCCCGATCAGGGTCTGGCATCGGATTTCGTAATGCAGACGGCAGGCGGTCCCATTGCGGGCTGGGCCTACACGATACGCGGGCAGATGACTCCGTACCCTTTGGGCGGCGATGCCGAAAAAATGACGGCTTGCGCAGGGCTGTCGAATGGCGATATTTCTGTATGGTCGGGTGACGGCGAGGGGATTTGTTACTTCGGAGAGTTGATCGCCATTGGCATGAAAGAGCGGGGCAGTGTTGGCGCAATCGCCGACGGAGGCATACGCGACACGCGCTGGATAGATGCCCAGTCGTTCCCGGTAATGGCTCGTTTTCGTACGCCCGTTCAGTCTATTAGCCGCTGGAAGGTCAATGCCTGGCAAGTGCCGGTATTCTTACGCGGAGCGACAAGTTCCTGGGTTACCGTGAATCCAGGCGATTTTATTCTTGGCGACAGCGATGGCGGGATCGTTATTCCTCAAGCAGTAGTCAAGGTCGTTCTAGAGCAAGCCGAAGCGCTGACACAGAAAGAGCAGGCCATTCGCAAGGATCTGGAAAAAGGTATGTCTTTAGCCGAAGCGCTGAAGCAATACGGACACGTTTAACTCGGTTTCCAGAGCAAACATGAACGCGAAGGCGAAGCGCAGATATTACTTTTGTAAGGCTGGCGAAGCCGACAAGTGCACGTTTAATATAGAAAAGGAATAACAGCGCATTGTTGGAATTCATGCGCTGTGCACGGGTAAGGGGCTAAACAGCCGGAGGAACGTAGCCCTGGGCTTCTACGTTGGCGTCCTCGAACAAGAAGCTTTCCATTTGCTGAGCAAGGTATTTACGCGCACGGGCATCGGCTAGATTAAGGCGGTTTTCATTGACCAGACGGGTTTGGGTTTCAACCCACTGGGCCCATGCCTCTTTGGAAATGCTTTGCCAGATACGAGTGCCCAACTCGCCCGGATACGGAGGAAAATCCAGCCCTTCGGCTTCGCGTTTGAGTTTTACACACTGAACCATACGTGCCATGACAGTCTTACCTTAAAAACAGTTAACTAATACAGGTATTGTACCCAGTCGGAGTTTGGCTGTACTAAAACACGCACTGGTCGTAGTTCTTTTTCGAACAGGGCTTGGCGTAGATTGCCGCACATTACAGTTTCTTGATAAACACTAAGCTGTTGCGCGAGCGGTTGTAGTGCGCCTGGCGCTCTTTGGGAAGGTCGGAAATACCGCCCTGGACAAAGCCGCGCTTCATGAACCAGTGCGAGGTGCGGGTGGTTAAGACGAACAGGCGTTTGGCCCCCATGGCACGGGCCCTGGATTCGGTGTGGCGCAGTAAAATTTCACCTTCGCCCGAACCCTGCCATTCGGGATGAACAATCAGGCAGGCCATTTCAGCCATGTGTTCGTCAAGGTAGGGCATTAAAGACACACAGCCGTAAATAACGCCATCGTGCTCTAGTACGGTGAATTGTTCAACGTCGCGCTCGACCACCGAACGGCCGCGTGGCACCAGGGTGCCGTCAGCCTCTAGTGGGTCGATAAGTTGAACGATAGCGCCGACATCGTCGATGGTTGCCGGGCGCAAGTCGTCCAGGGTGTCTTCGACCACCATGGTGCCCACTCCGTCGTGGGTGAAAATCTCTAGTAGCACGCTACCGTCGAGCGTATACGGAATAAGATGGGCCCGTGCTACGCCGCGCTTAACAGCACGCGAGGCGTAGCTGAGAAACGAAGCGGTGTCTTCGTCCAGGTGGCCGCTGGCCAGCAGTGCGTCGGCGTCTTCGCGCGCCAGTTCGGTATCGACCGAGCCGTCGGGATCAAGCACGGTTCGATCCTGCGTCAGGAAAATGAGTTTTTCCGCTCTTAAGGCGATGGCTGCGCTGGTAGCCAGGTCTTCCATGGCCAAATTAAACGCTTCGCCGGTTGGCGAGAAACCAAGTGGTGAAAGCAATACAATGGCACTTTGATTCAATACGCTTTTTAAGGCGTCGATATCCAGTTTGCGTACAGAGCCAGCGTGTTTGTAGTCGACACCATCAATTACGCCTACAGGCCTGGCTGTAACAAAATTACCCGATATAACCCGAATATGGGCGTGCGACATAGGGGTGTTGGGCAGGCCCTGGCTGAAAGCGGCTTCGATATCGAGCCGGATTTCGCCTGCTGCCTCTTTGGCGCATTCCAGCGCCTCGGCGCTGGTTGGTTCGATGCCGCGGCCGAATTGCGTGTTGTAACCTTTTAACTTAAGCTGCTCGTTGACTTGCGGACGCGAGCCATGCACAAGCACTAACTTGACTCCCAGGGCCGACAGCAACGAAAGATCTTGAATTAATGTGTTTAAGACCCCGTCGTTGACGAGCTCTCCGCCAAATGCAACCACAAAGGTTTTTCCACGAAAATCGTGGACATAAGGCGCCACATCTCGAAACCACCGCACAAATTGCGCCGGCGCATATTCGGGGGCTTCCTGGGCAGATACGGTTTCAGCTTCGTTGGTGGCCATGTCTATTAGTTTAGGGGATTAGAAGTATTTACGTCAGAGCAAAATTATAATAACCGACTGGCCATATATAAGAATTTTCATGCAAGAGTCTGTTGATTTGTCGGTAAACACACACAATAAACCTATTTTGACTGGGCAGGCGCTCCGTCCGTTGCCCCGTATCGATTATCCGGAGGATCTTCCGGTTAGCGCACGGCGCAGCGATATTGCCGCGGCTATCGCTGCGAACCAGGTCGTGATCGTTTGCGGCGAAACGGGTTCTGGTAAAACCACACAGTTGCCAAAAATCTGTCTGGAACTGGGGCGTGGCCAGAGGAAAATGATCGGCCATACGCAGCCCCGGCGTCTGGCGGCGACATCCGTGGCCAAACGGATTGCTGAAGAACTGAAAACGGAGCTGGGCGACTGGGTCGGATATCAGATCCGCTTCAATGACCGGACCGGTCCCAAGGCAGCCATTAAATTGATGACGGACGGCATTTTACTGGCCGAATCTCAGCGCGATCCTTTGTTGCGCCGCTACGACACTATTATTATCGATGAGGCGCACGAGCGTAGTCTGAATATTGATTTTCTGCTTGGGTTTTTAAGGCAGTTGCTGCCCAAACGGCGCGATTTGAAAGTCATTATCACTTCGGCAACGATCGACGCGAATCGTTTTGCCGAACATTTTTCTTTCAAAGGCAAGCCTGCGCCGGTCATTGAAGTGTCGGGCCGCCTCTATCCCGTTGATATTGTCTATCGGCCCGTATTGCAGGATGCCGCGCAAGCCGACAGCGACGCTAGCAGCCGGCGTTCCAGCGCCGACGAAGAGCGCGATTTGATCGATGCCGTCGTTGATGGCGTGGCTGAATGCACCCGGCACGGCCCCGGCGATGTGCTGGTTTTTTTACCGGGCGAACGCGAGATTCGCGAGGCTACGGAAGCGCTGCGTAAAAACCATCCGCCTGGTACCGAGGTGTTGGCACTATATGCTCGCCTGTCGCAAGCCGAACAAGAGCGCATTTTCAGGCCGCAAGGAAATGCCCGGCGCATAGTGCTGGCCACCAACGTGGCCGAAACTTCGTTAACGGTGCCAGGTATCCGGTATGTGGTTGACAGCGGTCTGGCGCGGGTTAAGCGTTATTCCTGGCGTAATAAAGTGGAACAGCTGCGCATCGAGCCCATCAGCCAGGCCTCAGCCAACCAGCGGTCAGGGCGTTGCGGGCGTATTGGTCCGGGCGTGTGCATCCGCCTGTATGACGAAACTGATTTTAAAAATCGCGCGCCGTTCACCGACCCCGAAGTGTTGCGCTCGTCGCTGGCGTCTGTAATCTTGCGCATGAAGGCGCTTAAACTTGACGATATCGAAACTTTTCCGTTTGTTGATGCCCCGTCCGGAAGAGCTATTGCCGACGGCTACCATTTGTTGCAAGAGCTGGGCGCGCTGGATGATGCCAATCAATTGACCGAGACCGGCACAACGCTTGCGCGCTTGCCTGTCGACCCGCGGCTGGCGCGCATGATACTCGAGGCAAAAGATCAACAATGTTTATCCGAAATGTTGATTATCGCATCCGCCCTTTCTGTTCAGGACCCACGCGATCGTCCCATGCAAGAGCGCGACGCTTCCGAAGCGGCGCACGCAAAGTTTGGCGATGACAAATCCGAGTTTCTGTCTTACGTCAAGCTATGGCGCTGGTATGCCGAACAGGTTGCTCATAAGGCTTCGCAGCGCAAATTGATTGCGCTGCTGCGGCAAAATTTTCTGTCGCCGGTGCGCTTGCGTGAATGGCACGATGTGCATAGCCAACTGGCCGCTCTGGTCGGAGAGCAGGGCTGGCGGGTTAATGCGCTGGATGCAACGTACGAACAAACCCATATGGCTTTGCTGGCGGGGTTGTTGGGAAATATTGGACTGAAAAACGAGGAGGGCGGCGGTTATCAGGGGGCTCGCGATATTCGTTTTCAAGTTCATCCCGGTTCGCGTCTGGTTAAAAAGGCGGGACGCTGGATCATTGCCGCCGAACTGGTCGAAACCACGCGTCTCTATGCTCGTTGCGTGGCAAAAATCGATCCGGTCTGGCTTGAACGAGCCGGTGCTCACTTAATACGCCGTAGCTGGTCCGACCCGCGCTGGGAAAAAAAAGCCGGGCAGGTGGTGGCTAACGAACGCGCCACGCTATATGGCTTACCCGTTTATACAGGCCGCCGTATTCATTTTGGCAAGGTCGATCCGGTTCAGGCGCGTGAGATTTTTATCCGCGATGCATTGGTAACCGGCGAAATTGACTCGAATCTGCCATTTCTAACTCAAAATCGGCAACTTATCGCCTCGATCGAGAAGCTTGAGCATCAATCGCGCCGGCCGGACATCTTGGTTGACGATGCCCTGATTTATGCGTTTTACGATCAGCAAATACCGGCGGATGTCTATCAGACGACGTCGCTCGAGAAATGGGTGAAAAGGCTCGATAAGCCGGCGGTCCATGCATTGTTGCTGACTCGCGATGCCTTGATGCGTCACGAGGCGGCCGGCGTTACGACCGATGTGTTTCCTAAAAAAATCCAGTGGCAAGGCGTCGAGATGACGCTCGACTACCATTTTGAGCCCGGCTCTGTACGGGACGGCGTCACCTTGAATGTACCTTTGTTCGCACTGAACAAAATAGACCCTTTGCGTTGCGAGTGGCTGGTACCAGGCATGCTCAAGGAAAAGGTGCTCTTGCTCTTGAAGTCGTTACCGCAAAAAATGCGTCGTCATTGCGTGCCTTTGCCGGATTATGCGGCCGGTTTCGTTGACCGCTGGTTCGAGCGTGCCTCAGCACCCGAGATGGGGTTGCTGGAGGCTGTATCGGCCGATATGTGGGAGCAAGTCAAGGTTCGTCCGGTGCGCAGCGATTTTAAAACTGAAACCCTGCCTGCCCATCTGTTCATGAATTTCAAAGTGGTCGATGAGCATGGGCGGATGCTATCGGGCGGGCGTAATCTGGATCAGCTCAAGGCGGAACACGGGCGCCAGGCACAGGCGTCATTCCAGAAGCTGGCTGCGCGCGACGAACACGTTGCCCAGGCATTGGCGCACGAACAGCTTACGGACTGGAGTTTTGGTCCCTTGCCGGAACTGATGGAGATCAAGCGCAAAGGCCAGTCATTCGTTGGCTACCCTGCGCTTATTGATCATAAAACCTATTGTGATCTGGATGTATTCGATGATCCGGCCGAGGCGCGTGCGCAGCACCGGGCAGGCTTGCTGCGGCTGTTCCGCCTTGCTTTGCGAGAACAGGTCAAGTTTTTGGAAAAAAACCTGAACGACTTGACCCGCATGAGCATGTTGTACATGAGCCTGGGGACGCAAGAAGAACTGCGTGATCAAATTATTGATTGTGCGATTGAGCAGGCATGCCTGGGTGATCCGTGGCCGATCGACAAGGCAAGCTTCGAGACGCGCCGTAACGAGGGCAAGTCGCGCCTGGGATTGCTGGCGCAGGAAATGGGCCGTTTGGTGGGCCAGATTCTGACTGAATGGGCGGCATTGCAGAAAAAACTGCCGCAGGCCAAAGTTCATACTGCCTGTTATGTCGACATGCAAAAGCAATTGAGCTTGTTGATGGGTAAATGGTTTGTAAAAGACACGCCATATCACCAGTTGGCGCACTACCCGCGTTACCTTAAGGCTGCACAGGTCCGAATCGACAAGCTTCGCACCGACCCCGCGCGTGACTCACGGCTAATGGCCGAAATGGCTCCATTGCTGATGCAGTACCAGCGCGCCCAGACGGCGCTAAAAGGATCGGCAGACGTGCAGTTGGATGAGTTTCGCTGGCTGCTCGAGGAGTTGCGGGTCGCCTTGTTTGCGCAAGAGCTGCGTACGCCCATGCCGGTTTCAGTAAAACGTTTGCAAAAGGCCTGGTCGGCGTTTCAGCGCTAAAAGCGGGAACTCTATGGGTACAATCTGACTATGACTGAAGCAAATATTCCACCGTCTTTTGTGCACTTGCGCGTTCACTCCGAATTTTCGGTGGTGGATGGCATTGTGCAAATCCCCGCGCTCATAAAAAAGGTTGTCGAATACGGACAACCAGCTGTAGCGCTGACCGACCTGTCAAATATATTTGGCCTGATCAAGTTTTATAAAGCCGCGCGCAATGCGGGTGTTAAACCCATTGCAGGTTGTGATGTCTGGTTGCAGAACGAGGACGACCGCGATAAGCCGCAACGCTTGCTTTTATTGGTGTGTAACCAGCAGGGGTATTTAAACCTGTGCGAAATTTTAACTAAATCCTGGCTTGAAAATCAGTACGGCGGCCGAGCGGAGGTTCGCCGGGAATGGCTTGCGGACCAGGAAGGGTTAATTGTTATTTCGGGTGGGCGCGCTGGCGATGTCGGGCAGGCGCTTGAAGCAGGTAAGCCGCAGGAAGCCAAAGCGCTGGCAATGCAGTGGGCGGCGCGCTTCCCCGGCAGTTATTACATCGAACTGCAGCGTACGGGTATTGATGGCGATGAGCCTTACGTTCAAGCTGCCATGCGGTTGGCCGCCGAGCTTAATTTGCCGGTTGTGGCAACGCATCCGGTGCAGTTTATTAGCGGTAGCGACTTTCGCGCGCACGAAGCGCGCGTTTGTATCGCCGATGGCGAGCAATTAGCCAATCCCAAGCGGGTACGGCGCTTTACGCCCGATCAGTATTTACTGAATTCGCACGAGATGTCCGAGCGTTTTTCCGACGTGCCGTCGGCCTTGGCCAATACCGTGGAGATTGCCAAACGCTGCAACCTGACCCTTGAGCTTGGTCGGCCCCGTTTGCCTAATTTTCCGACGCCTCAGGGCATCACGCTCGACGACTATCTGGTGCAGTTGTCGGAAGAAGGACTGGCGGTTCGCATGGCCAAGCTGTTCCCGAACGAGCAGGAACGCCAGGAAAAATATCCGCAATATCTCGAGCGGTTGCGCTGGGAATGCACCACTATTATTAGCATGGGCTTTCCGGGTTACTTTTTAATTGTGGCCGACTTTATCAACTGGGGGAAGCACAACGGTGTCCCGGTGGGCCCGGGGCGTGGTTCGGGTGCGGGCTCTCTGGTGGCTTACTCGTTAGGCATTACCGATCTGGATCCCATACGCTACGACTTGCTCTTCGAGCGATTTCTAAACCCCGAGCGGGTTTCGATGCCCGACTTCGATATTGACTTTTGCCAGGATAACCGCGAACGGGTTATTGATTACGTTAAGCAAAAATACGGTAAAGAGGCGGTCAGCCAGATCGCCACCTTTGGTACTTTGGGTGCCAAAGCGGTCGTACGCGACGTTGGCCGCGTTCTTGAAATGCCTTACATGCTGTGCGACGGGCTGTCCAAACTCATTCCGTTTAGTCCGGCCGACCCCTGGACGCTGGCCCGCGCTCTCGAGGAAGAGCCCGCCTTTAAAGAGCGTTACGAACAAGACGAAGAGGTCAGGGCGCTAATTGACTTGGCCAGGCCTCTGGAAGGGCTGACACGCAATATTGGCATGCACGCTGGCGGTGTATTGATTGCTCCGGGAAAATTAACGGACTTTTGCCCGCTTTACTGTCAGCCCGGCCCCGATGCCAATGCCGTTTCCCAATTCGATAAAGATGACGTCGAGGCGGCTGGACTGGTTAAGTTCGACTTTTTGGGTTTGCGAAACCTGACCATTCTGGATTGGGCTGTACGGTTTGTGCGTCGATTCAACGACGATAAGCGTGACTTCGACATTATGGCTTTGCCGCTCGATGATCTGCAGACATACAAGATATTAAGCGACGGCAATACAACCGCTGTGTTCCAGCTGGAATCACGGGGTATGAAAGAGCTGCTGAAGAATCTTCGCCCCAATACGTTCGAAGATGTTATCGCCATGCTGGCCTTATACCGGCCGGGTCCGCTGGAGTCGGGCATGGTGGTTGACTTTGTCAACCGCAAGCACGGACGCGCCGAGGTCGATTATTTTCATACCGATCTGGAACCGGTACTGAAAAGCACCTACGGCGTTATCGTGTATCAAGAGCAGGTCATGCTCATTTCGCAGATTGTCGGCGGCTATACCCTTGGGGGAGCCGACATGTTGCGCCGGGCCATGGGTAAGAAAAAGCCCGAAGAAATGGCCAAGCATCGCGAGATTTTCGAAAAAGGCGCAGTGGAGAAAGGCTATAACGCCCAGTTGGCCGTCAAGCTGTTCGACCTGATGGAGAAGTTTGCTGGGTATGGCTTTAATAAAAGCCACTCGGCAGCGTATGCACTTATTGCCTACCAGACTGCCTGGCTCAAAGCGTATCATCCGACCGAGTTTCTGGCCGCTACCTTATCGTCCGATATGGACGATACCGACAAGGTGCAGATTTTCTGGAAAGATGCGCTGGCCAACGGTGTGGTGGTTTTGCCGCCCGATGTCAATGAATCGAACTATCGGTTCGAACCTGTTCCCGACCAGTACACGGCCAAGGGTAAGCCGCCACGCACAATGCGTTATGGCCTGGGGGCCGTCAAAGGCACGGGACAGGGGGCTGTAGAGGAAATTATTCGCGTCCGCGAGGCCGACGGACCGTTCAAGAGCCTGTTCGATTTTTGCCGCCGGGTCGATCGTCACACCGTCAATCGCCGCACTATCGAGGCGTTGATACGCGCGGGGGCGTTTGATTTAATTGAAAGCAATCGTGGTGCGTTGCTGGCAACGGTATCCAACGCGATTGAAGCCGCCGAGCAGGCCGAACGCAGCGCCAACCAGGTGTCGCTGTTTGACGACGATAGCAACGATATTGTTGAAGGCGAATTGCAAAAGGTTGCGCCCTGGGACCTGCAAACGCAGTTGATGCAAGAAAAGGCCGCGCTGGGTTTTTACTTTAGCGGCCATCTGTTCGATGCATGGCGCGATGAGGTCCGTCGTTTTGCGCCTCAACCCCTGGCTCGTTTGGAACCATCGCGAGGCTTGCAATGGTTTGCGGGTGTTTTGTCGTCGGTGCGGCCCAAAATGACACGGCGTGGCAAAATGCTTTATGCCGTGCTCGATGATGGTTCGGCCCAGGTCGAGGTTGCCATTTTTAACGAGTTGTACGAGCAGCATCGCAATCGGCTCAAGGAAGACCGGCTCATCATTATTCATGGCAAGGTCAGTAATGACGACTATTCCGGTGGACTGCGCGTCTCGGCTGAGGAAGTGTTTGATTTGCAGTTGGCCCGCGAAGCGCGCGCGCGCAGCTTGCGCATTACGTTGAACGGCAATGCGGATGCCGCGCGTTTGCGTCAAATGCTTAATCCGTTTCGCGCCGAACCCGAAAACGGCGTAATGGGCGTGCCGGTAGAGCTTTGTCTGGAGCGTGATAATTTCCTTTGTACTGTACGCCTCGGCGAAGAGTGGCGCGTCCGCATGGCGGATGCCATGCTCGATCAGCTCAACGACTGGACCCAACCTAATGCTGTGGAAATTAATTATCTATGACGCCATTACGTATTTTGCATGCCGAGGCAGCCGTCAGTTTTGGCGGGCAAGAACATCGCATATATAAAGAGATGCTGGCCATGCGCGAGCGGGGTCATCATCTTGAAATGGTGTGTCAGCCGCAGGCTCTGCTGGTCGAGCGGTTGCGCGATCAGGGTTTTACGGTGCATACGGCACCGATGCGCGGTCCCGCCAACTTTGTTAAGGGGGTCGCCAAAATAACAGGAATCCTGCGCACTGGACGCTTCGACGTATTAAATACTCATAGCCGCCGTGACACGCTCGTCGCGGGAACAGCCGCCCGCCTTGCCGGGACGCCGTTAATAGTAAGAACCCGCCATTTGGCCAAGCCGGCAGGTTCATTGCTATCGTATACCTGGATCCCCCATCGGGTAACGACTGTTAGCGATCGCGTTCGGTTGGATCTTATCGAGCGGGGTGTTCCCCAGGGCCGTATTGCAACCGTTTATACTTCGGTTCACTTACCCCCAGCCGTCGAGAAATCCACGTTGCGGCAAGAGCTTGCTCTTGCGCAAAACGATATTGTGGTGGGCTGCGTGGCTGTCATGCGGGCAAAAAAGGGCCACCGGGCATTAATCGACGCAATGGAGCCGTTGATTAAAGAGCGCCCTAATCTACATTTGGTTCTGGTGGGAGCGGGTTCGCCTGTTTTTGAACAGCTGCAGACGCACATTCAAGCCAGTGGCTTGAGCAAACGGGTGCACATGCTGGGCACACGCCGCGACGTGCCGAATTTGCTGCCAGGCATGGATATTTTTGCACTAGCCACTGAAGAAGAGGCTCTGGGTACATCATTTCTAGAGGCCGCAGCCGCGGGGTTGCCTGTGATCGGCACTGATGTGGGCGGGGTATCGGAAACTATGCAAAATGGCGTAACTGGGTTACTTGTGCCACTACACGACCAGGCTGCCTTAACGGCGGCCCTTAAGAAGCTGATTGATGAGCCGGTGCTGCGCAAGACAATGGGGCAGGCAGGTCAAAAGCTGTTTCGTGACGGCGGCAAATTTAGTGCGGCGCAACTGGTGGAGTCTACCGAGGCCTGCTATGCCCGTTGGTTGAAAGAGAGGAAATCATGAAAGCAGCGCGCACCGTTCCGGTATTGATGTATCACCATGTTTCGCCGTCAGACGGGATGATCACCACGTCGCCAACCAATTTCGAGAGTCAAATGGCCTGGCTGGCCAAAAACGGTTATGGCTCGCTGACAACCGCTGAATTCGCCGGTCATTTGAACGGCAATCCGGTACCTGAGAAATCCGTCCTGATCACCTTCGATGATGGCTATCTGGATAATTGGGTTTACGCTCATCCGGTGCTAAGCAAATACGGTTTTTCGGCAGTTATGTTCGTGGTCAGCTCCTGGATTCAAAATGGTCCGATCCGCCCGTATGCCGGGCAGGGCGCGGTACCCGCGACACCCTCGCATAATGATTGTAAAAAATACATTGCCGACGGCCGTGCCGACGAGGTGATCGTTCGCTGGAGCGAAATTCATGCCATGCGAACGGCGGGAACGTTCGAGGTGCATAGCCACACACATACACACACGCGTTGGGATCAGCAAGCTTCATCGGTAGCCGAGAAGCGAGAGCGCATCGCCGAGGAGTTCTCACTTGCCCGCGCAACGTTAACCGCTAATTTGGGCACGGTGTCCGATCACTTGTGCTGGCCGCAAGGCTATTTTGACGACGATTATGTTGAGCTCGCCAAACAGGCCGGCTTTCGTTATTTGTATACCACGGATGCCTACGGGCAAAATATTCCCGGAGCCAATCCGGAACATATTTATCGTTTTGCCGTGCGCAACAGGGCAGGCGCGACGTTGGGACGCCGAACGAGCATAGCCGCCAGCGATACCTGGGGGCCGTTATACAACAAGTGGAAGTCCTGGAAACGAGCCGGCAGGAACAAAGCATGACGCTATCGGTCATTATCATTACCAAAAATGAATCGCGGCATATCGCACAGTGCATTGATTCTGTTGCGTTTGCCGATGAAATCATTGTGGTCGATTCGGGCAGTACCGACAACACGTGTGAAATCGCCGCTGCCAAGGGCGCCAAGGTAACGATAACCAGCGACTGGCCCGGGTTTGGACCCCAGAAAAATCGAGCGCTGGATTTGGCGACTCAAGAATGGGTGTTATCGATCGACGCCGACGAGCGTGTGACGCCCGAATTGGCAATTGCCATTCAGCAGGTACTTAAGCAGCCTGCCGCCGACGGCTACAAAATTGCCCGGCTTTCAAATTTTTGCGGGCGCTGGATACGGCACAGTGGCTGGTGGCCTGATCACGTTTTGCGATTGTTTAAACGCGGTACTGCCCGGTTTACCGATGCGGTGGTGCATGAAAGCGTTCGTCCCGCGGGCGCCGTCGCCGTGTTGAACGAGCACTTTTTACATTACCCTTATGCCGATATGGAAGCCTTGCTTGGCAAGGTAAACCGTTATTCATCCGATGCCGCCAAATCGATGCATGACAAAGGCAAGAAGACATCCGTGTTTGGCGTTATTGGGCATTCGGTATGGACGTTTATCCGGATTTACTTTATCCGGCGTGGGTTCCTGGACGGAAAAGAGGGCTTCATTTTGGCCGCCACAGGCGCGGCAGGCAGCTTTTTTCGTTATAGCAAGCTGCTTTTTCTGAATAACCAACAAAAATAAATAGTCAACCTGGCTAAAGGCTTGGCTATGGATATTTATTCCATTTCCAAATCAACCGTGAACACGAAGGCGAGGCGCAGACAGTACCTTTGTACGGCAAACGAAGCCGACACAGTTCACGGTTGATTTGGAAATGGAATTATTCTTTAAACCCAACCCCGCACCCAGTAAACGAGCAGCCCGACATACTCTTTGATGATAGAGCGACTGGCGCCGAAGGTGCGCATATTAGGTAGCCAGAACGAGAATTCCGGGTCATTCGGCACCACGATTTGAGGGGGTACAGGCGCGGCAATGGGCGTAATCCCCAGTTTTTTGAAGACGGCTATGGCGCGGGGCATATGTAACGCCGACGTGACCACCAAGATGCGGTTGATGTTCAGCCGCTTAAGAATAGCGGTGGTGTAGATGCCGTTCTCATAGGTGTTGGCTGATTTGTTTTCCAGAATTAAAGCAGAGTCCGGTATACCGTCTTGCCGGAGCATGCGTGCCATGACCTGGGCTTCGCTGGTTTTACCTTCGTAGGCTGCTCCGGATACGATAATAAGGGGTGCACGCCCGGCCGCATACAGCATGGCTGCCGTGGCGATGCGGGTCGAGGCGGTGGCGCTGTCATAGGGTTCGAACCAGTTCGCCCGGCCCTGGGCCGTCTGTCCTCCCAGGACGACAATAGCCGAGGCGGTGGGCATGGTTTCGGGCGGACCGTGAGGGTAAAACTGCTCAAGGCGCCCGCCTGCCCATAACGACGTAGCCGGTAATGACCAGAATAGTCCCCAGCACACGGCGGCGCTGGCTATTAAAAACGCAGTCTTCCGAAACCGTACTATAAAAAATAGTACCGCGATCAGAAGCATCGTAATGCACAGGTTCAGGGGAATCACCAGGTTGGTCAAAAAACTCGACATGCTCATGGGCTAGGTTACGGTTTGTGAGGTCAGGGCTAAAGCTTGTTGTTCGACTTCAGCCAGGGTAGGCCATTCGGTTTCAGAACCCAGGCAAATTGCGTTGTTCGACCAGGGACCTGTGCGCTCGCGTTGAGTAACGCCAAATAAGGTAAGCTGCCTTGCATTGGCCGCCGCGGCTACGTGGGACACGCCAGAATCATTGCATATCACCAGGGCAGCCAAGCGAGTCAGTGTAGCAAATGCTCCGAGATTTAACGTAGGCAGGAGTAACGCCGTCGGCGCGTTCTTTTGCGCGTCGGCAATTTCAGATGGCGGAGGGCACATGGCCACTGTGTGTCCTTGCGCTTGCAGTGATCGGGTCAACTGATTGAAATAAGGCCATACTTTGTTTCTGCCGCGATGCAGGCCTGTTGCCGTGGGGGCAATAAGAATGAAGCGTCCGGGTGCAAGTTGTGCTGACATCAGGGCTGCCAAACTAGCTTCTTGATGCATTTGCGCTATTTTCAGCCCCAACTGCACGCCCGGTTTGGCCGGGTGCACGGGCAGGCTCCAGCGCTTTAAAGCCTGTGCCGTGATGTAATGCCACGACTCTACGGCATGCAGCGTCGCAGCGGGCTTTCGAACCGGCCAGCGTAAAATGAGGCTGCGGCCGTCGTCACGGTAGCCCGCGCTGGGTACGCCGGAAAATTTAAATACCATTGCACTGGACAGCGAGTCTGGTAATAAAACTCCACGCACGTGTCCGTGTCTGGCCTTCTTCTTGTAGGCGCTGACCAACGAGCGGTCTTCACGCCAGTGCCCTTTCATTTCGATGAATCCGGCCAGATCGTAACCCGCAAGCAAGTCCCTGGCCCAGGGTCGTGCGCACACCACAATGGGTATCTTGGTATTTAGCAGCGTATCCAGGCTGGGCAGGCTCATGCAAACATCCCCAATCCAGTTGGGAAGTCGGACATAAATGGCAGAAAGAGTAGGCATTAACGAAATGTAGGTTTATATGAGAGGGTATGATGACCGACGCTCATTATTAACGGTTTTTCAACAACGTTAAAATGATCCATCCATTAGTATAAAAGCGAGTTGATTTTTGAATTCCGTTTCCCAGACTCCTGCATCACACTCCGAGCCGGTTAAGTTCGACCTGTGGCGGCGAATATACTCCCGTCTGGGGCCGTACTGGAAGGCCGCGGTGCTATCGGCAGCCCTGGTTGCAGTCAGTGCCGCGACTCAGCCCGCACTGGCCCTTATTATGAAGCCCTTGCTGGATGATGGCTTTTCGGGCTCAAAACCGTCGTACATGTGGTCGATTCCCCTGGCTGTCGTTGCCATTATGTTATTGCGCGGCATTTGTACCTTTGCCAGCAGCTATGTGCTGGCCTGGGTAGCAAATAATATGTTGCTGGGAATGCGCAAAGAGATGTTTCAGCGTTTGCTCGGCCTGCCCGACGAAGAGTTCAAGCGTGGCGATACAGGAAGATTGCTTAATCGCTTCACGATTGACGCCGGTAATGTGACAACCCTGGCCACAGAAGTCATTACGGTGCTGGTGCGCGAAAGTCTTATCGTTATTGCCTTGCTTTGCGTGCTTTTGTATATGTCCTGGCAATTGACGCTTATTGTGCTGCTGGTCTTGCCGCTGTCAACCTATGTGTCGCGTATTTTCATAAAACGGCTTAGGCGCATTAACCGCGATACGGTCAACATGAATGCCGAGTTGACTCACGTTGTCGGTGAAGGCATCGATGGTCAGCGCGTTATCAAACTGTTCGATGGATATTCTCGCGAAGAGGAACGCTTCGGATATGTAAATGGCCGGCTGCGGCGTTTTGCGATGCGAGCGGCCACGGCCAGCGCTGCCATGTCGCCGATTACCCAGTTCTTTATTGGGCTGGCTGTGGCAGCGGTGATTGCCGTAGCGCTATTTCAAGCCAATACAGAGGGGTTGACCGTAGGCAGCTTCGCCGCGTTTATGGCTGCTCTTGGCCAAATTTTCGATCCGATTAAACGACTCACTAATATTGCCGGCGCGATGCAGCGCATGTTGGTTTCGGCTGAAAGTGTGTTTGCGCTAATCGATCACGAACCCGAAGACGACCGTGGGACATTCAAGTTTGAGCAGCCTGTTAAAGGCAAGGTCGAGTTTAAAAATGTGACGCACAGGTTTTCCGACAGCCAGACCGATACGATTTCAAACGTTTCGTTTACGGCCGAGCCCGGACAGACAATTGCTTTTGTAGGCCGTTCGGGAAGCGGTAAAACAACCCTCGTCAATATGCTGCCGCGGTTTGTTTCCCCAACGGCCGGCGAGGTGCTTATTGACGATGTGCCTGTCAGTCAGTGTGTCTTGCGCAGTTTGCGGGCGCAGCTATCACTGGTCAGCCAGGATGTTGTGCTATTTGATGGCAGCATTGGTGAAAACGTAAGTTACGGCGCATTGCATGACGCTAGCGAAGAAGAAATATATAAGGCGCTGGAAGCCGCCAATTTGCTGGAGTTCGTTAAGGACCTGCCTGCAGGTCTTGCCACTCAGGTCGGAGAAAACGCTAATATGATGTCGGGTGGCCAGCGTCAGCGCCTGGCTATAGCTCGTGCCTTGATCAAGAATGCGCCAATACTGATACTTGACGAAGCCACATCGGCCCTGGACAACGAATCCGAAAACCAGGTGCAGGCATCGCTTGATCGGCTGATGGCGGGACGCACCACCCTGGTGATCGCCCATCGTTTGTCGACGGTACAAAAGGCCGACAAAATCGTGGTGCTCGATGCAGGCAAGATAGTAGAAGAGGGGCCTCATGCGCAGCTACTGGCGAACAATGGTTTATATGCGTCGCTATATCGCATGCAGTTTAAAAGCACTGATTAAGTATTATGGAATATGGCGGCAGCCGTTGGAACTCATCACAAGAAGGTAAGAATGAAAAAATTGGCGTCTATCATTAGTGTGATTTTGCTGGCCGGGTGTGCGGCTTCAACAACAGGATTAAGGCCTAACGATCTCGAAACCTCTGATCGCTTACGCGCCGAACGTACTCTTCCATTAAGTTTTGTGCAAGTACAACAAGCCGTGCTCAAGCATAAATCCATTTGCGGCCAGGGGCCCGAGTTTGCTGTCGACTCCGGGCATCCCGGCCTGGCGCGAGTCATTCAAAAGCTAACGCCCGACGCCCAGTTGGAACACTCGTTGGTCATGACGTTGATTCTGCGTCCTACGGAAGAGGACAAGTTTTCGGTGAAGACACATGTTTATAGTTATTACGCCGTGTCCGACGAGCAGGTGCAGCAATTGTATGCAGCCATTTTGCGGCCCGAAGAGTGCCCGCAGGTCAGCTGATCGGCGTGTACATAGCCGCGTGTGCCTGCAAGAAAATAGCAAACATCACACCATTCATTGAATCAGGGTTGCCTGGACAGCCCTGATTACCATTTAAATAAGCACGATATCGTATTGTTCTTGCGAGTACGCGCCTTCAACTTCTAAAGAAATGCGCTTTCCGACAAAGTCGCCCAGCAATGCCAAATGCGAGCTTTCTTCTTCCAGAAACAGATCGACAATGGCCTGTGAGGCAAGAATCCGGAATTCCTTGGGGTTGAACTGACGCGATTCGCGCAATATTTCGCGTAGTATTTCGTAGCAAAGCGTGCGTGGGGTTTTTACGTTTCCCCGCGACTGGCATGTAGGGCAGGGCTCGCAAAGTTGATGCGCCAGTGAATCCCTGGTGCGTTTGCGTGTCATTTCGACCAGTCCCAACTGGCTGAACCCGCTGACTGTCATACGGGTCCGGTCTTTGCTCAAGGCCTTGTTCAGTTCAGCAAGCACCGAGTTGCGATGCTCGGCATCGTCCATGTCGATAAAGTCCAGAATAATGATGCCGCCCAGATTGCGCAGGCGAAGCTGGCGCGCCAGTGCAATAGCCGCTTCAAGATTGGTCTTGAAGATAGTGTCGTCAAAGTTGCGGCCGCCAACGAAACCACCGGTATTTACGTCGACGGTGGTCAGTGCCTCGGTCTGGTCGATAATAAGATAACCACCCGACTTAAGATCAACCCGCCTGGAAAGGGCGCGCGCGATTTCCTCGTCGACATTGGCCGTGTCGAACAGCGGGCGCTCGCCGCTGTAATGACGAATTCTATCGAGTACCGAGGGTGTGTAAAGTCTGGCCCAGTCAAGCAGTTGCTGTGTGGTGGTGCGCGAGTCCACCAGAATGGTTCCCGTATTGGGGCCCACCATATCGCGCAATACACGTTGTGCCAGCGTCAGGTCGGTATGCAGGACGGAGGGTGCGGGCTGTGTTTTGGCCTTGGCCTGGACGCTTTTCCATAAAGTAAGCAAATACGATTGGTCGGCCTGCAGCTCATCGTTGCTTGCCACTTCCGCCTGGGTGCGGACAATAAATCCGCCCGTTTCGCCCTCGGGCATCAGGCTTAAAACGCGTTCGCGCAAAGCGATGCGGTCTTCTTCGGCTTCGATTTTCTGAGAGATGCCCACATGAGGATCATGGGGAAGATAAACCAGCATGCGCCCGGCAATGCTGATCTGGGTCGAAAGGCGAGCTCCTTTAGTGCCTAATGGATCTTTAATAACCTGCACCATTAACGACTGCCCTTCAAACAGCAGCTTCTCGATCGGCGTATGTGCGGTGCCGGCCGTGCGTTCAGCACGGTTCTGCCGCAAATCCGCTACATGAATGAATGCGGCGCGCTCCAGGCCAATATCGATAAAGGCGCTTTGCATTCCAGGCAGCACGCGTACTACTTTGCCTAAATAAAGATTGCCAACGTGGCCGCGCTGGATACTGCGCTCCATATGTAGCTCTTGAACAGATCCTTGCTCGACTAAAGCCACGCGTGTTTCAAAAGGGGTGACGTTAATAAGAATATCTTCGGTCATAGATGCCTGCTTCTTTATTTCGATGAAATTAGAGTTGAAGTACCTTATCTTATTGAGTTCCGTAACTCAAGGAAATTGGGGTTAGAAAAACTGCTAAAAATGAATGAGGCTAGCGGTCAGATAAACCAGCCCATGTTTATATCTTTCCTTAAGCGCCTACATGAACTAGTAATGCCGATATTAAGCAACTTTTTGGTAATTCGCCCCGAAAATAAATAGGGTGGATTCGTGTCTTGCATCTTGAAATTGCTACATCTTCGTGGGCGATAGATTAAATAAAATGTCTCGGAATCGCTTGGTTGTAGCAGACTCGTTCGATGCTCGCCATGCCACTGCAGTCGCGATTGAAAGATGGGAGTCAGAATCTGCCAAGTGGCGAAATACTACCTTTCCTGTCTTGTTTTGACTGATAGACGGCACCAGCGCCACACCAAGGCCACTTTCCACTAGGCTAATAATGGTTTGAATTTGAACCGCCTCTTGCACTACCTTTGGAACAAAGCCTGCCGCCTGGCAGGCCAGCATCACTTGCGAGCGCAAATTAACGGCGAAAGTAGATGAGTAAAGAATGAACGGTTGCTCGGAAAGATCTGATAATGTCAGTCGCTTACGCTTACATAAAGGGCTATCTGGTGGCAATGCCAGCACCAGCGTATCCCACTCAACCGGAACCAGAGTGGCGTCGGTATCGGCCAAAACGGGATAGCGGATAAGCCCCAGATCAAGCTTGCCGGCCTCGATGTCGGCCAAAATAGTGATTGTCGTCGACTCGTGCAACTCCAGCGTAATGTTCGGATACTGCCTCGCAAATACAGGAAGCAGACGCGGCAGAAGCGTGTAAGTCGCGGAGCCAATGAACCCTACTCGCAACGTACCACTAAGGCCATTAACGGCAATAATGGCCGATCTGCGTAGTTGCTCTACATGAAACATCACATTACGTGCATCGTTCAGAACGGCTTGGCCCACATCGCTGAGCTTGACCCCCCGGCGATTTCTGACGAATAGAGCTGCGCCAAGTTCCTCCTCTAACCGACGTATCGAGACAGACAACGGAGGCTGCGCGGTATGTAAGGACTCAGCCGCCTTACGAAAGCTCAATTGCTCTGCCACTGCTAAAAAATGGCGAATCTGGCGTAAATCCATTGTGATATCGATTTGGTATCAGAGATTAAAAACTAAATATTAGACAAGTATCAGCTGCCTGTCTATATTTGACTTCCCTACCAACGTATCGCCAGAGGAATTTCTAGAATGTCCGACCGAGATGAAACGATCGAAATGCTCGCCAATGCCATGCAGCGCTTTGCCCGCGAAGAGCTGATACCCGCGGAGAAGGAAGTCGAAGAAACCGGCGGGATACCTGATGGTATTGTGAAACAACTGAAGGAGCTCGGACTCTTCGGCATGACCGTACCCGAAGAATACGGAGGCCTGGGACTAAGCATGTATGAAGAAGCGCGCGTTGTTTTTGAAGTCGCCTATGCATCCCCTGTATTCCGGTCTTATTTTGGAACGACGAACGGCGTAGGCACGCTGGGAATCATTAATTTCGGCACCAAAGAACAGCAAGAGAATTATTTGCCACGCATAGCGACCGGTGAGTTAATGGCTTCATTTTGCCTTACCGAGCCTGATTCGGGTTCGGATGTGGCCTCCATGTCCACCAAAGCAGTTCGTGACGGTGACTCTTACGTTATTAATGGAACGAAGCGCTTCATTACGAACGCAGTTCACGCGGGCTTATTTACAGTCTTTGCCCGAACAGCACCAAAAGAAGCAGGCTCAAGTGGTATTTCGGCATTTTTAGTAGAGCGCGGAACACCTGGCATAACGGTGACAACGCCTTATGAAAAGATGGGCTTTCGCGGCTCACATGAGTCTGATGTAATTTTTGAGGACTGTCGCGTACCCGCACACGCATTATTGGGAACGGAAGGCAGCGGTTTTAAGAACGCAATGAAATCGCTCGACCACGCTCGTTTACACATGGCTGCTGTGGCTACAGGTATGTGTGAACGGCTCATTGATGAAGGGGTACGTTACGCCTCTGAACGCAAACAGTTCGGCAAGCCAATTGCCCAGTTTCAACTTATCCAGGCCATGCTCGCCGATAGCAGAACCGATGCTTTTGCGGCACGCGCAATGGTAGAGAAAGCAGCAAAGGAAAAGGACAACGGCAACACGACCACCATTGATTCGGCCTGTTGCAAATACTTTGCCACGGAAGCGGCGGGACGAATCGCCGACCGCGTACTACAAATACATGGCGGAAGTGGCTACATCAAAGAGTACCCAATCGAACGGCTTTACCGAGATGTCCGCCTGCTGCGAATTTATGAAGGAACGAGCCAGATTATGCAACTTATTATCGCGCGTGAGCTACTGAAAGAAGCAATGCTGTAGTCCTTTTATTTCAGTCGACAAACTTACCTAATATCAGGAAGGAGTCATGATGCGTATTCTTTTAATACTCTCTGTTTTAGCAACCGCCTTTCCGGCCGTCCCGGCTAACGTGCAGCTACAAGACTAGAACTGCAAGAAACCAACATAGTCAGCAGTGAGCAATCTCATCCATTCGCATGAGTGCGCGGCTAGAGCGATTGTTCAGAGCTGATTATGTAAAAAACAACGAGCGCGAAAGTTATATGGCAGAAAAAAATATTGCTACAAAGATAGGGCCGCTGCAAGGCTTACGCATTATTGACTTAAGTACTGTTGTGCTCGGTCCATATGCCAGTCAATTTTTGGCTGAGTACGGAGCAGAGGTTATTAAAATCGAAGCGCTGGAAGGTGATAGTACACGGCGGATCGGGCCTCAAACTGAAAGTGGAATGGCGTCGCTTTTTATGAGCGTCAATCGAAATAAACGAAGCGTGGCAATTGATTTGAAGCAACGTGAGGGACGTGAGACCTTGCTTGCACTTATCGGAACCGCTGATGTGTTTATGCATAATATGAGGCCTCAAAAAATCGCCAAGCTCGGCTTAGATCCAACAACGTTGACTGCTCTTAATCCTCGCTTGATTTACGCAGGCCTACATGGTTTCTCTGAGAATGGGCTGTATGCTGGCCGTCCCGCTTATGACGACATCATCCAAGGCTTATGCGGCATGGCAGCTCTAATGGAAATGCAGTCGGGCATCCCGGGTTACCTACCAACGGTGTTAGCTGACAAAGTAGCGTCGCTGATCGGTGTACAGGCAATCCTTGCTGCAGTGGTAGAACGAGCACGCACCAATAAGGGTGTAGTCGTCGAAGTGCCGATGTTCGAAAGTCTCGTTTCTTTCGGTTTGGTAGAGCATCTATATGGCGGCCAGTTCGATCCTCCACAGGATCAAGTTGGGTATATGCGTGTGCTAATGCCCTATCGACGCCCATATGCCACACTCGACAGTTACTTATGCATCATGCCTTATAGCGACGAGCATTGGCACACTTTTCTTTCTGCTGTCAATGACAGCGAAGCTTTGAAAGATCCTCGTTTCGCGAGTCTCTCTCTACGCACTAAGAATATTGATGCGTTGTATCAGCGACTTAGCGAACATGTCAGAACGCGCACGACCAACGATTGGCTCCGGTTATGCCAAGACCTGGACATTCCGGCCGCTCCTATGAATCGGCTGGAAGACTTGCAGAATGATCCTCATTTGATGTCTGTTGGTCATTTTCAGAAGGTTCACGATCCTCAGATGGGTACCTTGGTTTTTCCAGCGAATCCCGTGCGTTTCAATGATTGGCAACCCACAGCCCAGGTGCCTCCGCGACTAGGAGCCGATACCGTTGAGGTTTTACGTGAAAACGGTTTTGATGACGAGCAAATAGCTGTCCTTGTTTCCTTAAATGTGATAACCCGCGAGCTTGTCTCTGTCTAAGAGGGGTAGGTAATGAGAGTCTTAGACGGTATTCGTGTATTGGAGCTCGGGCGTGTTCCGCCAGCGGAGTTGCCGGGCATGATGTTGGCGGACCTGGGTGCAGATGTTTTAAAAATAGAAACACCTCGTCGTGGAGAGCCGTTGTCACAGCAAGAGCAACGGAGTGCTGTTTATGCACATACCAATCGCAATAAGCGCTCCATCGAGTTGGACTTGAAGACACTGAAAGGCCAAGAAATCTTTCAAATGTTAGCGTCCAAGGCTGATGTACTTATAGAGGGGTTCCGTCCGGGAGTCATGGCCCGATTAGGTGCAAGTTACGACAAGATAAAACAGCTTAATCCGAACATTATTTATTGTTCCCTGTCGGGGTTTGGCCAGACAGGCCCATATAGTGATCGTCCAGCCCACGATCTTAACTTTCTAGCACTGTCGGGGGCACTGAGCCTTATTGGAGAGGTTGGGTGCAAGCCATCTATCCCCTTAAATATGGTTGCGGACTATGGTGGAGCCAGTATGCATGGCGCACTGGCCATTGCTTTTGCCTTATTTGCGCGTGAGCGCACAGGCAAAGGGAGGTATTTGGATATTGCATATTTAGACAGCACTATTGCCCTTTTGGCTGCGACTCCAAATCTTCGAGGTGTCTTCACGCGAGATGAGAGCCCGCAAAGGGGGGAGGGTGTTTTCTCTGGCACATATCCATACTACGCAATTTATCAAACACGTGACAATCGACTATTGACAGTCGCTTGTTCCGAACCGGTTTTTTGGGAAAATTTCTGCCAGGCAATTGGACGACCAGACCTTTCACGTCATGCACGCCGTCTCGAGCATTATCAGCGAACCGCAAATTTAGAAGAAACGCATGCACGGAAAGAAGTGGAAGCAATGATCCGTATGCGCGACCTGGACGATTGGGATTGCTACTTTGCTTCGCTAGATGTTTGTGTGGGAAAGGTAAATAACATTAAAGAGATGCTGGTTGATCCGCAAGTTATTCATCGTGGAATGATCACTGAAGCTACACATGAACGCTTTGGAAAAGTGCAGCAGTTTGAGTCTGCGCTGCCGTTAAGCTCGGCTCATACACATGTATATAAGCCAAGCCCCATACCTGGCGAACACTCAAGTCAGATTCTAAGCGAGTTGGGATTCAGCAAAGAGGAAATTCAATCTTTAAAAGATCAGAAGGTAATTATGTGACCTAGCAGTTGATATTAACCAAGACCGGAGACAAATAATGACCATATATAGAATAGTTTATAAGATCGTACTGGGTTTCTTTTTAACAACTGCAGTTATTACTGTCTCGGGACAGGCATGGGCGGAAGGTTATCCCGAAAAGTCTGTTCGATTGATCGTCCCGTATAGTGCGGGGACAACGAGTGACGCAACCGCGCGTATGCTGGCAGAACAGCTAAGCCAAATGTGGGGTCATAGTGTTGTGGTGGAAAATCTTACTGGAGCAGGCGGTGTAGTTGGCACGCAGGCCATCGCACGAAGTAAGCCGGACGGCTATACGCTTGGTATGTTAGCGAGCAACCACGCGATTAATGCAGCTGTTTATAAAAATCTGCCATACGATGCGTTTAAAGATTTTCAGCCAATTGCCCATGTGTCGTTCAACCAGTTCGTATTTTGTGTTCATCCCAGCGTACCAGCTAAAACACTACAAGAATTTATTGCATTAGCCAAGTCAAAGCCTGAACAAATCAATTATGGGTCAAGTGGCAAAGGCGGATCCCCACATTTGGCAGTGGAAAAATTTGACTATATGAGTGGGGTCAAATTACGTCACATCCCATATAGGACAAACAGCGCAAGTGTCACTGATTTACTGCGTGGTGAAGTGTCTCTTGTAGCTACGTCTATTTCGACTATGTTGCCTCATATTCAAGCTGGCCAGTTGAGGGCGCTTGCTGTGTCGGGAGATAGCAGATCACCGTTGCTGCCTGACGTCCCGACAGTTGCAGAAGCGGGGGTGCCGGGTTACAGCATGAAAAACTGGAATGGAATTGTAGCGCCGGCGGGGGTGCCCAGCGATCTAGTACATAAGATCCAGAAAGACATATTTAAGGTCTTTCAAGATCCCGAATTTAAACGTAAGCTCGCCTCGCAGGGCTCCGAAATTTATTTGCTGTCATCCGCGGATTTCAGTAAACGTCTACAGGAGGAGATTCTTTCGTGGAAAGAAATTGTCCAAGCCACTAATGCAGGCATCGATTAAGAATCTTTCAGTTTCTCATGTGATGTCTGTGAGTTCGACCTGTAGCACTTGACGGAGTGTATTTCGGTGAGCATGACCGACGATTTCGGTCACATCGTGACTGCTTCAAATTGAATGGCATTACGTGTTCAGATTGTGCAGTTGGTTACGATCGATCGTCGTTTCTCTCGCTTTTCTGTAAATTTTCGTTGGATTGGCGTAGAGAGTCAGCAGTCAATATGAAGCGATGTGTGTTGTAGGCGTGATCTAGAGCGAGGCGGTGTCGGCCATTGTTGCATCGCCAATCTAGGTGTGCCAGTGTTCAGTCGGTAATTGTGACCCTCGTGGCCCACGTGATCGTTAATGATTTCCAGTAGGTCTGAATTGATTGGGTTACTTGAAGTGTCATTTTGCATAATCTAATCATCATGCAGCATGAATAACGGTCTTGACCAATTACAGCAACCATTTGCCGAATGTACTGTTGGTATAGCGAATAGTGCGGCTCTTTGGGTATGTGAGGTACGCATTGGTGAAACATAACGTAGCCGAATTAGCCGGCGGGCATTTGCATGACCGGGGCTTATGCGCTCCAGTTTTGCGCTGCAAAAAAGAGTATGGCAGGCGGGGTAGCGAGATCTATACCGCTTGGGTGTATCGATAGGCGAGTATAGATGGCATATATCGTTGGAAGAGTTCGTTGACAAGTGGCCTGAGCTTAATCGTCTATTGCGCGGCTTTTTCAGTACCTTGCGGGATGGGGTTGGGGGCTTTCTAGCCGAAGAGGATGACAAGTAGTCGTTTTTTGCAAAATACTTTCAAAATTCTTTTTTGTTACGTTTCAGGGGCTTAGGTCGTTTCAGCGGTAAATGGGCCCGGGTTGGGGGCGTTTAGGGCCCGATCCGGCTTGCACGCGGGGAAAAGGCTTGCTATAGTTACGTTCTTTCGCGGCACACAGATCAGGGTTTACCCGGATTTGCAGCGGGCTTCTTGTAGAAGAGCCGGCGCGGTGCTAGAAAAGGCGCAGAAGGGGGTTGGCAGTTTGCAAGCCCCGGTCATGCGGCAGGCAATGCAGTCAGGGCGGGTGGTGGTAGTAAGCCTTCGGGTTTCACGCAAAACTCCCTCGCTTGACACGGCGTAAAAACTGCTTCATAATCTCGTTTCTCTGCTGCTGACACAGCGACACGCACTGCGGTGCGAGGCGCTGGGTTTGGCAGCAGGGGCAGCAAGCAGTACGGCAGTACCGAATTATTGAAAAAGTCGGCGGGGCGCAAGCGCCGCGGGGTTTTCAGGCAACACCGCTCTTTAACAATTTAACAACCGATAAGTGTGGGCGCTTCGAATGCGTGCGCAACCCTTCTCACGAGGGGTCGCAAACAAGTTATTCAAAGTGCTCGCACAAA
>DATCVA010000331.1:0-3687 GCA_036567205.1 Eoetvoesiella sp. | reverse complement strand
GGGCATAAAGCATCCAATCGCTTATCGCTTGCTGGGTGTAGTGCGTTTTGGCCGTCCGCCCAAAATGCCCCGCGGCATGCGCTTGCGACTGGCGCTCGAGGCTCTGGGGCCTATTTTCGTCAAGTTCGGGCAAGTATTGTCGACTCGGCGCGATTTGATTCCTCTGGACGTAGCGATTGAGCTGGCGCTGTTGCAGGATCGCGTGCCGCCTTTTCCGTCCGATCAGTCGGCTGCCTGCGTTGAGGCGGCTCTTGGCGCGCCGCCTCATGTACTGTTCAAGCATTTCGAGGCGGATCCAATTGCGTCGGCTTCGATTGCCCAGGTACATTTTGCCGTGCTGCACGATGGGCGCGAAGTGGCTGTCAAGGTCTTGCGTCCGGGCATGCGCGATATAATAGAAAAAGACCTTACGCTATTGCGCGCGCTGGCAAGTGTCGTTGAACGCGTGGCTCCCGATACGCGCCGGCTGAAACCGCGCGAAGTCGTGGCCGAGTTCGATAAATACCTGCACGATGAACTGGACCTTATTCGGGAAGCAGCCAATTGCAGCCAGTTGCGGCGTAATTTCGAGCCGCATACCGGACGCAGCAATTTGCTGATGGTGCCCGAGGTGGTATGGGAGTATTGCGCAACCACCGTGTTCACCATGGAGTGGATGCGGGGTATACCGGTCAGTCATATCGATCGTCTTCGGTCAGCAGGTATCAATATCAAGGACCTGGCGCGCAGCGGGGTTGAAATCTTCTTTATGCAGGTTTTTACCGATGGGTTCTTTCATGCCGACATGCACCCCGGTAACATTTATGTATCTGACGCCCCCGAGACGCTAGGAAGGTATATTGCGCTGGACTTTGGTATTGTGGGGTCGTTGTCAGAGCACGATAAAAACTATCTGGCTCAGAACTTCCTTGCCTTTTTCCGGCGCGATTATCGCCGTGTCGCGCAATTGCATATAGAGTCGGGCTGGGTGCCGGCATCCACGCGCGAGGAAGAGCTTGAAGGTGCGGTGCGTACGGTATGCGAGCCGTATTTCGATCGCCCCCTTTCCGAGATTTCTTTAGGACAGGTGTTGTTGCGGTTGTTTCAGACGTCACGTCGCTTTAACGTTGAAATACAGCCGCAATTGGTGTTGTTGCAGAAAACGCTATTGAATGTCGAGGGAATGGGGCGAGAACTCGACCCGGGACTGGATTTGTGGAAAACTGCAAAACCGTATCTCGAAAAGTGGATGCACGAGCGAATTGGTTTAAAAGGCTTGCGCAATCGTTTGGACCAAGAGGCCGGACAGTGGGCGCAAATTTTGCCGCAAATTCCGCGCTTGTTGCATTTGAATTTGGCCCGGCCTAATTCGTTGCCGCAAATACAGCTTGAATTAGAGCGCTTGCGGCGCGAGCAGGCGCAAACAAACCGCCTGCTTATGGCCTTTGCCGCGGTCGTGGCCGTGGCTGTGGGGGTCGCAATATGGGCATTGACCCAACATTAGCAGGCATTACGTTGTATTTGGGGGCTGTGAAAGCGGCCTGAAATATGGTTGATAAATAACGGCGTTAGTATGATGGTTCGGTATACAGCCTGATGCCGTCAACAACTTGCCGTGTCGAGATTTCGCCACACGATTTAATCGGGCGAAACAATGTTATAGAACTTAAGAGAGATACTTATGCTTTATCCAGAATTGTTCAAATCAATGGAAGCGGTGCGCTGGAATATGGGCACCGATATTCCATGGGATGACTTCGAAGGAAGCAAACTGTCTGATGAGCAGGCATACACCATTAAGATGAACGCTATTACCGAGTGGGCGGCCTTGCCGGCTACCGAGATGTTCTTGCGCGATAATCGCGATGACAGCGATTTTTGCGCATTCATGTCGATCTGGTTTTACGAAGAGCAAAAGCATTCCTTGGCCCTCATCGAATATCTGCGCCGTTTCCGTCCCGAGCTTGTTCCCACCGAAGAAGAGCTGCATAAAGTTCGCTTCGAGTTCGATCCCGCTCCGGCGCTGGAAACCTTGATGCTGCATTTTTGTGGCGAAGTTCGCTTGAATCACTGGTACCGGCGCGCGGCCGACTGGCACTCAGAACCTGTCATCAAGGCCATTTATAAAATTATTGCCCAGGACGAGGCTCGTCATGCCGGTGCGTATTTGCGCTACATGAAGCGCGCCCTGGTGCATAAGGGTCAGGACCTTGGCCAACAGGCACGTTTGGCGTTCGCGAAAATCGGGGTCTTGATGGCGTCGGCGCACCGTACCCCCCAGGCATTGCATCCCACTAACTTGCATGTCAATAAAGATATGTTCCCGCAAGATACGGTGCAGTCCAAAATGCCATCCCCCGGCTGGCTGGAAAACTGGCTTGATAACCAAATTTGTTTCGACAAAGAGTGGGAAGGCAAGGTCAGCACCCGCATTTTGCATAATATGTCGTTGCTCATGGACACCACTTTCAATACCGTCCAGGAATTGAATCGATATCGTAAAGGGCTGATTCAAGCTCAACCCACATCGGCCTGATCCGGTATGCCCGCGCGTTTTGAATCAAAAGTGCTTACCCGTGAAGCGTGCGTCGCTGCCGTGCAAGCGGGCAAGTTGCCCCGCCCCATTATTTTTACCAACGGTGTGTTCGATATTCTGCACCGTGGCCACGCAACCTATCTGGATGCGGCCGCGCAATTGGGGGCAACGTTAATTGTGGCGCTAAATACCGACGACTCTGTGCGCCGCTTAGGCAAGGGAGCCGACCGTCCTTTGAATACCTTGCAAGACCGGGCAGCCTTGATGGCCGCTTTGTCTTGTGTTTCGGTCGTTACTGATTTTTCCGAAAACACCCCTCAGTCGCTAATCGAACAGCTCAGGCCTGATGTGATTGTTAAGGGTGGGGACTACGATATGGAAACATTGCCGGAAACGGCCAGTGTAAAAAGCTGGGGCGGGAAGGCGGTGGCGATACCGTTCGAGTTCGAGCGTTCAACGACCAAGTTGCTTAATAAGATCAGGTCCTGATTCTTATTCGATTTCCAGATCAACCGTTAACTTTGTCGGCGCAACAGCTGTATAAATGTACTGTCTGCGCTTCACCTTCGTCTTCACAATTGATTTGTAAATGGAATAACGAGGGTGCTATTGAGTTTGCAGCAATCGGTTAATGGCGACGATGTCGGAGTCGTTCAAAATGCCGCTATTGGCCTTTAAATTAAGGCTGTTCATCAAGGTATCGTAGCGTGCCCTGGATAGGGCCCGTTGTGTTTCGTACAACTGCTGTTGAGCGTTAAGCACGTCGATATTAATGCGTACGCCCACTTCGTATCCGGTTTGATTGGCGTTTAGCGAGGCAAGGCTGGATTTTTCAGCCGCCTGAAGCGCCTGTATTTGTGCCAGGCCCGATGTTACGCCTGAAAAGTATTGCTGTGTGGATTGCACTGCCTGACGCTTGGCGGCCTCGAGATCGTAGCGTGCCTGTTGCAGGCGCGATGTTTGTTCGCGTACTTGAGATGAAATGCCGCCGCCCGCAAACAAAGGGATGGACAACTGTAAGCCAATGGTGCTGTCGAGCGATCGTGGGCCGCTGCGAACGCCGTATATTCCTTCGTTGCTTGCGCTGCCGGTTTGCGCCTGCAGTTCTAGTATGGGCTTATGGCCGCTCTTGGCAATGTCGATTTGCTTTTCAACGATTTTGGCGGTTAATT
>DATCVA010000330.1:0-6295 GCA_036567205.1 Eoetvoesiella sp. | reverse complement strand
CAAGCCGCATTGATACGAGTGATCCAGAGAGCACGGAAAGTACGTTTTTTGTTACGACGATCGCGATAGGCATATTGCCCAGCTTTCATTACCGCCTGTTTGGCGACACGGAATACATTACCGCGGCGACCGCGATAACCTTTAGCTGCTTTAATAACTTTTTTGTGACGAGCACGGGCAGTAACGCCGCGTTTTACGCGTGGCATAGTAGATCTCCGTTAAATCAAGCGAAAGGCAACATTGCCCGTACTGAGGCGACATCAGACTTGTGCACCGCAGTTGAACCGCGCAACTGGCGCTTGTTCTTGGTTGTTTTCTTGGTAAGGATGTGACGTTTGAACGCCTGGCCCCGCTTGATCGAACCGCTACCACGAACCTTGAAGCGCTTGGCAGCGCCCCGTTTGGTTTTCATCTTAGGCATGATGTAACTCTGTTTATTTATGACGACAGGTGACTGCCAAACAAACTGGCAATACTTGCTTAACCCATTAGTCACACGGTTAGTTTGCTTCTCCTGCGCGCCTTGTATGCGAGAGGAAAGCCTTTAATTATATGACGATTTATGGGTGCTTGTCCATTCAATAACGGCCACCTGTTGGTGCAACGTGAAAATGTACCGGACATTTCTATTTAGCCTTGACACTCAATAACGGCCGCCCCATGGCTGGCGGTATTGTATAGCCTCCGCAATATGAACCGCAGCAATAGAGTCCAGTTCACTCAGGTCGGCCAATGTACGCGCCACGCGCAATACACGGTGAACCACGCGTGCCGACCAGTTCCAGCGCAACATAGCTTGCTTAAGCAGGTTTTTGGCGGGTGAATCAAGCGGACAATGCTCATCAAGCCCGCTAATACTCAGCATGGCATTGGTACGCGACTGCCTGGCCAGTTGACGCCGGCGGCAGCGCTCTACCCTTGTGCGCACCGGCCCGGACGGCTCGCCAGGCGGCGCATCCATCCATTCCATATCGGCGGCAGGCAGGGTTATTTGCAAATCGAGCCTATCGAGCAACGGTCCGGATAGTTTAGCCCGATATTTTTCGACCCTGTCCGGCGTACAGACACAATGCATTTTCTTGTGACCCAACCATCCGCAAGGGCAAGGGTTCATTGCCGCCACCAATTGAAATGCCGCCGGAAACGTCAGTGTTCTGGCAGAGCGCGCGATCGATACACAGCCCGTCTCGATAGGCTCACGCAACGACTCAAGCGCACGGCGCTGAAACTCGGGAAGCTCATCAAGAAACAAAACCCCATGATGGGCCAGGCTGATTTCCCCGGGTTTGGGGCGAATTCCCCCGCCAACCAGGGCCGGCATTGTCGCGGAATGATGAGGGGCTCGAAAAGGCGGCACATTGCTAATGGCGTATTGCCTGCCGCTTATACTTGCCAGCGCAGCCACCTCGAGCGCCTGCTGATCGGTTAATGGCGGCAGCAGCCCGGGCAAACGATGCGCAAGCATACTTTTACCCGTACCCGGGGGCCCGGCCATTAATAAACTATGACCGCCGGCAGCCGCGATTTCCAATACGCGTCTTGCAAGCGCCTGGCCACGCACATCGGACAAACACGGTGGAGCCTCTGTACTGATCTCCAATCGCGCAGGCTCTGCCACCGGCAAAGAGGCCTGACCTGAAAAATGGGCAACCACATCAAGCAGGCTGCGCGCTGCCAATACGGTCAACCCCGGAACACACGCAGCCGCGCCTGCGCAAACCACAGGCAAAACCAAACGTGCATCAGACTCGCTGCGTGCCACGGCCAAGGCAATAGCCAATGGAGCGCCCACCGGGACAATGGCGCCGGTCAGAGAAAGCTCGCCAGCAAACACATAATGGCGTAGATCAGATGCCTGCCGTGCCTCCCCACTGCCTTCGGACAAGGGTATCTGACCCGAAGCCAACAGCACACCCAGGGCGATGGGCAAATCGAACCTTCCCGACTCTTTCGGCAGATCGGCCGGCGCAAGATTCACCGTTATACGGCCAGAGGGAAACTCCAAACCGCTGCTGATAATCGCCGCCCTTACCCGCTCGCGGCTTTCACGCACTCCGGTATCCGGCAGACCCACGACATTAAAAGCCGGCAGGCCCGGTCCCACATGAACCTCGACCCGAACTGGAAACGCCTCCAGACCGCATAGTGCCCGACTGGCCAATACCGCTAGCGACATGCCATCCCCCGGTTTTTTAGTGCTCAACGAGTTTTATTATGGGCCGGCACGCGCAATTCAGAGCGACAAAACGATGGTTTTATCGCACAGTAATACTACTGAACACCGTCTAGATCAGGGCTTAAAAAATGCTAAGGAATCCCCGTCGGTCGATATCTGAAAATCCCCTGACAAAGCAAAAAACCATACGAAAGGACGTCAGCCTTCTAACGTCATGCTTACTCGTCGTCTGGTGCAACCTTGCTGCTGGCCGCAGTTTCCAGCGCCTGCACTTTAGTTTCGAGTACAGTAATTCGCGCCAGGGCGCGCTCGAGCAATTCAGCCTGGGTATCGAACTCTTCGCGCGTTATAAGATCGAGCCTTGAAAATGTTTGCGCCATCATCGCTTTCATATTGCGCTCGATGTCGGCCGCCGGACTTTTGGCTATTAAATCGGATACGTTCTTCTGAAAATCTTCGAACCAATCAGTACGGTTGATCATAGCCATCTCCAACAAATAAAACACATGCTGCTAGTGTAATGAAAAACGGACCAAAGAAGGCCCGTTTTTCAGTTTACATCACCGCCAAAAACAATGGCTTCGATTATCGGCGCATTAGCTACCCGATTGCGGAGGAGTATCGGGGTTACTGCTGGTTGAGCCGTTGCCGATTTTATCCTGGATAGCCTGATCAGCTTTCTGGGCGCCTTCTTTTATGGCGTCACGCGCATCACTGGCAGCTTTGGCTGCACTATCCTTGAGCTCGCCCGCCTTGTCAGCAACAGTATTGCCTGCTGCTTTGGCAGAGTCCTTAGCCTGATCCAGTGAACTGCTGCTATTCGGAGCAGGTGCGGGTGCGGGTGCTGGCATGCCTGGGCTCTCGGACGGCGGCGGTGTCGTCGGTGCTGGCGTCGTAGGCGCTGGCGTAGTCATCGGAGGCGCAGTCTCGGTGACACTCTGATCATCTTCCTTCGAGCATGCGGCCAGCAAACTCAACGAAGCAATCACAGCGAATACGGCCATATGTGTACGTGTCTTTTGCATAATATTTTCCTCACTTGTCCAAAGTCGCGTTACTTGATACTGAGCCCGGTGCGACTAGCGGTTCAGCAGCGAGCTTGTTACAACTGGCTTAGTTACAATTCTATCTACACAAAATGCGAATCTCGGGAAGCTAGTGTAAATCCTGATTTCAACAAAAAAAATAATCCATGCTCATTTTGCTTGGTGATCCTTGTTCTGCCGTGCTTTAAAGCTTTTGGACGGATGCCATTGTCGATACATGAAGTAACCATTGCCTCTTCAAAATTATCATTCGTTACATGATTTTCGGCAAAAACGGTCCGGACTGTTGCTTCGCGCTCACTACTATCACCGCCAACCCGCCTTATTTTGGTGCGTATCCAATACATTCGCACCAAAATCGCTCTTTTCATTGCGCTAAAAAATTAAGGGATCGAGCAATGCGCCCAAGAGACTTTCAAGCTAATGCAAGCTCACGCGGCCAGTTTGCCCTCGTCCTGAAATAGTCATTTGTGCGAATTAACTTTCGTTTGATAAAAACTGGCATGACATTTGCTTAATTTTAATTGATAGCCCTCTTAAAGGAAGCAAATCATGAAATTAATCACCGCCATTATCAAACCTTTCAAGCTCGATGAGGTTCGTGAGGCTTTGGCTGACATTGGTATTCAAGGAATGACAGTGACTGAAGTAAAGGGATTTGGCCGGCAGAAAGGACATACCGAGTTATACCGGGGCGCCGAGTACTCCGTTGACTTCCTGCCAAAACTACGCCTTGAAATGGCTGTACCCGACAGCGCCGTGGAATTAGCCATCGAAAATCTGTGCGCAGCCGCCCACACCGGAAAAATCGGGGATGGAAAAATTTTTATTTCTCCCATTGAACAAGCTATACGGATCCGTACTGGCGAAAATGGCGACGCGGCACTTTAGGAGCTATCTATGAACCAAGCAGATTTCGTCTGGGTGGGTATTTCCACCCTATTAGTATTGCTCATGGTCGTACCCGGCCTAGCTCTGTTCTATGGCGGCCTGGTGCGTGCAAAAAACGTACTTTCTATTTTGATGCAAGTGCTGTCAACCTTCGCCATTGCCATTGTCATTTGGTTTTTGTACGGTTATTCATTGGCTTTTACCGACGGCAACGCCGTTATTGGCGGCTTTTCACGAGCCCTGTTTCATGGCATGCTCAATTTAAGCGGTCCTGTCTATGCGCTATCGGGCAGTATTCCAGAATTGGCCTTCGCGTCGTTTCAGGCAACATTCGCAGGCATAACTTGCGCGCTTATAGTCGGGGGATTTGCCGAACGGGTTAAATATTCAGCTGTGCTTGTATTCACGATTATTTGGTGCACGTTCGCGTATTTGCCTATTGCCCACATGGTCTGGCAACCAACTGGCTGGCTGCTTCAACGGGGGGCTCTCGATTTTGCAGGCGGTACAGTAGTACATATCAATGCAGGCGTAGCAGGCCTTGTTGGCGCCTACTTTATCGGCCCCCGCCTGGGCTATGGCCGCGAGTCCATGCAACCGCATAACCTGCCCATGACCATGATAGGCGCAGCTTTACTGTGGGTAGGCTGGTTTGGCTTTAATGCCGGGTCCGCGTTAGGGGCCAATGAAACCGCAGCCCTGGCCTTTTTTAACACACTCATCGCAACTGCTGGCGCCATTCTCGCCTGGGTATTGGTCGAGTGGAAATATAAAGGGAAACCTTCTTTGTTGGGAGCGGTGTCGGGGGCAATTTCCGGCCTGGTGGGCATTACCCCCGCGGCGGGGCTGGTAGGCCCGGGCGGCGCGTTAATCATCGGAATAATAACCGGCGCTGCCTGCGTATGGGGCGTCAATGGCCTGAAGCGAATGCTGCGGGCCGACGACTCACTTGACGTCTTTGGCATTCATGGTGTGGGCGGAATTATAGGCGCGCTTTTAACTGGAATCTTTAACGCCCAAGTCCTGGGCGGCCCCGGCCTTAAAACAGCCAGCCAAATTCCCTATCAGGTCTGGCTGCAATTTGAAGGCATAGTTATCACGGTGGCATGGTCTGGCCTGGTTGCCTGGATCGCCTACTTTATTGCCGACAAACTATGTGGATTACGTGTCAATGCCGAATCGGAACGCGAAGGGCTTGACATCAGCACACACGGAGAATCGGCTTATCAGCGTTAGCGCGTTGAAAAACCGGAACTAAGTGATCAAGGTTGCTAAATCGATGCTCTCGGCACGATTTAGCGCCGCGGCCACTTTAACGCGCAAGGCGTTCGAATGCGCCAGGCGCACTTCTTTTTTAACATCCAGCAATTGTTGCGGGTGCATGGAAAACTCTTTCAAACCCAGACCCAGCAACATGCGGGTAACACGCGCATCACCCGCCATCTCTCCACATACGGCAACCGGTTTACCCGCACGCTCTCCTGCATTGATAGTGCGGGCAATCAAGCGCAGCACAGCCGGATGCATGGGGTCGTACAAATCGGCCACTTCGCTGTCGCCTCGGTCTATAGCCAAGGTGTATTGGATCAAGTCGTTTGTACCAATCGATAAAAAATCAAGACTATCGACAAAAGGCTCGATGGCAATGGCAATAGCCGGTATTTCAACCATTGCGCCCAACGCAATGTTTTTGGCGTACTCGACGCCTCGCGCATCGAGTTCCGCAGCGGCGGCCGCAATAGACAGGCGAGTCGCGCGCACTTCGTGCATATGCGAGATCATGGGAATAAGAATCCTCAGTTCGCCATGCACGGAGGCACGCAACAGAGCCCTAAGCTGAGCCCCGAAGATTTCCGGATTAGCCAGGCAGTAGCGGATGGCCCTTAAACCCAAAGCGGGGTTGGTAGCAACGGTAATATCGCCATCCAGGGCCTTATCAGCCCCTACATCCAAAGTCCTGATGGTAACGGGCCGGCCTCCCATCGCTTTAACGACTGAAGAGTAAGCCTGATATTGTTCTTCCTCGCTGGGCAAATCGTTTCGCCCCATGAAAAGAAACTCACTGCGAAACAGGCCTATGCCATCGGCTCCTGCTGCCAGCGCAGCCTCGGCCTCTTCGGGTAGTTCAATATTGGCTTCGAGCTTGATGCTGATGCCGTCCAGCGTAATGGCCGGCGCATCG
>DATCVA010000329.1:0-14545 GCA_036567205.1 Eoetvoesiella sp. | reverse complement strand
ATCGAAACAATAGCACTGCCCTGGCAAGACCAGGCCATAGCTCACGCGCAAAAGGCGCTGGAACAGGCTGTACAACCCGTTGCCAGCGTCACCGCGCTACACCCTGGCAAAACGTCGAAAATCACACGCGACCAGCCCTTTTTGGCTGAGCTGCTGCAAAATCAACCCATTACCGGCAAAGGCAGCACAAAAGACATACGTCACCTGGAGATTTCGCTTGAAGGCAGTGCCCTGACCTATCAGCCGGGTGATTCGTTGGGAATATGGCCCACCCAGGCCGAGTCCCTGGTTGCAAACGTTATGGCAACGCTCAACCTGAACCCCGACGAAACGGTTGAGGTCAATAATGTCGCCCGCCCCGTGAAAACCTGGCTAAGCCGTCACCGGGAACTTACGCAACTGACCAAGCCCTTTCTGGTCGAACATGCCGAACGCGCCCGGAACGACACATTAAAAAGCCTGCTGCAGCCCGATAGCCTCGAGGCGTTCAGGCAATTGCTTGAAACCCGCCAACTTATCGATGTTCTCAAAGAGTATCCGGCGCCATGGAGCGCGTCGGCGCTGGTCAAAGCGCTGCGTCCGCTAACTCCCCGCTTGTACTCCATTGCTTCCAGCCAGACAGCGGTTGACGAAGAGGTTCACCTGACACTGGCCAATGTGGCCTATGACCAAAATGGAGAGGCCCGCTGGGGCGTCGCATCCAACTTCCTGAGTCAACTCGAAGAAGGCGACAAACTTCCCATTTTCATCGAAGAAAACACCCGCTTTCGTCTGCCCGACGACCCATCCCGCGATGTCATCATGATAGGACCCGGCACGGGAATAGCGCCATTCAGGGCATTTATACAGGAACGCAGCGCCGGCGCTGCCAGCGGACGCAACTGGCTGTTTTTTGGAAACCCCAGCTTTGGTTCGGACTTTCTGTATCAAACCGAATGGCAACGCGCAGTAAAGGACGGCCATCTTCACCGCATTGATGTCGCTTTCTCGCGCGACCAGGATCATAAAATCTACGTCCAGCACAAGCTGCTGGAGCGTGCAACCGACCTTTACGACTGGATTCAGTCCGGCGCCCATATCTACGTGTGCGGCGACGCAAATCGCATGGCCAAGGACGTACATCAAACACTTTTGCATATAGCCCAGAATGAAGGCGGCCTAGACGAAGCGCAGGCCAAACTGTGGCTTGACGATCTGGCCTTACAAGGGCGCTACGCCCGCGACGTTTATTAAACCGGAACCCCCATGAACAGCACTCTTTCCCATTTAGAACAGATTAAGGTTGATAGCCGGTATTTACGTGGCACCATCGAAAAAGGACTAAACGACGCCATCACCGGCGCCATCAGCGACGACGACAACAAGTTGCTTAAGTTTCATGGCAGCTATCAGCAAGATGACCGCGACATCCGAGACGAGCGCCGCAAACAAAAACTGGAGCCCGCCTACGCGTTCATGATCCGCGCCCGCTTGCCGGGCGGCATCATTCCCGCGGCCCAGTGGCTGGCGCTGGACCACATTGCGACAACATACGCATCCCGCGGCTTGCGTATCACCACGCGCCAGACTTTTCAGTGGCATGGTGTCATCAAGCGCAATCTGAAACCGACCATGCAGGCGATCCACAACGCGATGGCCACTACGCTGGCTGCCTGTGGCGACGTTAATCGCCAGGTCGTAAGTTCCGTGAATCCCCTGCTTTCCAGTCACCATCAAATCGTGCAGGACTGGACTGAAAAGCTCTCGGCGCATTTTTTGCCGCGCACCCGTGCCTACCATGAAATTTGGCTTGATGGCGAAAAGATCACCGGCGAACCCGATGAAGAGCCGCTGTACGGCCACACTTATTTGCCGCGCAAATTCAAGATAGGCATTGCCATTCCGCCCACCAACGATGTTGATGTTTTCGCGCAAGACCTTGGCCTGATCGCCATTATAAATAATGGCGTACTCGAAGGCTTTAACGTTGCCATTGGCGGCGGCATGGGCGCTACCCATGGCGATGACAGCACTTACCCGCGCCTGGGCAGCCTGATCGGCTTTGTAACCCCCGAACAGCTTATTGCCGTAGCCGAGGGTGTCGTGACCGTGCAGCGCGATTACGGCAACCGGGTTGAACGCCAGCATGCCCGGCTAAAATACACCATCGATCATCGAGGACTGGAGTGGTTCAAAACCGAACTCGAATCACGCATTGGCTTCAGCCTGGAAGCAATCCGGCCGTACCAGTTCGATCAGAACGGCGACCGTTATGGCTGGATCGAAGACGAGGACGGTCAATGGCACCTGGGCCTGTACATTGAAGCGGGCCGCCTTGAAGACACCGACAACAACCAGCTGCTAACCGGCATGCGTGAAATTGCCCAGATACATAAAGGCGAATTTCGCCTGACCTGCAATCAGAACCTCGTCATTTCCAACGTGGCTTCTAAAGATCGGCCGCGCATCGACAAGCTGGTAAAAAAATACGGTCTGGATGGCTACATCAAGCAAAGCGGTATCCGCCGCCACAGCATTGCCTGCGTAGCGCTGCCCACCTGCGGACTGGCCATGGCGGAAAGCGAGCGCTATGCACCTGTACTGCTTCCTAAACTCGAGGCCCTGCTGGCCGCCCACCAACTGACGGACGCCCCGATTTTGCTGCGCCTGTCAGGCTGCCCAAATGGGTGTTCACGGCCCTATTTGGGCGAAATCGCCCTGGTTGGTCGAGCACTGGGCCGATACGACCTGCGGCTGGGCGCCGATTTTATCGGCGAACGTCTAAATACGCTATATAAAGAAAACATTACCGAACCCGAAATTCTGAATACGCTTGACGGCCTTTTTGGCGCCTATGCCCAGGAACGCACAGAATCCGAAAAATTCGGCGACTTCCTGGTTCGCACCGGCGTCATACCAGCCCCTTCCCAACGCTTGATTCCGATTATTCTGGATACGGCTGCATAATACGTCCGGCTTCCGCTTGAGTCTTACATGACCTTATATCCCTTATTCGCCGATATTTCAGGTCGCCGCGTTCTGGTAGTTGGCGGCGGCGAAGTCGCCGAACGAAAAGTAAAAAGCCTGCTTAGTGCCGGAGCGCTGGTCGTAGCAGGAGCCCCCGTTTTAAGCGCTGGCTTGAAATCTCTTGAGCAGCAGGGCCGCATCAAAACGTTTCACGGTCCGTTCACTCGCGACTGGCTGCAGGAAGCCTGGCTGGTAGTCGCGGCTACCGATAGCCGCGAGATAAATCGCCAGGTGGCGACTCTGGCGGGCGAGGCGCGCATTTTTATCAATGTCGTCGACGACCCAGCGTTATCGTCATTTCAGGTGCCGTCCATAGTTGATCGCTCCCCGCTGATCATCGCCATCTCGTCATCAGGCAGCGCTCCGGTACTGGCCCGTCGGGTACGCGAACGCATTGAAAGCCTGTTTGATCAATCCATCGGGGCGTTAACCGGTTTGGCCGAAAAACACCGCTCGTCTATACGCCGCCTTAGACCTGGCTTAAGCCGGCGACGAGAGTTCTACGACTGGCTTCTCGATGGTCCTGTGGCCAGCGCACTGCGCAAGCAACAGCCGGAACTGGCCGGGAAACTGCTGATAGATGAGCTTGAAAAACCCACGGCGGCTCCTGTAGGCAAAGTCATTTTAGTCGGAGCAGGTCCCGGCGATCCGGGCCTGCTTACCCTCAAAGCGCTACGGGCCTTGAATGAGGCGGACGTCATTTTGTACGACCGTCTGGTCAGTACCGAAATACTGGCTCTTGCACGGCGCGACGCCACCCAGATTTCAGTCGGCAAACGAGTAGGCGAAGATCACAATGCCACCCAAAGCCGCATACATCAATTGTTGCTTCAACACGCGCAACGGGGTGAGCGTGTGGTCCGCCTGAAAGGCGGCGATGCGTTTGTGTTTGGCCGTGGTGGAGAGGAACTGGAGTTCTTAAGCACCCATCAAATCCCCTTTGAAGTAGTACCGGGGATTACGGCTGCCCTGGCCTGTGCCGCGTATGCAGGCGTGCCGCTTACGCATCGCGATTACGCACAATCGGTACAGTTTATTACTGCCCATTGCAGCCAGGACAGCCCCAATCCGGATTGGGCTTCACTGGCACGTGAGAAGCATACACTGGCCTTTTATATGGGGGTCAGCCAACTGGAGTGGTTATCCAGTCAACTTATGCAACACGGTCGAGCAGGTACAACTCCTTTTGCCCTGGTCGAGAACGGCACGCGGCCGGATCAACGTGTATTGACAGGTGTGTTGGCTGATTTGGCCGCCCTGGCTCGCCAGCATCAGTTCAAAGCTCCCTCGTTGCTACTGATCGGTGAGGTGGCTGCCCTGGCCCCCCAACTACAGTGGTTCGGCGCCGCGATCAATGCCGGGAGCAGTCTGGATGATATGAACCGCGAAAAAGCAGCCTGACCTTTATTCCATTGCCCAGTCAATGATGGGCTGTGTCGACTTTGCTTACCGTACACAGGTACTGTCTGCGCTTCGCCTTCGTGCCCATCATTGACTGGGCGATGGATTATAAATGTACCTAAACCCGTTTTCCAAAAACACACAGCCCCTTAAAAACTAAGGGGCTGTGTGTTTTTACTGCTGGGCAGGCCGGTTAGCCTACATGTGGCTGGATAATACCGAAATCATGCGTTGGGCTGTTTCGCTATTATTAAGCTGGCCATTCTGATCGAGAATGGTAACCGTTGAGCCTGTTCCCTGCTGGGCAACATGGATACGGAACGGCGTTGCCTCGGCCGTGTTTTTGCCGCCAAACATCCGAGTTATGAAATTACCCTGTTCGATTTTTTCACCGGTGTCGGTATCGAGATAACGCACAAAGTAGTCACCTGCCGAGCGGTCGCGGTCATCAACCGAAAAACCAGCCGAATCAATGGCTACGCCAACCCGGCGCCACGCACGATCGAACGGTTCACTCAGTACAAGCGCCGCCTGACCCTCGGCTGCTTTCACTACCTGGGGCTCGTTATTAGGCTTTTCGGCCTGCGCGACCATATCGCGGGCGCGATTAACCTCGGTACCCAAAAAGACCATTAAGCGCGCCAGCATCGCCGCATTAAGGCCCGGGTCTTCTTTACCGAATACCCACTTGAAGGTATCTTTTTCAGCACTGGTCGGTGTTTCAACCATGTGCTGATGGCTGATATAAACCTCGGTCTTGCCATTGACACGCTCGACACGGGTACGGAAGCGTTCACGTTCGCCACTGTCGAATACCTGATCGATAATGCTGCCCAGGGCGCTCCGGATCCAGCCTTCGGGCACTTTGGCCCGGTTTTCCGCCCAGTCGGTTTCCATCAAGCCCGCCTTGGGATCTTGAGACTGCAGCGTAAAGCCCTGTTCACCCCAGAACTCGACAACCTTGGGATAAACAACCTCGGCAGGCTCGTCAACCACCAGCCAGCGGATATCGCCATCACGCATTACCTTGACGCTTTCGGTCGTAGGAAGAATACGATCGGAAGCACCGGCGTTTTTGTTTTGTTGAACACTTTGCGCATACTCGCTGAATGTAGCGGTGCCTGGGGGCGCTTTGAAGTGCGCATCGCGATTGGCCTGCGTCAGGTCGGGAGGAATGCTTAGCGGGTCGCCCGAGACGGTGCTTTTGTAGTCAACCGACTCTTCCTTCCCCGTTAACTGCTGCAACTGCGAGCATCCAGAAAGCACAAGCAAACCAATACTAATGGCTAAGCCGGCGGCGTAGCGTTTGTTCATACGCATCCTTGTCATATTCAAATCAGGCCCAGGTCTTTTAACGAGCCACGCACCACCGAGTGATACTGCTCGCTTAAGGGAGTTAAAGGTAACCGATAGCCTAGTTCGGACAGCCCCATTTCGGCCACTGCCCATTTAACGGGGATCGGGTTGGATTCAATAAACAGCACCTTGTTTAGATGCGCCAAACGTCCGTTAAGTTCGCGCGTGCGAACCACATCGCCTTCGAAAGCCGCCAAACACAACTCGTGCATCAGTTTGGGCGCAACATTGGCGGTAACCGAAATATTGCCGCGCGCGCCCAACAAAATAAGAGCGGCAGCAGTAGGGTCATCGCCGCTGAAAACCTGGAAATCAGCGGGTTTAGTGTGCAGCAGCAACGCGCCGCGGGCGATATCGCCTGTTGCGTCCTTGATGCCGATAATTCCGGGCACCTGGGCCAGACGTAAAATCGTCTCGTTGGATAAATCGGCCACGGTACGGCCCGGCACATTATAAAGGATGGAAGGCAGGTCAACTGCTTCCGCAATGGTTCGAAAATGCAGATACATCCCTTCCTGGGTGGGCTTATTGTAGTAAGGCACTACCGACAAGCCTGCCTGGGCGCCAACCGCCTTGGCATGCTTGGAAAGGTGAATGGCTTCGTCGGTGGAGTTTCCGCCCACGCCGGCAATGACTGGCACACGCCCGGCGGAATGCTCGACAGCCAATTGAATCAATTGGGCATGCTCGTCCATGCTGACGGTGGGCGACTCGCCCGACGTACCGACTACCACTAATGCGTCCGTCCCTTCCTTGATGTGCCAATCGATTAACTTTCGATAGGTATCAAGATCCAGACTGCCATCGGCATGCATGGGAGTTACCAAGGCTACCATGCTGCCTTGGAACGAAGGAATCGCAGAATCTGTGCTTGTCATAATAGGAACCATATCGTGGAACTCACCTAACACGGTGATCATGCCTGAAATTAACACGCAAGTTTACCGGATTAGCGATAAAACGTTTACGAACAAATTGAAGTAATTTACAAAAACCAATTAATGATCATTTGACCAAAGGCAAGCAGAGGCTGCAACAGCACCCACAAAACACCGGTCAACATCAAAACAATAAGAATAACCAGGCCATAAGGCTCGAGTTTTCCGTACTGCCACGCCATCCGGTCGGGTAACAAACTGAATACGATACGCCCCCCGTCCAGCGGCGGCAGCGGCAATAAATTAAGCGCCATCAGTATCAAATTAATCTGGATGCCCGCAATAGCCATCTGAGCCCAGAAATCGCTGCCCGATGCCCCCGTTTCGGCCAGTATGCGCAACGCAATCGCCCAGATAACCGCCATTACTATGTTCGATGCGGGGCCGGCCAGCGCTACCCACAGCATGTCTTTTTTAGGACGGCGCAAACGGCCCCAATCGACAGGTACGGGCTTGGCCCAGCCAAATAGCAAACCACCTCCGCCCAGCAGCTTGGTGCTGAACAGCAATACGAGCGGCACTATTATCGTGCCAACCAGGTCGACGTGCCGAATCGGATTCAGACTGATCCGGCCTGCTTCGTAAGCCGTCGGATCACCGAACATACGGGCCACATAACCATGTGCGGCTTCGTGCAGAGTAATGCCGAACAGAACGGGCAACGCGTAAACTGCAATAGTTTGAATCAGTGAATCCATAAAGTTCCGGAAAATGCAGCCGCCAGCCCAGCGGCATGGCGTCCCTTGATTAACAGCGCGCCAAAATCTGGTGTTAGCTGAACAAAACGTGAAAAATTGATCAAGCCAGGCCCAAAGTCGCCAGATCGCCCTGCCCGCGCCGTACGACTTCAGGCGCAACCCCGGTTAAATCGATGACTGTAGTGGGCATAAGCGGGCACGGTCCACCGTCGACCACCGCTGCAAGCTGATTTTTATATCGCTCGAAAATTTCCTGTGCGTCGTTCAGCGGATCTTCTTCGCCTTCCGGAATAAGCGTTGTCGAAATAAGCGGCGACCCGGCATATTCGATAAGATCCAACGCTACCTTGTGGTTAGGCACACGAATGCCGATAGTTTTGCGAGAAGGGTGCGACACCCGCCTGGGCACCTCGCGGGTAGCCTCTAGAATGAAGGTCCAGGGACCGGGAGTCGCCATCTTCAATAAGCGATACTGGCTGTTGTCGACACGGGCGAAATGACCAATTTCCGCCAAATCGCGGCAAAGCAACGTAAGATGATGGCGTTCGTCAAGGCCACGTAAACGCCGCAGGGCATCGGCTGCCGTTTTGTCGTCGAGCCTGGCCAATACGGCATAGCTGGAGTCGGTAGGCACTGCAACCAGGCCGCCGTTCGCCAGCATTTGACCCGCCTGCTTCAACAGACGAGCCTGGGGATTTTCGGGGTGAACAACAAATAACTGAGCCATGAAACGTATCCTAACATTCTTGTCCGATCAGTTTAAGACGCCGTACGGTCCTAGGCAATAAAATTCAAATCCACCCCATCTTAAAACTTATTTCGTCTACCCAAAGGAACACGCCATGCGTTTGGACAATTCCAGAGAAAGTCAAAATGTCGAAGATCGCCGCGGCCGGCGCTCACCACTACGTGGAGGCGGCAAGATCGGGCTGGGCGGCATTGTTCTGGCTCTGGTTGCCATTTATTTTGGCGTCGACCCGAACATCGTCCTGCAAGGCATGCTGGAACCCGAAGCCACGCAATATAACCAGTCCCAGCCTGCCGGCACACCCGCTACAGACGCCGAATCCAGGTTTGTATCGAAGGTGCTGGCCGACACAGAAGACTCATGGGGCCGAATCTTTCAAGAAAATGGCTGGGGCGGCTATCGCGCTCCCAAGCTCGTTTTGTTTACCGGGGCCACGCCAACTGCATGCGGCACAGGGCAAGCGGCGATGGGGCCGTTTTATTGCCCCGGTGACGACAAGGTTTACCTGGATCTGAGTTTTTTCAGACAAATGGCCCAACAACTGGACTCACCGGGGGACTTCGCACAAGCCTACGTTATCGGCCATGAAGTAGCGCATCATGTACAGCATCTGATAGGCGTCACCGACAAAGTCGACCAGTTGCGTCAACGCGCCAACGCCACCCAGGCCAACCAGTTGTCGGTACGTGTTGAACTACAGGCCGATTGCCTGGCCGGCGTCTGGGCCAACCACTCCAACACCCAGCGCAATACGCTTGAACCGGGCGACATCGACGAGGCACTGAACGCTGCCAGCGCCATCGGCGATGACCGCCTTCAAAAACAGGCACAGGGCTATGCCGTCCCCGACTCGTTTACGCATGGTTCGTCGGCCCAGCGGGTAAGCTGGTTCAAGCGCGGCTTCGAAAGCGGCAAGACAAGCCAGTGCGACACCTTCAACGCCAATTCGCTTTAACACAACATCAAAGGCGACGCGCCGACACAGTTCACGATTGATTTGGAAATGGAATTATTTTGGCTGTTGTCCCGAGCCATAAGGCATGGTCGACCGATCCTGAATGGGCGCATTTCCTGACGGGCCTGTAGCCGGAGTGTTGTAAGCAGGCACTTGAGAGTCTGGCACCGGCGCACTACCGGGCTGTGGCATTTGGCTGCCGGGCGTGCCTGTACCGGTATTGCCAGGCCCTGTTGAAGTGGCCGGCGACCCCGCGGGGATTTCAGTTTCCGTAATTTTCAATGTTGGTTGAATATCAATTTTTTGCGCTTTAATCCATGCCTCGTGAGAGGCACGGGAACTTTGCGCCTGGGCTGCCGCAAACGGCGTTGCCAGCAAGATTGAAACCAGAAGAATTTTATGGCTTGTTTTCATGATTACTGCCACCTCTTTTGAAATCACTGACCTTCTATCGTAGAGGAATAAACCATACATGCAATGCAGCAAACGCTTCAGGTTGTTACAACTCGGCCAAGCAGGAATCGCAATCGCGGCCTTTCCCTGTCAGGATTCTCGTGATCCTCCAAACGTGAGTTACCAACGGTTGCGTTTCAGGCCGTAAAAAACGGTTTTCATAACGCTCGACGACGCAAAGTCGTGTCCCAGTCGGGATTGGGACTGCCAGTACAGGCCAACTGCTGCGCGCGTGATGGCGCTCGCCAGACGCCTCCGCCAATGCTTGGCGTGGGTTCTGTCCTATACCAAAACCAGCGCCCGTCCTCATCTTGCGCTGCCCAATCCCAGCCAGAGGGGGCAGCCGACCAATCCGGTTCTTTTGTGCCGCTATTCAATCAAACTCTCCAGTTCAAACATGCCGATCAACAACTCGCCCCAAGCAAAAAACTAGTACGAATGACTAGTGCCATTTAATTTTATCTCGGCTAAAGTACGCAACGTAGAGTGGCAAGTAAGTCAAGTGCCCGATCAGTGTTATTTTTTCTACAACCTGAATGGACTTACCGCCGGGCCGTCGGCCTCTCCGGCTGTAATGACTTCCGACGTAAAGTTGCTGAACTAAGGCCGAATGCCCGCCCTATTGTCTTTTACATCTACAGATAAGGGCTGGCTAACCAGATTATTTTGTTGCGTAGCCGTTTTCTGAACGGCATGGCCGCCAGGCTTTGTAAAGTAACCGGCTCGGCGAGTTCGATTTCGCTGTCGATCAAATCCTCGAGATCGCGAGCCGTATCGCGGCTATAGATTTCGACATCCAGCTCGAAATTCAGGCGCAGACTGCGGGGATCCAGATTAGATGATCCCACATAAGACCAGGCGCCATCGATGGTAATAAGCTTGGAGTGATTAAAGTTGTTGCGGGCGCTCCATACCCGGCAACCGTAACGGATCACCTGATCGAGTTGCGCCGTCATGGCGTAGTTGACCAGACGCAAGTTGTTCCGGCCGGGAATAACGATATCAACCTGAATACCACGCCGTGCCGCCGTATTGATCGCGCCAAGCAGTACCTGATCAGGCAAAAAATAAGGGGACTGAATGCGTATATGATGCTGGGCTACGGCGAAGGCGCCCAACAGCATGTTGTGGGTGCTGACAATAGAGCGGTCTGGCCCCGAGCGTATGCAGCGTGCCGGCGCATGGGGAAGCGGCGGATCCCAGTCGCCGCAGCACCAGACTGCCTGCGGCAGCGCCTCTTTTGTCGTGAACTCCCAGTCGTGGGCGAATACTGAAAACAATTGTTTGACGATCGCGCCCTCTACCCTGAAATGCGTGTCCCCGGCTATTTTTTCTTTGGCAATGGCCGCGACGAATCCCGCCCGAATATTCATGCCCCCAGTAAACCCTATCCGGCCATCCACAACCAGGATTTTTCGATGGCTTCGCAGGTTGGCATAAGGCATTCTCATCCCCAGGGGATTGGTCATGAACAATGCTGTCCTAATACCCTTTTTACGTAATAAGCGGATAATCGGCGGCCGTGAATATTTGGACCCGATGGCATCGATCAAGACCCGAATCTCTACTCCTCGGGCACGGGCCTGAGCCAGAGCCGAGACGATTTTTCGACCCTCTTCGTCATTGTCGAAAATATAGGTTTGCAAGCCGATTGTTTTCTTGGCTTCGTTAATCGCCGCAATCATGGCAGGGTAAGCTTGATCGCCACCAATTAAAATCTGGATATGATTACGCTCGTGAAGCGGAAACCGGCTGATGTGATCGCCCAGAACCCGGAGCGAGGCAAACTGCGCAGCTGAGTAAGCCGTGACGTCGGCAACCGGCAATTCTTGATTGTTGGAGTAATCGGTTAACGACGGTTCACGTTGCTGAACCATTTGATCTCGACGAACGCGATTAATACCGGCGCACAAGTAGAAAAAAGGTCCGAACAAGGGCGACATAAGAATAACGCCCACCCAACCGATGGCGGCTCGTACATCGTTTTTTGTCATGGCTGCATGGATAGCGGCCGTTGCCCCGACGGCAAGACTGATCAAAAAGGTAATGTGAGGCCAGTACTCTAGTAATAAACTGTGGAACGCAACCATAATTTATGCAGCCGTAACGCCAGTCAAATAAACGAAGAAAACTTTCCAAATCAATAAATTGGAGACGTACACGACGCTAAGTATATAGAACCGCAAGACATATGGCCGGCCGGCGCTAAACTTATTTTCAAGTTCATGCTAGAATCTTGTTCTTCTTAGGGAGCAATGCTGTTTAAGAATAGTGGTGACCGTAGCTCAGTTGGTAGAGTCCCGGATTGTGATTCCGGTTGTCGTGGGTTCGAGCCCCATCGGTCACCCCAAATTTCCTTTAAGATCAACACATTGTGTTTAGCAAGTTTCTCGCAATGTGCAAATTAGAACAAAAACGAAACTTTAGAATTAAGCCTGCCTTTTGGTGGGCTTTTTTGTGCCCGCTTTACTTTTTCTACCGTCATTTTGTTAGGCGGCAACCGCTGCACACGAAGTCGCAAACGGCCCGTCTGCCGATTGCGATCCTCCGGCCATCGATTAAACTGCCGCCCCCATAATCACATCGGGCAGCCAGGTGGCAATCTGCGGAAACACGCACAACACCAGTATGCCCACCATCATGACCAGCACATAAGGCACTGCGCCCCAAAGAATATCGCGGGTTGGCACATCGGGGGCTATGGCATTAATAACGAACAAATTAAGACCGACCGGCGGACTGATCAGGCCGATTTCCATATTGATGGTAAGCACCACGGCAAACCAGTAGGGATCGAACCCGGCCTGGACAATAATGGGAAAGAGCAAGGGCGCTGACATCACAATAATGGCCACAGGGGGCAGAAACATGCCGGCAACCAACAAAAACATGTTGATCAGTCCCATTAATGCCCAGCGATTGATCTCGAGCTCGGCAATCGCGCCAGCTAGCGACTGCGTTATATAAAGTGATGAAAGCGCGAAGGCGAACAACTCGGCCGACGCCATGATCATCATGATCATGACGCTTTCGCGCATGGCCGACCCAAAAATGCCTATAAACGGTTTTATCTTGAACAAGCGATAAACCACCACCACAACCAGCAGCGTCAACATGGCGCCAGCGCCGGCCGCCTCGGACGGGGTCGCGACGCCGCCATACAGCACGAACAAAATACCCCCGATAATCAGCAGAAACGGCAAAACCCGCGGCAAGGTTTCAAGCTTGTCTTTCAAGCTGTAGTAGACACCGGCCGTACGAAAGTGAAACCCCTTGCGCCGCGCGTCAAATAACGCCCAGGCCATAAACATCGCAGTCAACATCAGGCCGGGCAATACGCCGGCCAGAAACAGCCGGCCAATTGAAGTTTGCGTTGAAATCCCATAGACAATCATGGTGACTGACGGCGGTATCAGTATGCCCAGAGTACCGCCTGCCGCGATCGAACCGGTAGCCACCGAGTTAGGGTAGCCGCGATTGACCATTTCAGGAATGCCCATTTTGCCGATTGCCGCGCAGGTTGCCGGACTGGACCCTGTCATTCCCGAAAAAATTGCGCAAGCGCCAATATTGGACAAGATAAGGCCGCCAGGCACTTTATATAGCCAGCGATCCAGCGCCTTGTATAGATCGCTGCCCGCGGGGGTGCCGGCAACGATGGCTCCCATTAACACAAACATCGGTATCGATACATACGCCAGATTGGCAATACCCGCGAATACTGTTTCGGCAATAACCTGAATGACATCAGGCCCCATGTCCAGGAACAGGCCGGCGATCGCAGCCAACCCAAGCGCAAAGGCTATAGGCATGCCGGTGCCAAGCAAAAGGCAAAGACCGACAATCAGGGAGAAACCCGCAGTGGCCGGACTCATGGCTGCGCCCCTTGTTGCTTGATGATTTCAGCCAGGTATTGCAGACACAACAGCACAAAACCGATTAGCATCGGGCTTAGCGGCATCCACAGAGGTATTGCAGCAACGCTGGGGGTAGTCCACCCCCCTTCTATTGCTTCGTACAGGTGAAGAGCGGTAGCTGCCGCCATTACCAGACAAAACAACAAGCCGAATACCGCTCCGAGACGCTCCAGGCGCCAGCGGTTGCGCGGTGAAAACAACATTTGAATAACGTCGACCCCCACGTGCCCCTTTTTTTGCAGCACATACGGCGCGCCTAAAAAAATCGCAGCGGTGGCGCTAAATACCACCGCCTCGGTTTGCCAGATCGTTGCAGCGCGAAACACATAGCGCATTAAGATCATTTGACATACAACCACCATGGCAACCGTTAACAGCAAACCCGACAACACACCGCAGGCACGGGACAGGACTTCGACGACACCGACAAAACCTCGGGACATATTCCCTCCTTGGAAAGATCCCGCACCCGCAGCGACGAAAAATCAGACGGTTATCCGATGCGGGTACTTGCGCCTGGAGCGCAAACCTTGCTGGGTTATTTGTTATTGAACCGCCAGGGCTTTCTTCAACAACTCGTCGCCACCCTTGACCTTCTCAGAAAAATTCTTGTATGAGGACGCCTCGGCCACCTTCATCCAGGCGTCATAATCGTCTTTATTCATAGTGACGATCTGAACGCCTGCTTTTTTGAAGGTATCGATCATTTTTTGTTCGCCCTTGCGCGACTCGCCTACAAAATAATCCTCGGCTTTCTGGGCCGCGTCCATAATGGCTTTTTGCTGCTCTGGCTTAAGACCGTCATAGACTTTTTTGGACATGATGATGGGCTCGTACATAAACCACAACGCGTTTTCGCCCGGGGCGGTCAGGCATTTAACCTGTTCGTAAAGGCGATAGGAAACAAAACTGTCATTAGATGTATTGGCCGCATCAAGCACCCCCGTTTGCATGGCTGTGTAGACCTCGGACGAAGGCATGGATGAAATCGATGCCCCCGCCTTGGCCAGCATTTGCTCAAACGCCGGACCAGCGGCGCGTATGACTTGCCCCTTGATGGTGCCAGGGCTGGT
>DATCVA010000328.1:0-4201 GCA_036567205.1 Eoetvoesiella sp. | reverse complement strand
TTAGAAAGATTATAGCTTTCAAGCAGTGCATAGCTAGGACTTTTTATTCTTCCGGTGATTCCGGCGGCGCGTAAAAAGGCTCGCGCGAAGCTGGTTTTGCCGGCACCCAGGTCGCCGCGCAGATGTATTCTTCCGCCCCGTTGATCGGGATTTACGGCCGGGTGGGAGCCGCAAAGCATGGGAGCAAGCCGCGTCGCCAGCTGAATAGTGGCTTCTTCATCCGGTAAACGTATCGATCTTTCCGCTAAGATCGCGCTGTTTGATGTCATGTGCATACTCTATTGATGAGTGCCTACTGTTAGCCAGAGCGGTATGGTGAGTGCCGCCAACAAGGTGCTGAGCGACATAGTGACGGCAACAAGAGGCCCGTTTCCGCCCATCCGGGCCGCCAGCACGTGTGCCGATGAGGCAGTAGGCAAGGCGCTAAAAAGCAACAGCATTTGCTTTTCAAGCAAGGAAAGACCTAGGATCCAGCCGATCAGAATAGCGGCCAGGGGCATTGCAAGCAAACGTGCGGCGATCATCCACGTCATGAGTTTGGCAGCGCCTTTTCCGCCGTGCAATGAGAGCGTGGCGCCTACGCATATCAGTCCAAGGGCAATGGCACACGCGCCCAGGCGGCCCAATGTGGCGTCGACAAATTCCGGGATCGGTATGGCAAGGATGTTGCACAGCAATGCCAGTACGGTGGCGATAACAAAGGGATTGCGGCTTATTTCCCTGAGTACCTTTCCCCCGTTCTGACGTGCCAGGCTATGGACGGCAGCCATGTTGGCGATGGGTACGGCAAACCCCACGATAACCGCCATGATGGTCTGACCGGCTGTCCCAGCGAGGCCGCCGGCAACGGATAAGCCAATATAGGTATTGAAGCGATAAGCGCATTGCGCCACGGATGCATGATCGAGCGGGCTTGGCTTTAATACTGGCACCGCGAGCCAGGAAATCGCCACGCCGAAAGCCATAATGGCCACAGTGGCCTGTAAAAGTGAATAAGCGCCTGAAGGGCTTAACGGTGTCTGGGTAATGGAATGGAACAGCAGGGCGGGAAACAGTACAAAGTAGACAAGCTGCTCGGCACCCTTGAAAAAGTCCATGGAGAACCGTAACCTGTGAAACAGTATCCATCCCAAGGCGATAGAAAGAAAATCCGGGAGGACAAGCTGAATGACGGACATGGGTTCTTGGCAACGCGACTGTGGGACGCTATTTTAGGCGCATTTGCGCGATGCGCATCCGGCCCGTACATAGCGCTTGTAGCACAACGTAGCAGACGTCAACAATAAATTACTGTTATCCTAAATTTGGAGTTGGCGAAGCCGGTCTACAATTTCGGTCTCGTTGCTCAAATAAAATTTCTTACAGAGAGACTTCCAATGGTTCAATTTCAAAATAGATTTGCAGTATTGGCTTTGACCGCCGGTATTGCTTCCCTCGGCGGAGCTGGCGTCGCAGTCGCCGCCGATTATCCTGAACAGGCCATACGCGTGATCGTTCCGTTTGCTCCAGGCGGATCCACTGATATCGTGGCGCGTATCGTCACTCAGCGCATGAGCCAGGAGCTCGGCCAAACCATGGTAGTCGAAAATAAAGGAGGGGCAGGTGGCGCAATCGGTGCAGCCGAGGCGGCTCGCGCCAAGCCCGATGGCTATACCCTGTCGATCGCAACGGTGTCCACGCTTGCTGTGCTGCCCGCTTGCCGCCCCGATGATTTGCCCTACGACCCTCTGACCGACTTCGTGCCGGTCACCAACTTTGCCAACGTGCCTAACGTCATCGAAGTCAATCCCAAGTTCCCGGCAAAGGACTTCAAGGAATTCGTCAAAGTCCTTAAGGACAATCCCGGAAAGTATTCATACGGAAGTTCGGGCACATGCTCGGTGTTGCATTTGTTCGGCGAAGCATTCAAGCTTGCTACCGACACCGATGCCGTACACATTCCATATAAAGGCTCAGGTCCCGCGGTAACGGATGCCGTGGGCGGTCAGATCGAAATCATGTTCGACAACCTGCCATCTTCGATGTCTCAGATTCAAGCCGGCAATCTGCGCGCCATTGCCGTTGCATGGCCGGAACGCTTGCCTACCCTGAAAGACGTGCCGACCCTGGCCGAAGTTGGATACCCGCAGCTTAATCAACCTGCGTGGTACGGCTTGTTGGCGCCTAAAGGCACACCTCCGGAAATCGTCAAGAAGCTGCGCGACGCGGCAGTCGTGGCATTGAAGGATCCCAAAGTGACTGAAGCACTCGAAAAACAAGGCGCTGCGGGTTCAGGCAACACGCCTGAAGAGTTCGCCAAGGAAATCAAAGTGCAATATGATTGGGCCAAAGACGTTGTCGCCAAAGGCAATATCTCGCTCAAATAAGCGTTACTCAAGCATGATGAAAGCCGGGCATGCATGCCCGGCTTTTATTTGATGCCGACTGCCTTATAATTCGGCTCTGATTTTTATTGTCTCCATAGTTAAATGGATATAACTTTCCCCTCCTAAGGGAAGATTGCAGGTTCGATTCCTGCTGGAGACGCCAGGCACTCAAGCCGGGTCAGCCCTTCGTCAGGGCCACATTTACCGCTTTCGCGTCCAGCAAGGACGCCAGCGCCGATGGGTCCACACCTATCAAATAGCCCCGCCGGCCTCCGTTTACGTAGATAAGCGGATAGTCGAGAAGCGCGGCCTCTATCCAGACCGGCATTTTTTTGCGTGTTGCAAAGGGCGATGTCCCGCCCACCAGATAGCCCGAATGCTTCTGCGCGGTATCGGGAGCACAGGGACTCACCTTTTTTGCCGCGATCTGCCGGGCCAGGTTCTTGGTGGAGACTTCGCGGTCGCCATGCATGATGACCATCAGTGGCTGTGCATCCTCGTCTTCCATGATCAATGTCTTTGCCACCTGGTGCAAATCCAGGCCAAGCTGCTTGGCGGCTTCGGTGGCGCCGCCGTGGTCGATATAGTCGTAAGGATGTTCGCTGTACGCCACGCGGTGCCTCTTCAAAAACTGCGTCGCGGGTGTTTCCGAGACATGTTTGTCTTTTGCCATGGGGAATGTCTTCTTTTCTGAATGCACAGGGCCTGTGCGGGGCTGAGGTGCTCAGGCACGCGGATGGTGTTTGGCGTGCAGGGCTTTGAGCCTTTCGCTCGCCACGTGAGTATAAATCTGTGTGGTGGAGATATCGGCATGGCCCAGCAGCATCTGCACGACACGGAGATCGGCGCCATGGTTCAACAAGTGCGTGGCAAAGGCATGCCTGACGACATGCGGCGACAGTGGTGCATGGATGTCGGCCTGAAGCGCATATTTCTTGACGATAAGCCAGAACGCCTGGCGCGTCATGGCGCCCGCCCGGGCTGTCACGAACAAGGCGTCTTCGCGCCGTGCGCCGAGCAACTGAGGGCGTGCTTGCCTGATATATAGGTCTATCCAGTATTGCGCCTCTTGCCCCAGTGGAACCAGGCGATCCTTTCCGCCTTTGCCGACGTTGACCCTGAGCACGCCTTCGGTAAGGCTTACGTCCAACACGTTGAGATTGATCAGCTCGCTGGCCCGCAGGCCGGTGGCATAGAGGGTTTCAAGCATGGCGCGGTCGCGCAGGCCCAGCGTGGTGCCTGCATCTGGCGCCTGCAGCAAGGCATCGACGTTATCTTCCGACAAGGTCTTGGGAAATCGGGCGGCTTGCTTGGCGGCATGCAAAGCCAGGCAAGGGTCCTTGGCGACCAGGCCGTGACGCAATGCCCACAGGTAATAGCGCCTCAGGGAAGCCAGGCGCCGGTTTGCGGTCGTGGCCTTACTGGTGGCGTGGATGGCGGCAAACCAGTCTTGTATGTCCGCTGCATCACCGTGATCCAGTTGCTTGTTCTTCTTGGTCCGCAACCAGTTCGCGAACGCAGTCAGGTCGCGACGGTACGCCGACAGGGTGTTGGGCGCCAGGCCGTCTTCCAGCCAGATGGCATCGATAAATGAATCGACGGAAGCGAGAGATGACAAAGCCACGATTGCCCCGCGGAAAGATTCATATTCTATCAGTGGCCGACCTGTGCGGAACGTGCAAACCCAGTGTGCTTTACTATCGCAATGTCGGTGGACCCAACGATACGCCGCGGAACATCCTGTCTATCTGCAGATACTCGGAGGAACAAATGAAATTCAAGCAATTTGTCGCGGCAGCGCTGCTTGTCGCGCTCGGATGGAATGCGCCGGCGTC
>DATCVA010000327.1:0-8132 GCA_036567205.1 Eoetvoesiella sp. | reverse complement strand
TTTAGGCATACGCAAATTAGCCCAAATAGCTAGCGCTGAATTAGGTGGGCAATCCATCGTTGTCGAAAATCGTCCAGGGGCTACCGGGACGATTGCGATTGATGCCGCGCTGCGTGCCAAGCCCGATGGTTATACGCTATTTACTTTGTCGACAAGTTCGGTCCTGATCGCGCCGCTATTGTCCAAAGTTCCGTTTGATCCCGTAAAAGATGTTTCTTACATCATGAACTTCGCAGGTCCGTCGCAAGCCTTGCTGGTGCGGGCCGATTCAAAGTACCAGACAATTAACGATTTGATTGCCGATGCTCGTGCCAGGCCTGGTGAAATTGCCTACGCAACGTATGGCGTATCGGACACGGCCAATTTCGGTATCAAGGCCTTGGCCAAGGCCAAGGGCGTGACCTTTAACCACATCCCGTATAAAGGGTCTGCACAGCAGTTACTGGCCGTGCTGTCGGGCGAAGTTACATTTACTTCAACCTCTAACTACATGACTGAAATCAAGAACGGCCGGCTCCGGGCTCTTGCATTGCTCGACAAGCAGCGCTATCCAGGATTGCCCGGAATTCCTACTTTCACGGAGATAGGCGTAGATTTTGAGTTTCCATGGATTATGGGGCTGGCTACGTCGGCAAAAGTGCCCGAACCTGTTCGTCAGAAGCTTGAGACTGCGTTTATTAATGCAACCAAGAATCCAGAGTTTATTAAGTTTATGGCACAGCAAGACGTACCCATTTACATCATGAATGGGCAGGAAATGAAAGCCGATTTGGCTGCAAAAATCCCGGTATACAGGCAAGCCGCCGCAGAGTACGGATTGATCCAAAACTAGCAACAACGATCCCCTCAAGCTTCTAGGAGGCGCAAGTGAATAACACAGGATGGGTGGTCGAGGTTCCCAGCCCCGGAGGCGCCGACGCTTTAAGAATGCTAGAGCGTGCAGTCCCTAAGCCCGGGCCGACGGAAATACTGATTGAAGTGCATGCGGCAGGCATTAATCGCGGTGATATTAAACAGCGCGAGGGCGATTTTCCCAAGCTGCCTTCAGATGCCACTAATGTACTTGGTCTGGAAGTAGCGGGTACCGTTCTCGCTTGCGGTGTGAATGTACATGGTTTTGCAATTGGAGATCGTGTCTGCGCTTTATTGGTTGGTGGAGGATATGCGCAATATTGCGTTGCCCCTGCAGGGCAATGTTTGCATATACCACCCGAGATGGAGTTTACGGCTGCCGCGGCTATTCCCGAAACATTTGCAACAGTCTGGCTGACGCTCTTTGAGCAGGCCAGGCTGCAACCAGGTGAAACAGTTCTGATTCATGGCGGGGCCAGCGGAATCGGCACTACCGCGATTCAACTCGCGAGTCGATTAGGCTCGCAGGTTCTGGTTACTGCCGGTACCCCAGAGAAGTGTGCCTATTGCGAGAGGTTAGGAGCCCAGAAAGCGATTAATTATCGAGAGTCCGATTTTGTCGATGCGGTCATGAAGTTCACGAACGGCGCAGGGGTTGATGTTGTGCTGGACATGATAGGTGGACCCTATGCGTCCAGAAACCTGCAACTACTTAAGGCAGGTGGACGATTGGCGTATGTCGCTGGCGACGGAGGAGGGGAGGCAACGTTCAATATTCGCGAAATCATGATGCGACGCTTAAGCGTAACCGGGGCCACCTTGCGTCATCGTTCTGTTGAAGAAAAGTCGAATTTGCTTCAAACGCTTCAGAAAAAAGTGTGGCCTTTAATTGCGTCCGGTCAAGTCACGCCCGTCGTGGGCAAGATATTTCCTTTTGACCAGGTCGCGGATGCACATCGATGCCTCGAGGAGGGGCATGTTGTTGGAAAAGTAATTTTGAAAATGATCTAGGCAACGAATTTCCGTGGCAGGGCTATTGATATATCCGGCCATTTATTAATCAGGAGATACAGATGAGTCCACAAGAACAATATTCACCGGAACGTATTGCAGATCGAATGGCTATTCAAGATGCCATGTACCGTTGGTGTCGCGCGGTAGATCGGCTGGACTACGAAGGAATGCGAGCCGCCTTTCATCCAGATGGGACGGATGATCACGGAATTTTTTCCGGGGGCGTGGATGGCTTGGTTGAATGGATAAAGGAACGTCATAAAAAAATTCCTTTTTCTATGCATCAGGTCAGCAATATGCTTATTGAGTTTGCGAGCCCGGATCTTGCCCTCGTGGAAACGTATGTCCGGACGGTGCAGCGATATCCGGCGGATGCCACGGCCAGCCTGGTGCAGTTATCTGGCGGGCAAGAAGGAACACCAGGCGTAGCTGTAGATCTATTGACTTGCTCGCGCTACGTCGATCGTTTTGAGCGGCGTGCTGGTGAGTGGCGGATCTTTCGGCGCACTCTCGTGCAGGACTGGAAGCAGATGGTTGAAGTTCCTGAAAATGCTCCAAAGCCGCTTGACGGATGGACCGTGGGCAGCAGGAGCAAGGACGACCCCGTCTATCGCGAACGCGCAGAGCTAGGCTTGTCAGCACGGCATTGATGGTCGTTATACAAAGAGTTTTTATACAACGAGAATCATTTTATGAATCGTTTAAGCGATAAGGTCGCAGTGGTTACTGGTGCGGGCGGTGCTATAGGCAGAGCTATTAGCATGACGTTGGCATCTGAAGGGGCAGCAGTGTGCTGCGTCGATCTGGACGAAGCGAGTTGCGCTGAGACAGTCGAGAAGATCACAGAAAATGGGGGAACTGCTCGTGCTTATCACGCCGATCTGTCTAGTCGAACAGAGACGCTTCGTCTCTTCGACGAGGTTAATAAGCATTTCGGCAGGTTGGACGTGCTTGTTAACAATGCAATGTGGATTCGGTATGAGCCCATTGACGAAGTGCGCGAGGAAGTTGTTGACCGCATGTTCGGAATTGGATTGAAGGCGGTTATCTGGGCGACGCAAGCTGCTTTACCTGCATTGCGCAAGCGTGGCGGCTCAATAATTAATATCTCTTCCATAGCTGCAATTCGCGGGTCTGAGAATCGGATTGTTTACTGCACCGTAAAGGGTGGAGTAACTGCCATGACGATGGAGTGCGCGGTGGAGTTGGGGCCGGACAATATTCGTGTTAATGCTATTGCTCCTGGCGCAGTGCTTAATCCGGGAAGTACCGCGCGACTTGGACCCGAGTTGATTAAGCGGCGCCTTGATTCCACGCCTCTGGGCCGTTTGCCTATTGCTGAAGACATGGCAACAGTGGCGCTTTTTCTGGCAAGTGACGACAGCAGGTTCGTTACCGGGACGATGATTCCAGTGGACGGCGGCCGTCGGATTGTTTCATAAAAAATAGTAGACGGAGGAGTTGCAATGAGTAGTGAAAAAAAAGTTGCCGTCATTACGGGTGCAGCTAGCGGAATTGGTCTGCAGATTGCGCATCGGCTTTGTCAACAAGACTTGCGAGTGGTAATGTTGGACCGCAGCGAGGTTGTCGCTGATCGGGCTGCTGATGTGAAGAAAAATGGGGGAAGCGCCGACTTTATTACAGTTGATCTTGGTAGCACCGAGCAGACTCTTTCCGCAGCGGAGCAGGTCAAGGAGCGCTATGGACGTTGTGATATTTTGATCAATAATGCCGGGATACACCCCAAACGCAACGGCGCGGTTCAGGCTCTTGACGACATCTCGCTGGACGAGTGGGAAATCGTATTTCGCGTAAACCTCACGGCGCCCTTCTTATTATGTCAGCAATTCGTCCCTTTAATGAAAGAGAAAAAATGGGGCCGTGTGGTCAACATAGCATCGCGCGCAGGCCGTACCTATTCTGAACGTGCCAGCACTTCCTATTCTGCATCGAAGGCGGGGCTGATTGGCATGACCCGCAAGATTGCAGGCGATTATGGCGCTTTTGGTATTACGGCAAACTGTATCGCACCGGGCCAAATCGAGACGCCTCTTGCACGCACATCCAGTCCTGAGGTTCTGGAAAATGCCGCAGGTCTGATACGCATGCGTCGTTTGGGGGCGGCAGACGAGGTTGCGTCGGCAGCGGAATACCTTGTTTCTGTCCCGGCAGGGTTCATTACTGGATCAGTCGTTGATGTCAATGGCGGAGAGTTTATGCCCTGAAGAGCTAATGTTTATGAATTGAATCAAAAGCAATAAACACGACCCGGTCTGTCTAATTAACGGATGAAGGATACTTATGAATTCGCATGTATTTTGTTTTGCCATACGGGCTATATCGGTGGCGGTATTGGGACTGGCGAGTGCAATAGCCTCGGCCCAAGGTTATCCTACGAAACCGATCCACCTTGTGGTTCCGTTCCCTCCAGGTGGATCAGTTGACCTGGCCGCTCGCCTGATAGAGCCGCAACTTTCCAAAGAGCTGGGTCAGCCCGTAATTATTGAGAATCGGCCAGGCGCTGGGGGAGGGATAGGGACTCGTGCTGTGGCGCAGGCAGACCCGGACGGGCATACTTTGTTGGTAACTGTTGTAGGTTCAGTGTCCATTGCGCCGTCTTTGTATAAGGACATTGGCTATACCGCCAATGATTTCGCTCCGATTTCCCAAATTTTCTCTACACCGTTATTTGTGATGGTAAGAGACGATTCAAAATATAAAACACTTCAATCGTTGATTGACGCTGGAGCGAATGGCAAGAAAGATCTGCCCATGTTCGGCTCTGCCGGTAATGGCGCGCTATCGCATTTGAGCGGCATTATGCTTAATACTGCGGCCCACACCGGTTTTGAGCATATTCCTTATAAAGGAGGGGGCCCGATGACCATGGCACTGTTGGCCGGCGAAACTGATTTTTCTATGCTGGCGTCTTCGGATGCGCTATCTCATGTCAGGGCGGGGAAGCTAAGGCCTTTGGCGGCGTTGACGGCTGAACGTACAGAACCGCTGCCTAATGTGCCGACGGCCTTGGAGCAAGGGGTAAAGGGGATGGCGTTTAACGTATGGTACGGACTCCTGGCACCCGCTAAAACGCCTGCAGCTATTGTCGATAGACTAAATAGCGTCATGTCGAAGATTCTTCAAGAGCCATCCATGGTTAGTCGTATTAGTGCCACTGGTGCCGTGCCCAGCGGTAAGAACAACACTCCTGCCGCGTTCAAGAAAATGATTGCCGATGAAACGATCATGTATGCCGAAGCTATACGTGTGTCTGGAGCTGTAGTGAATTAAGCGCCTTGGTATCTGCGCCAAGTGTGATGTACGAATTAACCGCTACCGAAGGACTGTTTCATGGTTAAGCATATAAGTATTGTTAAACGCCGTAATGACATCTCGCGAGATGAGTTTCGAGACTATTGGATTAATGTCCATTCTGAAATAGTTAAGTCTTGCCTGCCGTCGCTTAAAAAATACGTAGCCAATTTTCCTATGGCTGCCAACGAAGGCCAAAAAATGCCAGGAAGCGGACAGGAAATCGCTTGCGATGCTATTGTCGAATTGCACTTCGACAGCGTAAGTGATTTACTTGCCGACATGTCCGCTGAGGGCTGGCTTAGCGAGAAACGCAAACTTAGCAGTGCCAAGCTTATTGATCTTTCGTGGCATCAGTTTGTGGTTGCGGAAGAGTACATTGCGCTTTCTTAGGCGGGCCTGATCTTTCTGGTCCTGCAGAGCTAGTGGCATAACCCAGGTGTTATTGGTTATCATGGATGCGCGCCGTATCAGTCTTAGAAAGATACGGCGCGAATTTAACTACAGTAGCTGGCAGGCCTCGTCGAATGCCAGGCGTGGCAGGCGTTCACGAACCTGCGTGGGTTCGCCGTAGCCCAGGCTGCAGACGAAGTTGGTTCGCACGGTGGTGTCCTTCCAGAACTCCTGGTCAAGTGCGTTTGCATTGAAACCCGACATTGGTCCGCAATCCAGGCCCAGAGCACGTGCGGCAAGAATCAAATAGCCGCCCTGCAGGCTGCTGTTTCGGAAGGCGGTGGCTTCGACCAGTGCTTGCTTGTCTTCTCCGATAAAGATGTTTTTTGCTTCTGGACGAGCCGGAAAAAGTTCGGGTAAGCGATCGTAGAAAGCGAGGTCGTGGCCAATGATGACCGTGACCGGCGCCTGGCGGGTTTTTTCCTGATTGCCGAGGTTCATAAGTGGCACCAGCCGTTCTTTAGCCTCTTGTGTGCGGATGAACAAGAGCCGTGCAGGCGAGCAATTCATGCTGGTTGGGCCCCAGCGCATCAGGTCATACAAGGACTGAAGCTGTTCATCAGTGACGGGGGTGTCGCGCCAGCCGTTTTGTGTGCGGGCCTTACGGAAAATTTGATCAAGCATGTGGTCACTCATAAAAATAATTACTGAATTGCGATTTTGCGATCTTTCACGATAGTTTGAAGGCGTTGTATGTCGCGCTCTACACGCGCCTTGAACTCTGTTCCCGATGAGGGAGTGGGCGAGCCGCCCCAGGCCGTTAATTGCCGCTGGACTTCAGGCTGTTCGATGACGGCGCGTAGTTCTTTATTCAGACGGGACTGAATAGCCGGCGAGGTGCCGGCGGGCACTGCAATGCCAAGCCACGATTCGAACACCACTTCGGGATAGGTAGCTGCGACAGTGGGTACGCCGGCCAGTACGCTGGTTCCCAATGGCGCCGTCGTGGCCAGGACGCGAACACGCTTATCGTTGAACAGGGGAGCGGTATTAGTCATTGTATCGATCATTACGTCGACACGGCCAGCCAGCAGTTCGGTCATGGGGGCCGCGCCGCCTTTGAATGGAACGTGCAGGGCGCTTCCACCGCTTTGGGACATAATCCATTCGCCGACCAGGTGCATGGCGGTGCCTACACCGACGGAGGTATAGGTATAGCGATTCGGTTGCGCTTTGATTTGTTCAACGAAATCTTCAAATGATTTTAAAGAAGAGTCGGGCTTAACCGCCAGGGTAAGCGGATAGGTGGTGACCGTGGATATCCAGGCGAAGTCTTTTACCGGGTCGAAGGCCAGGTCTTTTTTCATGGCGGCATTGCTGGCATGGCCGCTGGTCATGAGGATCATCGTATAGCCATCGGGGGCTGCCTGGGCGGTGGTGTGCGATGCAATATTGCCGCCGGCGCCCGGGCGGTTTTCGACCACGACGGCTTGGCCTAACCGTTCGCCCAGGGGCTTGGCTATAAGGCGAGCCACGACATCGCTGCCGCCGCCTGCGGCAAAACCAACCAGCAGGCGTATTGGTTTTGCAGGATAGTTTTCTTGTGCCGCAGCGGGGTTCGCGACAATAAAAGCAGCGCTTGCCAGACCAAGGGTTGCGGCTAACGCGCGGGTCGGTAATTTATTGAGTTTCATGGCTGTCTCCACCTATAGTTAAAAAAAGCCCGGTAGCTCTATACGGCGTTGTGTGGGCTGAATCATGGTTTTGTTGAACCTACGTCGAAAAATTATGTTTATTCATTGTTTATTCATTGTTTATTCATGGCACGAATTTAGAAGGCGGCGTGTCAGTTCGCTGCTGCGCTCTTTCATTCCGATACTTACAGCGGTTTCGTTCAGAAACTTTGCCCGATTTCTGGAGCAGACCAGCGAGATCGTTCCGATGACTTCGTCTTCCAGCATAATTGGCACGCCGAATCCGATAACGTCCGGGTCCAGTCCGCCATCGCTGATGGAATAGCCAGCTTTGCGGATGGCTTTCAGTTCTGTCCATATGGCAGTCCATTCCTCTTCATTGACGGGGCTGCCGAAGGTGGACTCGAACAATTTGCGCACGCGCGCGCGCGGCCAGTATGCTAATACCGATTTCGCTGGGGCCCCACGAAACCATGGCAGGCTTCGTCCCCGCAGGTAAGACAGTTGCAGCGGTTCTATGCCGCGTACATGAGCCACATTCATGAGGTGTTCGCCATATACATTCGACAGCAGGACGTGGCAGCCGGTTTCTTGTGCTAGTTCATGAAGGATGGGAGCGCCCGCTTTGATCACCGGGTCGGTTTCACGGATCAGGGATTCCAGCTCTACGATGCGGGCGCCGATTACGTATACGCCCCGCGGAAGGCGGATGAGCAATCCGGCTTTGCACAGCTCTTTAACGTAGCGGTATGTCGAAGACGGGGTAAGTTTGAAGTGCTCTGCCAGGTCATCAACCGTCCAGGCATAGCGCTGCGGCGTAAAGGCATCGAGCAACGCCAGCATGCGAGTAAGGCTGGATGACGAGCT
>DATCVA010000326.1:0-3380 GCA_036567205.1 Eoetvoesiella sp. | reverse complement strand
GAGACTATCGGCGTCAGTCCTGTGTTGGGTGAGCGCTTCGTGCGCCGAAGAACGCGTCTACGTTGTTGTGGCAGGCCTCGAGCTTTTCTTTCGACAATGCGGGCCCGGCCAGGAAGCGCGCGATCCATGTTGAATCGACGTCATCGATACGGGCGGGATCCAGGGCCTGTAAGATGAGGTAGTACTGATAGGCGGGCAGCGGCTTATTCTGGGCGACGGCGCGGCGGGCCAGAAAATGGGCGGCGGTCGCAGCGTTGGCATGGGTGTCGGGTTCCTGGGCGCGATACTGGTCCAGGTCGCGGCGGTGCCGCTTAGGTTTATTCAGGCCTTTGAGCTGGCGCCCGCGCCACGCAGTAATGCGGTCGGGCTCCTGCGTCCATTGCTGTTGTTGGTACAGGACGCGGATAACCTCGCCGGTGTCCAGTTTGACGTCGTACTCGCCCTCATGAAAGGGTGACGGTTCCAGAGCCCGCCAGGTTTCTTGTTTGAATTTCATGGTGCTTTTCCTTTTTCCTTATGGTGTGCGCAGCGCTAAAGGGGCTGGCCACTCGCACCAATATATTGAGTCGTTAGCGGCGCCGCCAGTTTAGGCTGATTTATGCGGAAGATGCGCAACTAATTGCTTGTCTAAATTCAATAATTCCAATATTATTGAATTATGGAAACTAAAAACGTACTCACCGCTTTAGCGGCGCTCGCTCAAGAGTCTCGGCTAGCTGCATTTCGTTTGCTTGTTGAAGCCGGCCCGCAAGGCTTGGCAGCCACCAAAATCGCCGAAGCGTTGGCGTTGGCGCCGTCCTCGTTGTCGTTTCACTTAAAGGAACTGACCTATGCCGGCTTGATACATCAGGTTCGGGACGGGCGCTCGCTTATTTATTCGGCAAATTTTGAAACGATGAATGGTGTATTAGGTTTCTTGACCGAAAACTGCTGTGGCGGTAATCCGTGCACACCGGTTTGTCTTCCCCGGTGTTCTAACGAAGGAGTTTCATCATGAAGCGCTTGCATGTACACGTTTCCGTCGACAGGCTGGTTGAGAGCATCACGTTCTACTCGAGCCTGTTCGCCGCCCAGCCGTCGGTAATCAAGGACGACTATGCTAAATGGATGCTGGATGATCCCCGCGTTAATTTTGTGATTTCCGAGCGTGGAGCCGCGCTCGGGTTGGATCATTTAGGCATTCAAGTTAAGCCAGCCGACGAGTTGGGGCAGATGCAGTCGCGCTTGGCGTCTGTGCGACCTGATCTCGAAAAAGACGAATGCGCGGCCTGTTGCTATGCAAAATCCGATAAATATTGGGTGACGGACCCGACAGGCATTGCCTGGGAAACGTTCCAAACCCTGGGCACGATTCGGGTCTTTGGCGAATCAAGAAAAGACAAAATGGACAGCGCTGCGTGTTGCGCTCCCGTTGTTAAGCCGTCGACCAAGGGGGTCTCCATGTCCTGTTGCACGCCGTCCAGTACCTTCGCTTCGACCTCAAGCTGCTGTTAAACCAAGAGACTGTAATGACTGATAAAACGTATAACGTCCTGTTCCTGTGTACGGGTAACTCTGCACGCAGCATCATGGCAGAGGCCTTGGTAACCACGTTTAGTAATGGCAAGTTCAAAGGCTATAGCGCCGGCAGCCAGCCCGGCGGCACGGTCAATCCTTTTGCGATTGAAAAGGTGGAAAAAACCGGCTACCCGGTAGAAAACTTACGCAGCAAAAGCTGGGATGAATTTGCCCGGGCGGATGCGCCGCATATGGATTTTATTATCACCGTTTGCGATAACGCAGCCGGGGAGGTGTGCCCTATTTGGCCCGGCCATCCCGCTTCCGCACATTGGTCATTTCAAGACCCCGCCGCTGTAGAGGGTACGGACGACGAAAAACGAGCCGCCTTTGACAAGGTGTTCAGGCAGATGGCGACACGAATGCAAGCCTTTGTCAGCTTGCCCTTGCATAGGCTGGATAAAGCGGCCATCCAGCAGGAAATCAGAAAAATTGGTGATCCTTCGGTCGTCGCGATATAGCACGCCAGAGCCAACCAGAGCCAGGCTAGGCTAATCGCGGTGTAGCCACCGCATTTTCATACGGAACAGATTCATGTCTTCATCCACGACCGCTGCGTTGGTCGACAACAATGCCCCAACCATCGGTTTTTTTGAGCGTTATTTGACCGTTTGGGTCGCGCTTTGTATCGTGCTCGGCATCTTATTGGGGCAAGCCTTACCCGGCGTCTTCCAGGGCATCGCCAGCCTGGAGGTAGCCAACGTCAATATCCCCGTGGGCATGTTGATTTGGGTAATGATCATTCCCATGCTCATCAAAATCGACTTCGGTGCGCTGGCGCAGATCAAGAGCCAGTGGCGCGGCATTGCGGTCACCCTGGGCATTAATTGGCTGGTCAAACCCTTTTCCATGGCATTTTTGGCTTGGTTATTCATTCGCCATCTGTTTGCCCACTGGTTGCCGGCGGACCAGATCGATAGTTATATCGCCGGCTTGATCCTGCTGGCGGCCGCCCCCTGCACCGCGATGGTCTTCGTATGGAGCCAGCTTTGCAAAGGCGATCCGTATTTCACGCTGTCGCAAGTGGCCCTGAATGACGCCATCATGATTGTGGCGTTTGCGCCGCTGGTGGCGCTGCTGCTTGGGTTGGCGTCCATCACTGTGCCCTGGGGCACGTTGATCACCTCGGTCGGCCTTTACATTATCGTTCCTGTCATCCTGGCGCAGTGGTTCCGCAAGGCGCTCTTGGCCAAAGGACACGCCACGTTTGAGCGAGTCGTTTCAAACCTTGGCCCTTATTCCATTGCCGCGTTGTTGCTGACACTGGTCCTGCTCTTTGCGTTCCAGGGCGAGGCGATTATGGCGCAGCCCTTGATTATTGCCCTGTTGGCGGTGCCGATACTGATTCAAGTGTTTTTTAATTCCGGCCTGGCTTATTTGCTTAATCGCAAGCTGGGCGTGCCGCATTGCGTCGCGGGCCCATCGAGCCTGATCGGTGCGTCCAATTTTTTTGAACTGGCTGTCGCCACGGCCATTAGCCTGTTCGGCTTTCAGTCGGGGGCCGCCTTGGCCACCGTCGTGGGCGTGCTGATTGAAGTGCCGGTCATGCTATTGGTGGTCAATATCGTGAACCGCTCGCAGCATTGGTACGAAGCCAAGGCTTAAGTAAGGGTTTCCATTATGAGCATCACCATTTATCACAACCCCAAGTGCGGCACCTCGCGCAATACCCTTGGGCTAATCCGCAATACCGGCGTCGAACCGGCCATTATTGAGTATTTGAATAATCCACCGTCCCGCCCGGCGTTAGCGGTAATTGTCAAGCTAGTTGTCGCTCGGTGGAACGGATTCATGCAACCTGCCTTCCCACCTCAGGATGGGCC
>DATCVA010000325.1:0-5271 GCA_036567205.1 Eoetvoesiella sp. | reverse complement strand
CGGAAATTGTGGTGCGCAAGATCAAGGGGCGTTGGCAGCCGCAGTTGAATCCTGCCGTAATGCCCAGGTTGCGTGTTAATCCGCTGTACGAGCGTTTACTGATGGAACCGCACATACAGGCGCATCGTCGAAAAGAGAGTGTTGCTTCGGCAGAGCAAGAGCCCGGCGGGCGCGCTTCCGGCGGCGGACAGGAAAAGCCGTCGTTACACGATCATGTACAACAAGCCCATGTGCTGATCAAAAGCGTACGGCAACGTTTCGAGACGGTATTGCGAGTTGCGCAGGTTATCGTAGAGCATCAGCAGGCGTTTTTTGAACAGGGCGTAGAAGCGATGCGGCCCTTGCTGTTGCGCGATATCGCTCAGGAACTGGAATTGCACGAATCGACGATTTCGCGGGCGACCAGGCAAAAGTATGCGCAGACGCCGTGGGGCGTTATAGAGTTAAAACGGTTTTTCGGAACGGCGCTGACCACGGGTGATGGCGCCGAGACGTCGGCAACGTCGGTACGCGCGCAGATCATCAAGCTGATACACGAAGAGGCCGCCGCCAAGCCTTTATCCGATAGCAAGATTGCAGCTAAATTGGCCGAACAAGGCATTGTCATCGCCCGGCGTACTGTCGCTAAATATCGTGAAGCCGCTGGCCTGGAGGCGGCCCCAATGCGTAAGGCCCGGGCTGCTTTGCAACAGTAGAAGAGTAATTCGCGCTTCGGATTGCATAGTGTAAATTGAATATTGAATGGCCGACTCAACATTCAAGGGGCGTTGACTGTGGCGCCAAAGCCATGCAGATACAAATAAATTAATCAGGCCGATTGCTTTTTTTTATTTGCTGGATGATAATTATTCTCATGTTCATTTGTATCTGCAACGCTATCACCGAGCGTCAAATTCAATCGGCCGTGGCCGACGGTGCGCATACTATGTCCGACCTTCAAGGCCAGCTTGGGGTCGCGAGTTGTTGCGGCTGTTGCGCCGAAACGGCCGCCGAATACCTGCCCGGGGGTCGCTATGCGTCGCAGCATGCCGGGGCCGACCGTGCGTATGGCACGATGGTGGCCGAGGCGGCCAATGATTCCCGTGTTGCAGCAGCCGGTTCCATGCTTGAAATCGTGGCGCGGCGTGCATAAGCCGGGTAGTCGATTGTTACAATATTTTTATAGTATCCGCAACACTGAATCCGTAGTTTTATGTCATGCTTTTCTCGCGTGATAAAAGCAAGTGGTTTAGTTTTTAGCGTTCCCTGATGGCCGGCAGGGGTCCAGAATACTGGCGGTGGCAAGGAACAATTGTCACACACAAAATCATTCCTATTTGCACCACGGTTTCTTGAACGTGGTCGTGACCCCTTCCTTACGCGTGAAAACGCCCACGCTCCATGGTAGGCTTATGTTCAGCATAACGACTTAGGAGCATAGCCATGAAGGGCGACCCGACTGTAATTCAGTATTTGAATCAGCAGCTTAAAAATGAACTGACTGCAATTAACCAGTATTTTCTGCATGCGCGCATGTTGAACCACTGGGGGCTGAATAAGCTCGGCAAACACGAATACGATGAATCAATAGGCGAAATGAAACACGCCGACCGTTTGATTGAACGTATTTTTATGCTTGATGGCCTGCCAAATCTGCAAGACTTGCATAAGTTATTGATAGGCGAAAACGTGCCCGAAGTTTTATCGTGCGACCACAAGCTCGAGTCGGGCGCTCAGGCAACAGTAAAAGAAGCCATGGCTTATTGCGAGTCGGTGCGTGATTTTGTTTCGCGCGATTTGTTCCAGGACATTTTGAACGACACCGAGGAACATATTGACTGGCTGGAAACACAAATGGAGCTTGTCGACAAAGTGGGATTGCAAAACTATCTGCAATCCCAAATGGGCGACTAATTTGGTTTCCAGATCAAGCGTGAATGCGAAGGCGAAGCGCAAACACTACAGGTGCAAGACCAGCGAAATTGGCAAAGTGCACGTTTGATATAGAAATGACTAAGCAATCACCGGTTTAAAAGCTTTTGGCCGGACAGTCGCGAACCTGGCCCCACGCCCGGTTGGGTTCGCAATATTTATTGCGTGCCGCCCATGCACAGCTGGGCCGGTCGAAAAAACTCAGTGCGCTGCATGCTTGTATATCTTGACGCAAACTAGCTTGCCACGATGCATTGGCAGCGGGTCGCGGAGTAATGGTTGTGGGCGGCGGAGCCGTTTCAATAGGTTGTATGGGTTGCGCTCCCTGACCGTTTGCACTTAACCCCAAATCGCCGACATCGGCAATACCTACCAGCCGCTGATTGCCGGCGGCTGCAATCTGTTCGGCCTCGGTCATGGTAATGGTTGTGGTGGCCAGATCAATGACGGGGTTGTCCGTTTCAGTGAGTGACTGGTTGGGGATTTGCCACGCGATTTCCGTGGGAGCTTCGGGAACGGCCAGACGGCCGTCAACCAGGGGTTGCGGCGGCTGGGCTACGTATGGGCGACCGTTGGCATCAAGAACGGGTACGGCAGACAGCTCGGGCGGCTCGGCCGCCACGGGAGCTTGCTGCGGTCCGTGAGCCACCAGCCAATCACCCAGACGGACTCCTCCCCATGCGGCAGCGCCTGCTGCAATGGCCAGTACTACAAAGATAAAACGCCAAGACATTCAGATCCTCGGTCTAGAAAAGGCAAGCATACTTTCTATTTAGAATTTAGCTTTGTTAAATGTTTACGCTTTGTACGCAAAACTACGCTTTTGTACCAAAAACTTTCCCGCCGTGCTCGCGCATGGCATGAAATTCGATGCCCGGATAGAGCTCCTGGGCTACACGCAGTTGTGCGGGTGAGCTGGCCAGGAAGGCCGTTGCGTCGACGACATCATAGGCGATGTTAGCGGCGTTGGCATCCATGAATTTGCGTAAAACCTTAGAGTCGCTGGCGGTAATCCAGCGTGCCATGTTGTAGCGCGAAGGCATCATTCGGGCCTCAACGCCGTATTCGGTTTTCAGCCGGTGTGCGACTACTTCGAACTGCAATTGGCCAATTGCGCCCAATAGCAGCGAACCGCCCGCGGCTTCGGGCCGAAACACCTGAATCGCACCTTCTTCGCCCAATTGCGTCAGGCCGATACGCAGCTGCTTGATGCGCAGAGGGTCTTTAACTTCGACGGCCTGGAATAATTCCGGAGCGAAAAAGGGCAGCCCGGTGAATTGCAGGTTTTCGCCTTCGGTCAGCACATCGCCCAAGTGCAACACGCCGTGGTTGGGAATGCCGATTACGTCGCCGGGATAGGCTTCATCCACAAGCTCGCGCCGCTGAGACAGGAATGACACTACGTTGTTGGGACGCATTTCCTTGCCGGTGCGCGCCACTTTAAGGCGCATGCCGCGATTGAAACGCCCGGAGCTTACGCGGACAAAGGCTACGCGGTCGCGGTGGGCCGGATCCATATTGGCTTGTACTTTGAACACCACGCCGCTGAACTTGGGTTCGTCGGGCTGTACTTCCCGTTGCAGCGCATGGCGCGGCCCGGGCTTTGGCGCCAGATCAACCAGGGCGTCCAGCACTTCCTGAACTCCAAAGTTGTTGATGGCCGAACCAAAGAACACCGGACTTTGCTGGCCGGCTAGAAAGGCTTCATGATTGAATTCCGGCGCTGCGGCATTGATGAGTTCGATTTCATCATTGGCCTTGGCAAAGGCGTCGCCGAAGCGGGCCGCGATGACCGGGTTGTCCAGGCCGTCGATCAGTTCATCCTGATCGTCGCGGCGTTCTTCTCCGGCTTTAAAGACGCGCATGCGATTGCGGCGAATATCGAATACGCCGCCAAACGAGCGGCCCATGCCGACGGGCCATGAAAAGGGCACTGCATCCATGCCAAGATGGGACTCGATTTCGGAAAGCAGGTCAAGCGGCTCTTGCACTTCACGGTCCAGCTTGTTGATGAACGTGATGATAGGGGTATTGCGCGCCCGGCAAACTTGCAGCAGGCGGATGGTTTGCGGTTCCACCCCATTGCCGGCGTCTATCACCATCAGCGCGGCATCAACGGCGGTTAGCACACGGTAGGTGTCTTCGGAAAAGTCCTGGTGGCCCGGAGTGTCGAGCAAATTCAGAACGCAATCCCGGTATTCCATTTGCATGACTGATGAGGCTACGGAAATACCGCGCTGTTTTTCTATTTCCATCCAGTCCGATGAGGCGTGCCGGCTTGCTTTGCGGGCCTTGACGCTGCCCGCAATCTGGATAGCTCCTGAAAACAGAAGAAGCTTTTCGGTCAGGGTGGTTTTGCCCGCATCGGGGTGAGAAATAATGGCGAAAGTGCGTCGCCGGGCGACTTCTTGAGTAAGGCTCATAAGTTAATTTTAACGTGTGTCATTCCAGGGCGGAGTAATTCCATTTTCAAATCAATCGTTAACTGTGTCGGCTTCTACGCTTCGCCTTCGTGTTCACAATGGATTTGCCAACGGAATAAGGCGAACGGTGTAATGTCATTTATGGTGACTGAACGTCGCCAGAACCGTGCCGGCCAAAATAAACAAGGAACCAAAGCCGCGGTTAAGCCAGCGTATATGGCGCGGGTTGCGCAGCAGCTTCAGGACTTTCGAGGCCAGGGCGGTGTAAACGCCCATCGCCACTAAATCGGTCAGGCAAAGCGTGGCCCCAATAATCAGGTATTGCATCGCCAGAGGCCTGGATAAATCCATGAACTGCGGGACAACCGCCAGTAAAAAAACCGTGCCCTTGGGGTTGGTAATGTTCACCAGCCATCCGCGCAACAATAGCTCGCGAATTTTGAACGGCTGGGGATTCCTGGCTTCGACCGATACCGGCGAGGCATCGGTTTGAATTTGTCGCCAGCCCAGATAAACCAGATATGCGACGCCCAGCCACTTTACTATGCTAAAGGCAAGCTCGGATGTGGCCAGCAAGGCGCCAAGGCCAATGCCCACCACCACAACCTGGCACATAATGCCGCTTATTAAGCCAATCGTTGTCCAATAGCCGCGCTTAAAGCCATATTTCAGGCCTGAAGCCATGGCGGAAATGGCGCCGGAGCCGGGCGAAAACGAGATCGCCCAAGAGGCGGCAAAAAAGGCAAGCCAGGTAGGAAAAGACATGGTTTTACGTAAAGCGGTTAACGTGAAAGTCTTCAGAATGCCAGGATGAGCTTTATTCCGTTTCCAGATCAAAAGTGAGCACGAAGGCGAAGCGCAGGCATTACTGCTGTGCGGCTGCTGCTTCGACCAAGTGCACGGTTGATATTGAAATGGAGTTATTTGCTTAGCAGGG
>DATCVA010000324.1:0-12743 GCA_036567205.1 Eoetvoesiella sp. | reverse complement strand
AAATTCGATATCGACCATGCCGCCCTGGTCGTGTTTCAGATCGAAGTCGGCCGAAGAGTTCGGGTGTCCCGAGCTGATTTTCTGGCGCATGGTTCTTACTTCTTCTTTGAGGCGGGCCGGGTCGCGAGGCATTAACAGCACCTGGCGGCGAATTTCCTCGAAACGCGCGCCAATATCAGGGGCGCCGGCGGCAAACCTGGCGCGCGTTATGGCTTGATGTTCCCAGGCCCAGGCGTGCTTTAACTGATATTGCGAAAATGCGTCGAGCGACACGGCCAGCAATCCGGCGTCGCCGTCGGGACGTAAACGCAAGTCGATTTCGTAGAGCCGGCCCGAGGAAGTCATGGTTGCAAGCCAGGAGGTCATGCGCCGTCCTAGCTTGGCATAGATTTCACTTGCGTCTTCGCGCGTGTCATCGTAAATAAAGACCAGGTCGAGGTCGGATGCGTAGCCGAGCTCTTTTCCGCCAAGCTTGCCATAAGCAATAACTGCAAAGCGAGGCGGATCCAGCGTATCGGCCGGCTGACCTTTGGGTTGTACTAAAGGCCAGATGCGTGCGATGGTTTCCGTCAGCAGTACGTCGGCCAGGGCCGAGAGTTGGTCAGCCAGTTTCTCGACACTTAATACGCCTTCAAGATCTTGCGCCAAAAGCTGAAAGCTTACCTGGTGCTGAGCGTCGCGCATCAAATTCATTTGTTGCTCGATATCGGGCTTTCCGTCGGGTAGCAGGCATGCATCGAGGTCTGCACGCAGCTGCAGCTCTATTTGTGCGAAGTCGGGTGGCGCCAGCAAGGAACGCCATTCGATAAGGCTGTCGAGCAGTATCGGATATTGGCTTAAGTATTGGGAGGCCCAAGGGCTGGCACCAACGATGCGGGCTACCCGTGCCAGCGTTTCCGGATATTCGGCCAGCAGCGCCAAATAGGCGCTGCGCTGGGCAATATGTTCAATTAAGTTGAATAGCCGTATGGCGGTCTGTTGTGGCTGCGCAGTCTTGGCTGCGGCGCTGATGGCTGCAGGTAGCAAGGCTTCAACGCGGCGCCGGCTGGTGCTGGGCAGTGTGCGGATTCGATGGCTTTCCAGCAACGAGTCGATTCGGTGGGTTAATTGGTCTGTTTGTTCGCCAAGCTGTAGATGAATATGCTCGCTCAGGCTAGTGCAGTCGGATACATTGTTGCCGGCTGCGCTTTCTATTTCGTCGGCATCGCCCATGCCTGCAATCCGGAATGCATTTCGAAATGCCTGGGTTACAAAGGCGCGGTGCGTTGTCAGGGCAGCCTCAAATTCATCGGGGCGAAGCCCGAAGGCTTGAGCCAGTCCGTCGCGCAGTTCGGGATCGCGTGGCAGAAGGTGAGTTTGTTCGTCTTCACGGTATTGAAGTAAATGCTCGGTACGTCGAAGGAAAATATAGGCGGCCTCGAGTTGCACAGCATCGTCCGTGCTTACGATTCCTGCTGATCGCTGCCGGTGCAAGGCGGTAAGCAAGCCGCGTTGTTGCAAGGCTGGCTTGCGGCCGGCTCGTATTAACTGGGTAAGTTGCACTACAAACTCTATTTCACGAATTCCCCCTTCGCCCAATTTAATATTGTGTGTGGTGTCGACGCCGTTACGCGCCAGGGCGCGGCGTTGCCAGTCTTGCCGTATGCGTTCGCGCAGGGCGCGCAAAGCGGACAAGGCATCGAAATCGAAGTATTTTCGATATACAAAGGGAACGCGTAGTGCTTCGAGTTGTTTGAGTTGTGTTGACGGATCACTGCCAGGGAAGGCCTGGCAAGGGACGACGCGGGCTTTTAACCAGGCATAGCGTTCCCACTCCCGGCCCTGGCTGACAAGGTAGTTCTCGAGAGCATCCAGGCTCCATGCCAGGGGACCGGAGTCGCCATCGGGACGCAAACGTAAGTCGGTACGAAATACCTGGCCATATTCGTCGATTTCAGACAGAACAGGCATCATGCGCTGGGTGACGCGGCCATAAAACTCATGATGGCTCAGTTTACGTCGGCCCGTTGTTTCACCTTCTTCGCCGTAAAGCATGATCAGGTCGATGTCGGACGATACATTGAGCTCTTTGCCGCCCAGTTTGCCCATCGCAACGATGATCAGCTCCTGGGGGCGTCCCGTGCCCGGGTCAAGAGGTATTCCGTGGATGTTCGCCAGTTCCGTTGCCACGCTTTGATAGGCCTGCGCAATGGCCAGGTCGGCCAGCGCCGTCATTGCGCCAACCACTTCCTGCAAAGGTGCATCGCCATTTATGTCCCGTACCATCAATGTGTAAAAAACGCGCTCGCGCAGTTGACGAAGCATCCGGCGTACGTCGTGCAGTGCCAACGGCTGTGTCGAAGCCTCGTTTTTTAGCTCGTCGAACCAGGCTTGTATGGATTTTCGCGTTACAGGCTGGGTGACGGCATTGGCCATCCATTCCTGAAACGTGCTATTCGAACTAATTTTACGGCGCAGGGCGCCGGACCAGCGTAAAGAGGGTTCTAAGGGAGTGGTCTGAGGCATATGGGATACAAATAGTAAGGACGGCAAGTGGAATTTCAGGTATAAGTCTCGCAAGATACTGCAAATATCATCGTACTGGCTAATTTCCTTCTGTGTTTCGAACTTTCTCCCCTTTTCGCTTGCTGGGCCTTATAGCGCTTGCCGCTTATTTTTGTATTGCCGCGGTCTTGCTGGGGGTACGGTATTGGGTCCTGCCCAACATTGATCAATGGCGCCCGCATATAGCCCGTGAGTTGTCAGCGGCTTTGGATACGAATGTTGATCTGACTAAGGTGTCCGCTTCGTGGAAGGGGCTTAATCCCAGTCTGGAACTCAGTGGCGTCGTCTTAACCGATAATCGCCAGCGAGCTGTGCTTCGATTGCCTCACGTGCATGCCGTACTCGACTGGCGAAGTTTTTTTTACGGGTCGCCCAAGTTTTTGACTCTCGAGGCGACAGGCCTGGATCTGCGAATTCGCCGTGACGAAAATCGGCAGCTATGGGTATTGGGCCGTTCATTCGAGCTAGAGCAGAATTCGCAGCAGGAAGAGTTCAAGGCCGGCCACCCGGCATTTCAGTGGTTGCTTCAACAGCGCGAAATTATTTTGAATGATTCCATCATCCGCTGGAACGACGAGTTGCGCGGCGCGACGCCGTTGGTGTTGCGGCATGTCGATCTGAAGATCTACAGCAACCTGGATGAGCATCGCTTATCGTTGTCCGCTACCCCTCCGCCCGATTTAGGCAAAGCCTTTGATATGAGGGGGCAGTTCAAGATGAACCCGGGTAAACCGGCAACGACTGGAAGGCAGCCGTGGGACGCTCAGGTATACGTGCGCATCGATGGTATGAAGCCCTTGAACTGGCGCCCCTGGCTGGATATACCGGATAATCTTGACTCGGGCGAGGTGTCTGCTCAAAGTTGGCTTGAAGTCAGGCAAGGCCAGTTTGAGCGTTTCACTTCGGATGTCATTGTGCACAATGCGCACTGGACACTTGGGCCAGAGTCTGATTTTCAGGCAGACATCGCCAGGCTGTATTTAAGCGGTTCCTGGGATGAGTTCAAAGAAGTTTTTTCAGGTTCGCCTGCCGCGGCTTCCGCGACGCGGACTGATTCTTCGGCTATTGACATTCGCTTTCAGGCGCAGGCCCTGGCGCTGCGGTCGATCAGGCTTTTTCATTATCCCATCGCGTTCGATCAGGTAGGAATGTATGGGCAGCTTAGTCGGCAGGACAATCATGCCATAAAGTCGGTGTGGGATCAGGTGCGCGTCGTTAACAGCGATGTTGAAGCCGACCTGCAAGGTTCCTGGGAACAAGGGGGAAGCGGGGCTGCGGGGATTGCCGATATTAGCGGTATATTTAAGCGCGCTTCTATTGCGGCGATTAACGAGTATATGCCTGATAGCGTTAATCTTGATGCTCGCGAATGGATGGCTAAAGGGCTGGTCGCCGGTCAAATTCAGGATGCCCGGTTGTTATTAAAGGGCGATCTCGAGCATTTTCCGTTTGGCGAAAACCCCTTTCAGGGGGATTTTAGAGTCGAGGGAAGTTACTCGGGGGGGGTAATTGACTATTTGCCGCCTGAAAAAGGCGAAATGGGCTGGCCTCGCCTGACTGACATGACGGGCCGCGTGGCACTGTACCGAAGCGATTTGCGCGTACTGGCCGAGCAGGCAACCTTATGGCCAACCCCCGCAACGCCTATTCAGCTTCATCAGGTCAAAGCGCAAATTCCCAATATAGAACATGACTCGGTGCTGACCGTGCAGGGCAATACAGCGGCGCAGGGCGAGGCCTATATGGCGCTCATGACACATTCGCCGCTTGGTAAAATGCTGGACGGAGTACTCGACGGTGCACGGGGCAGCGGCCCCTGGCAGGTGCCGCTACGCCTTACTGTCCCTTTGCTTAACAGCCATGACAGTACTGTCCGGGGCGCCATCCATTTTGAAGGGGGCACGGTATCGCTTTCACCGGAAATTCCGCTCTTCAGCCAATTAACGGGTACTTTGAGTTTTTCCGATGTGGGGATTGCGGCCACTGACCTGAAAGCGAAGTTTATGGGTGGCGCAGTCGTGTTGAACGGCGATTTGGGAGGCATGGGGAAAGGGCTGCAGCTTCGCGGCCAGACCAGTGCCAAGGCCGTTTCGGAGCTTGTGGACTTAGAGGGCATGAAGCGCTTGGACGGCAGTGTTTCCTATCAGGCGTTATTGCAACGCACCAAGGCGGATAACTATGTGCTTAGTCTGAAATCTGATCTGCTTGGTATGGCGCTTGATTTTCCCGCACCTTTGGGTAAAACCGCAGCGCAGCGCATGCCCTTGCATTTTGAGTGGTCGGAGAATCAGAAAACATCTTCTTCGAGGCTGGACGCTACATTGGGCCCGACAGTCAAGGCTCGCTTTTTGCATCGTAAAAATGATAGAAGCGCATCCTATTTTGATAGCGCTGCCCTGGGAGTCAGCCAGAATCCCGACCTCTTGCCGGTCGGGTTGAATATCGATGTGCGCCATCCGAACGTAGATATCGACGCATGGAAGCAAGTGGTTGATGAGTTTTCAAAGCCGTTGGCGCCCGCTACGCTTAAACGCGAGCGCCCGTTACTGCCCGATGTACGGCAGTTTCGTTTACAGTCCGAGAAGGCGGTATTTCAAGGCTTAACTTTTGATCAGCTTACATTTACGGCCAGGCAGCCCGAACCGTTGCGCTGGCGCGTTGATATCAGTTCTTCGCAAACAGCCGGCACTATGTTTTGGCGGGAAGCCAGCGGGAAAGTGGCCGGGCAAGTCGACGCCAAATTTGATCGGCTGGCTTTGGGCGAGGACCCAACGGATGGTGTGAACCAAACAGATGTAAACGCAGCGGACGAGTTGTATGAGGATTTTTCGCGTTTGAACGATTACCTGGATATTCCCGCCATTAACCTCGAGATCAATAATCTGAAGCTGTACGGGCGAGATATTGGCCGTTTGTCCGTGCAGGGGGTGAATCAGTCGCGTGGCGAGCTATGGAAGCTTAACAAACTCAATCTAAGTAGTCCCGGTGCACAATTGGCGGGTAGCGGATTGTGGAGGCTAACAGGAGCTCAGCGCGGTCTGGCGCTTGATGCACAGATGCAAATAACCGACCTGGGTCAGTATCTTGATCAGATAGGCATGAAGAATGTATTGACAGGCGGCCGGGGTACTATCAATGGCAAGCTGGAGTGGCGTAATCTTCCCTGGAGATACAACAAATCAGATTTGAACGGCCAGCTCGATGTCGAGTTGAGCAGTGGTCGATTTATGACGCTTAACTCTCGCTCCGCGCGCTTGCTCGAGTTGTTGTCCTTGCAGTCTATACAACGGTTGGCAAGCTTTAAATTCAATCCGGCCAATCTGGCTAAAGATGGCTTTCCGTTTGACGATCTGCGCGGGAAGATCGACCTGGAGCGCGGGATATTAAATACTGCCAATTACCGGGTTACCGGACCCGTGGCTACGATTGTGATTGGCGGAGACATTAATTTGAGCACCGAGAAAATAGATCTGCAAGCCGTAGTTATTCCTAACCTGGATGTCAGCGGCGCAGCCATTGCGGCGGGTATCGCGGTGAATCCCATCATAGGCATTGGTGCGTTTCTGACACAATGGCTATTGAAGAGTCCGCTGGCCAAGGCCATGACTGTGCAATATCAAGTTGCCGGCGATTGGGATGAGCCGACGGTGACTGAAATTGCCCAGGTTCGAGACGCAAAAAAAGAGGGGCCGGATTAAACCTGGCCCCTCCGCATGGCGGTACAGTTTTCTGCTTAGCAGACGCCTTGCTGAAGCATGGCATCGGCAATTTTTACAAAACCGGCAATGTTGGCGCCATGCAGGTAATTGACTGACTGGCCTTCCGATCCGTAATGGACGCAATTTTGGTGAATGTCGCGCATGATGGCGTGCAATTTATTGTCAACTTCTTCACGCGTCCAGTGCAGCCGTTGGGAATTCTGAGCCATTTCCAGGCCCGACACGGCGACACCGCCCGCATTGCTGGCTTTGCCAGGTGCGTAAAGGATTTTTGCACTAATAAAGGCGTCAACGGCCGCCAGGCTTGTGGGCATGTTGGCGCCTTCGGCTACACAGCGTACGCCATTCTTGATCAGGGTTTGAGCGTCTTCCAAATCGAGTTCGTTCTGAGTAGCGCAGGGCAATGCCACATCGACGGGAACATGCCAGGGCCGTTTGCCGGGTTCGTATGTAAGATTGAATTCTTTGGCATAGGTTTCGATGCGTCCGCGACGTACATTTTTCAGTTCGATAAGCGCTGCCAGCTTTTCGGGGGTAAAGCCAGCCTTGTCGACGACGACGCCGTGCGAGTCCGACACGGTTACGACTTTGGCGCCAAGCTGCAGACATTTTTCAATGGCGTATTGTGCGACATTGCCCGAGCCCGACACTGAAACGGTTAAGCCCTCGATTGATTGACGCGCGTGTTTGAGCATTTCTTCCGCAAAGTACACAGTGCCGTAGCCCGTTGATTCGGGGCGAATCAGGCTGCCGCCAAATGTGCTGCCTTTGCCTGTAAAGACGCAGGCTGCTGAATTTGACAGTTTTTTGTACATGCCGGCCATAAAGCCCACTTCACGTGCGCCGACGCCCATGTCGCCTGCGGGCACGTCGGTGTTGGGGCCTAAATGGCGATACAGCTCGATCATTAGCGCCTGACAGAAACGCATGACTTCAGCATCGGATTTACCCTTGGGATCGAAGTCCGATCCGCCTTTTCCGCCGCCGATCGGAAGTGTGGTCAGCGCGTTCTTAAAGGTTTGCTCAAACGCTAAAAACTTTAAAATCGACAAGTTAACCGATGGGTGAAAGCGCATGCCGCCTTTGTAGGGGCCAATTGCCGAGTTGTGCTGTATGCGAAAAGCGCGATTGGTATTTACCTGGCCTTTATCGTCGACCCAGGACACGCGAAATTGAATAGCGCGTTCGGGCTCGACCAGGCGGCCGAGCAAGCCTTGTTCGGCATAATGGGGATTTTTCTCGATGAAGGGCCATAAACTACTCATAACCTCTTTGACTGCCTGCATGTATTCCGGTTGATTTGGATCGCGGGACTGAATTTGGTCAAGAAATTGATTTAGTGTTGGTAGTTTCATCAAGAGATGCTCTGTAGTGCGTGCCGAGGCGACTAGGATCGGCCAAGATTAAAGAAAAAGTTAATTTTTACCTTTTTTAACGCACGCATAAGGGTATGCGCAGCGTGTCGGTGCCAGTGACAAGTAAGCCTCTCGTTAGAGAGGCTTACAGTTGTACTAATCACCTATTTTTTCATCATGTCAAAAAATTCGGCGTTTGTTTTGGTTGCTCGGATTTTATCTAGAATGAACTCCATGGCTGCGACCTCGTCCATGTCGTGGATGAACTTGCGCAGCACCCAGACCTTTTGTAGCAAGTCGGGTTTGATGAGCAATTCTTCGCGGCGGGTGCCGGATTTGTTCAGGTTGATTGCCGGATAAACCCGCTTTTCGGCCAGGCGGCGCTCGAGGTGAACCTCGGAGTTGCCCGTGCCTTTGAACTCTTCGTAAATAACCTCGTCCATGCGGCTGCCGGTTTCGATCAGGGCTGTGCCAATAATGGTCAGTGAGCCGCCTTCTTCCAGATTTCGCGCAGCACCAAAGAAACGCTTGGGGCGTTGCAATGCGTTGGCATCAACACCGCCGGTCAATACCTTGCCCGAGGCCGGGACTACGGTGTTGTAGGCGCGAGCCAGGCGTGTAATGGAGTCGAGCAAGATAACCACATCTTTTTTCATCTCGACCAGGCGTTTGGCTTTTTCAATGACCATTTCAGCCACTTGAACGTGGCGTGTGGCGGGCTCGTCGAACGTGGACGCGACAACTTCGCCGCGTACTGTGCGCTGCATTTCGGTGACTTCTTCCGGGCGTTCGTCGACCAGAAGCACGATCATGGTGGCGTCGGGGTAGTTAGTGGTAATGGCATGCGCAATATGCTGCATCATTACGGTTTTACCCGATTTTGGACTGGCCACGATGAGGGCGCGCTGACCTTTGCCGATGGGGGCAAAGATATCCATGATCCGGCCGGTTATGTTCTCTTCGCTTTTAATGTCGCGCTCGAGCGTCATGACCTGGTTCGGATGCAAGGGCGTCAGGTTTTCGAACATGATGCGATGCTTGATCGCTTCAGGCTGAATGCCGTTTACCTTGTCGACTTTAACCAGTGCAAAGTAGCGCTCGCCGTCTTTTGGCGTGCGGACCTCACCTTCAATGGAGTCTCCGGTATGCAAGTTAAAGCGCCGGATCTGCGAGGGCGATATATAAATATCGTCAGTGCTGGCAAGGTACGAAGTGTCTGGCGAGCGTAAAAATCCGAAGCCATCGGGCAACACTTCGAGGACGCCGTCACCAAAAATTTGTTCGCCTTGTTTCGCGCGGCGCTTCATGATTGCAAACATGATTTCTTGTTTGCGAAGACGGCTTGCGTTGTCGATATCCAGGCTGGCGGCCATTTCCAGCAACTGCGAGACGTGCAGTGCTTTTAGTTCTGTGAGGTGCATGTGAGGAAAGAAGGGGGTCTTTGCAAAATGGTGGCGGACTTAGGACAAGCCCGCGCGCAAGAATTGTTAATTAAATGGATTCGTCGAGGAAACTGGCAAGTTGTGATTTAGATAAAGCGCCGACCTTGGTCGCAGCGGCTTTACCGTCTTTAAACAACATTAGGGTGGGGATGCCACGGACACCAAATTTGGCTGCTGTGTCGGGATTTTCATCGACATCTAGTTTGGCTATTGTAACACGGCCGGCGTATTCTTTGGAAGCCTCGTCAAGCAATGGGGCAATCATTTTGCAAGGGCCGCACCAGGCCGCCCAATAGTCCACCAATACGGGGCCATCGGCTTGAAGTACATCCGCCTCGAAGCTGGCGTCGCTGACGTTTTTGATTAGTTCGCTCATGATAAACAAAAGTAGGTAGTAGGTACTTGAAAACTATACGGGAAGACAAGGCAGGAAGACAATGTATTCTATTAATTGCTAGTGTCATTCTGTTGTCGAATTCCGACAAGCATACCACTGTAGGGCTGGATGTGCACAGGGCCCGTGGCTTAGCGGTGATTTTACCGGCAAAACCATGGGGCTCGTTTATATCCGTAAAATACTATTTTTTTGTCCACATAAAAATTGGGGATAACTTGGCTACACCACGTTACGACGAAGCATCGATTCGAGTCTTGAAGGGCCTTGAGCCCGTGCGCCAGCGTCCTGGCATGTACACCCGTACTGAAAACCCTTTGCATATTCTGCAGGAGGTCATTGATAACGCCGCCGATGAAGCGCTGGCGGGTTACGGTAAACACATCAAGGTTACGCTTCATAGCGACTCGAGCATTTCCATTGAAGATGACGGCCGGGGGATACCGGTAGGCTTGCATGCCGAAGAGCAAGCGCCTGTCGTGGAAATTGTTTTTACACGTTTGCATGCCGGTGGCAAGTTCGACAAGAAATCGGGCGGCGCTTACGCCTTTTCGGGCGGTCTGCATGGGGTTGGCGTGTCGGTTACCAATGCGCTTTCCACGCGGCTCGAGGTCAAGGTCTGGCGCGATGGCCAAACGCACCAGTTGGTCTTTGCTCATGGCGAGGTCATCGAGCCGCTTAAACAGCTTGAACCCGCCAGCCGCAGAAAAACCGGAACCTGTGTGCGCGTCTGGCCCGACCCCAAGTATTTCGATAGTGCGGTAATCCCCATCGCCGAGCTGGCACATTCGCTGCGCAGCAAGGCTGTGTTGCTTAGCGGTATCAAAGTCTCGCTAACCGTTGAAAAGTCTGGCGAAACACGCGAGTGGCAATATGATGAAGGACTGCGCGGTTACCTTAATGAAGCGTTGGGAGACGCCGAGCGCATTGTTCCTGCGTTCGAGGGAAAACAATATGCCGGGGCGGACGACGACACGTTTGCCGCAGGCGAGGGAGCCCAGTGGGTCGTGGTCTGGACCGCCGATGGCAACGTTGTGCGAGAGTCTTACGTCAATCTTATTTCCACTACGGCGGGCGGAACCCACGAGGCCGGATTGCGCGATGGCTTGTTTAACGCGGTTAAGTCGTTTGCCGAGTTACACAGTTTAATTCCGAAAGGGGTCAAGCTTTTGCCTGAAGACGTCTTTGCCAGGGCCAGTTTTGTATTATCCGCAAAAGTATTGGACCCGCAGTTTCAAGGTCAGATCAAAGAAAGGCTCAATAGCCGTGATGCAGTGCGTTTAGTGGGGGGCTACGTTAAAAATGCATTGGATTTATGGTTGCATGCAAACGTTGAGTTCGGCAAAAAATTGGCCGATAGCGCTATTCGCCAAGCCCAGGCGCGCGCCCGTTCAGCTCAAAAAGTAGAAAAACGCAAAAGCTCCGGCGTGGCTGTGTTGCCCGGCAAACTCACTGATTGCGAATCCAGCGACACGTCCCGCACCGAGGTTTTTCTGGTCGAGGGCGATTCGGCCGGCGGGTCCGCCAAGATGGGGCGAGATAAAGAATTCCAGGCGGTATTGCCGTTGCGCGGCAAGGTACTTAATTCGTGGGAGGTCGACCGCGACCGGCTTTTCGCCAATAATGAAATTCACGATATTGCGGTGGCCATCGGAGTCGACCCGCACGGCCCCAACGATCAGGTCGATTTGTCGGGGTTGCGCTATGGCCGGGTTTGCATCCTGTCGGACGCCGACGTCGATGGTTCGCATATCCAGGTATTGCTGCTGACATTGTTTTTCAAGCACTTTCCGGGGCTGGTGGCGGCGGGGCATGTGTATATTGCACGGCCTCCTTTGTTCAGGGTTGATGTGCCGGCATTGGGCAAGCGCCCGGCGCGCAAGGTTTACTGTCTTGATCAAGGCGAACTTGACGCGGTCCAGGACAAATTACGCACTGAGAATGTGCGGGAAGGCACATGGAGCATCAGCCGCTTTAAAGGGTTGGGTGAAATGAGCGCTGAACAGCTTTGGGACACGACCATGAATCCTGATACACGCCGCTTGATGCCGGTTACCTGCGGCGAGCTGGGCATTGAAGCCACTACCCGCATGTTTGACATGCTCATGGGAAAAGGCGAATCCGGGCAGCGGCGCGTCTGGCTTGAAGAAAAAGGAAATTTGGCGGAAGTCGACGTCTAACTGAATCGGAAGTTATCCGGCAGCTGCCGGATAGGGCCACAGCCAGGCAAGGCGTTTGATGCTGCGCGCCGAAAATTTCGCGCAGCCGATTTATAAAGAGATAAAACTATGGACACTACACAACCGGGCTTGTTTGACGAAGGCGACGGCGGCGAGCAGATATTACTTGCCACGTATGCCGAACAAGCCTATCTGGATTATGCCGTTTCGGTGGTGCGCGGGCGCGCGCTGCCCGAGGTGGCCGATGGTCAAAAACCGGTGCAGCGTCGAATTTTATATGCGATGCAGGCTATGGGGCTGGGGGCCAATGCCAAGCCCGTCAAGTCTGCCCGGGTGGTGGGTGATGTATTGGGTAAGTACCATCCGCATGGCGACCAGGCCGCTTACGATGCGATGGTACGCATGGCGCAAAGCTTTACGCTGCGTTATCCGCTGGTCGATGGGCAGGGTAACTTTGGCTCGCGCGATGGCGACAATGCCGCCGCCATGCGTTACACCGAGGCGCGATTGACTCCGTTTTCGCGTATTTTGCTTGATGAGCTTGACGAGGGCACGGTCGATTTCATACCCAATTACGATGGCAGCCAGAAAGAGCCGCAGTTGTTGCCCGCGCGTTTGCCGGTAATGCTTCTTAATGGCGCCTCGGGTATTGCGGTGGGCATGGCCACTGAAATACCCTCGCATAATTTGCGCGAAGTGGCACAGGCGTGCGTAGCTTTGCTTAAAAATCCGAAATTGACGGATGAGGAGTTATTCAATTTGGTGCCGGGGCCCGATTTTGCGGGAGGCGCGCAAATTATTTCCTCGCCGTCCGATATCGCCCATATCTACAGCACTGGTAAAGGTTCCATCAAGGCGCGCGCCCGCTGGCAGTTCGAAGAGATGGCCCGGGGGCAGTGGCAACTGGTGGTCACCGAATTGCCGCCGGGTACGTCGTCACAAAAAATTCTTGAGGAAATTGAAGACCGTACCAATCCCAAAGTCAAGGCGGGTAAAAAAAGCCTGACGGCAGAGCAGCAGCAAACCAAAGCGCTGGTTCTGGGGCTGCTCGATACCGTGCGCGACGAGTCAGGCAAACAGGCTTCGGTCCGGCTGGTGTTCGAGCCGAA
>DATCVA010000323.1:0-4294 GCA_036567205.1 Eoetvoesiella sp. | reverse complement strand
CGCGGTTCAGCAATCGCCCGCCGGCCACCGCTTCAAGCCGCTGGATATTATGCCTGCGCCGGGCGACAGCCACACGAGTGGCCAGCGTCTTGTACCTGAGCCCGCCCGTCACGATGCTTTGGGTCTAGGCAATGTTCAACGAACCGTTGTCATGGCAGATGGTGTCAGGCATGGCAGTGTCCGAGGTCGGCATCTGGATGGTGGTTCGGTCGGAGGCTCGACAGGCCCGGCGGTAAAGCTGATGGATGTTTCGGGCAGAAGTTGCTCTTGCCGACAGACTGCAATCGGCCAAAAGGAGCCCGTATCCAAGTGCAGATCACGGTTAGGCACATCCTCGGAATATCCTCTACATGCCAGCTTTTCGATCGTCTGGTGAACCGAAAATAAGTTCCCCTCAGGCTTCTCCGCTTTGGGCAACCCACGCAAGCACCTCGGCTGCATTGGCACCAGGGTCCTGAATGTCCTCAAATGTTTTTACAACAAGACCATCATGAATGATTAGCGTTATTCGGGCGTAAAATGTTAGTCCCTCCACAACAAAGGTTTTCAGCCCTAAGCTTGATGCCAACTTGCAATGGGGGTCAGAGAGCAAAGGGTAATTTAGACTCATACGCTGTACGAATTCTTGCTGGTACGCACTTGCCTGAGTAGAAAGTCCAAACACATTCAAGAAGCCTGAATTCGCCAGTTGATCGCGACTGTCTCTGAACCCGCATGCCTGAGGAGTACAGCCTCTGGCGCCAGGAATTTCAGAAAGCCCCTCAGGTGCAGTCTCGTTGGGATTTCCGGTTCGGGGGTAGATGAAAATCACGCACCATCCTGAAAGGTTGGTCAAATCGATATCCATGCCCGTTGTACATGGCAATGAAATCGCGGGCAGACGCCGACCGATTAAAACGTTAGCACTGTGATCGACAGGCAAGTTGTTGTTCATAAAGCTCTCGTTTGTTGATTATTAACGGCGACCTATTGCGTTTGTCAGAGCGGCGGAAACCCTTCCTGGTCAGTTTTCGGCCTGATTCGGGCATAGAAAGAGCCCACGCAAACGACGAAAACGGCCCCAATGCTTGAAGCAACGTAGTACAGGGTTTTATCTGTGTTTATGCTTGGTTGCACCAGGATGTCCAAGCTTGCCATGCCGCCCGCTATCCACCCGAGCAGCCCGGCGCCAAATAGGATCACCTGCGGAAATCGCTCTATCAAATCGAGAACAAACCCGCTGCCCCAGACAATGATAGGGATGCTGATCAATACTCCAAGTGAGACGATGAACATATCCCCTCCCGCGGCGCCCGCTATAGCCAAGACGTTGTCCAAAGACATAACAGCGTCGGCAATGACAATCGTCTTTATCGCATTCAGCAGTAAGACGGTCCCCTTGATGGAATCGTAGTGGTCCGCTTCTGCCTTCATCAGTTTGATACCCACCCACAAAAGCAAAATCGCCCCGACGATCCTCAAGCCTGGGAGTGCTAACAATTGCATGGCAAAGAAGATCATGGCTATGCGCAGCATAATGGCACCCGCCACGCCGGACATGACGGCCTTGCGCCTGAGGTGTCTGGGAAGATTTCGACAAGCCATGGCGATGACCACGGCATTGTCTGCACCCAACATAATGTCAATAGCTATGATTTGCCCGAGCGCCAGCCAAGTACTAGGTAAATGCAAGAACTCAATCAACTTTAAACTCCTGGCTGCGGCGCAGCGAGCATAGATAGTTTTAAACTCATGTACTTCGAGCGGTATGCTTCGGGCGTCGGATTGACCTCTAACTTAAGTGATAAAGCGGAAACGCACCGAATAGAAGTCCGCCAGCCAGCAGACTCAAACTGGAGAGAATTGCCCACTTCAGTGCAAAGCGCTGGTGGTCACCCAAATCGACTTTCGCCAAGGAAATCAGTAGATAGAGAGCGGGAACCAACGGGCTCAACAAGTGCACGGGTTGACCCACTATGGAGGCACGAGCAATCTCCAAAGGCGTGATGCCATATTGAGCGGCGGTGTGGGCGATCACAGGCAGGATGCCGAAGTAAAAGGCATCATTGGACATGAAGAACGTCAAAGGCATGCTGATCAGCGCGGTGAACACCGCAAGAAAAGGACCAAAGCTGTCAGGGATGATGCTAAGCAAGCTTTTAGCCATGGCATCGACCATGCCTGTACCCGACAGAATCCCCGTAAATATGCCCGCCGCGAATATAAGCGCAGTCACCGCCAATACATTCGAGGCATGGGCAGCAATCCGCTCCCTCTGTTGTTCAATCCTTGGGTAGTTGATCACTATCGCGATAGCAAACCCCACCATAAACAATATCTGGATAGGCATTGCACCGACGACGAGGCAGGCAATCAATACGAGCGTAACGATCAAATTGGGCCAGAACATTTTGGGACGTCGAAGTTTTTCACACTCTTCTGCCGAACCATGCCCCAAGGCCAACGAGCCGTTATGAAAATCCTCCAGATGGATAACGCCAAGTCGAGCACGCTCGCGGCGGCCGAGAATAATAGCGGTGAACACCAGGGTCGCCGCGGCAATCAGCAGGGCAGGAATCATCGGGAGAAATATCTCCAGCGCGTCCACGTGCAGCGCGGCGGCAGCACGTGCTGTAGGGCCTCCCCATGGTGAGATATTCATGATTCCGGTAGCGATGCTAAGTATGCAAGTCAGGCCGAGAACATTCATGCCAAGGCGCTGGTAAAGTGGCAAAAATGCTGCGCAGGCGATCATGTACGTCGTGGAGCTGTCGCCATCCAGAGACACGAGCATGGTGAGTATTGCGGTACCCACTAGCACTTTCAGCGGATCACCTTTCACCAACTTTAGAATATTGCGTACCAGCGAATCGAAAAGCCCGGCGTCGATCATGATGCCGAAATAAAGGATTGAGAACGTCAACATGACACCTGTAGGGGCCAATGTCTTTACCCCATCCAGCATCATTGATCCCAGTCCTGTGTAGTGACCTCCCAGAACGGCAAACACGATGGGAACGATGATCAAGGCAATTAGCGCCGACAGGCGCTTCGTCATGATCAGGTACATGAAGCAGATAACCATTGAAAAGCCGAGGATTGCCAACATGGCCGGACTCTCTTTTTTTATTAGGCGCACAGAGTCCCCAGCGGCCACATCTGGCCGTTCTGAAGACGGTTTCTGGGGGGAAGCGGGTCAGGCTATGGCGGAGGTGCCGCGCTGGATGGCAAGACGTGGATCATGGGAAAACCTCGCATGTTGTTATGTTTGTTTTATGCAGTTCAGTGTCATCAAGTGAGCAGGCTGCTTGTTCAAATGCTCAAGCAAATGTATTTGATCTCTAGGTACTCCTCGATCCCGTACTTGGAGCCCTCACGACCCAGCCCGGAGGCTTTTACTCCACCGAAGGGTGCGACCTCGTTTGAGATAAGCCCGGTGTTAATGCCGACCATGCCGTACTCCAGCGCTTCGGCAACGCGAAACACACGGGACAGGTCGTGGGCATAGAAGTAGGAAGCCAGGCCAAACTCAGTATCATTCGCCAAGTCGACGACCTCCGCTTCATCCATAAAGCGAAACAGCGGCGCAAGTGGGCCAAAAGTCTCTTCCCTGGCGACCTTTGCGCTATTAGGGACATCCACCAAAATGGTCGGTAAAAAATAGCCGCCACCCTTGGAATGGGCCTGTCCACCCGCAACGATCCGGGCGCCTTTGCTCACAGCGTCATCAATGTGCTCTTTGATCTTCGCGACGGCCTTGGCATCAATCAAAGGGCCGACGCTTACGCCTTCGTCCAAACCGTCGCCGACCCTCAGTTTCGCGACGGCAGCCCGTAGTTTCTCGGAGAACTCATCGTAAACACCGTCCTGCACATACAGCCGATTAACACAGACACATGTCTGCCCCGCATTGCGATACTTCGAAGCAATGGCGCCTTCCACGGCTTTGTCCAAATCAGCGTCATCGAAGACGATGAAGGGCGCATTCCCCCCCAACTCAAGGGACAACTTCTTCAACGTCGGTGCGCTCTGCGCCATCAACCTAGAGCCAATTTCAGTAGAGCCAGTAAAGGAAATTTTGCGCACGATGGGGTTTTCAGTCAGCTCGGCACCGATCTCAGTGGCCGAACCCGTGACAACGTTGAGCACACCTTTGGGGATGCCAGCGCGCTCCGCCAATTCGGCCAGGGCCAGTGCCGTGAACGGTGTCTGACTGGCAGGCTTGACCACCATCGTACATCCGGCCGCCAGCGCCGGCCCCGCTTTGCGGGTGATCATCGCCGCTGGAAAATTCCACGGGGTAATCGCGGCGGTG
>DATCVA010000322.1:0-7715 GCA_036567205.1 Eoetvoesiella sp. | reverse complement strand
GCATCGCGCAGGGCAAAGGCGTTCTGGCTTTGTGTTGGCCGATAGCTGGCTGGCCTGAAGCCGGCCGCTGTCCAGGGCTGGGGGTTTTGCCGGGCGCCGTTTTCGCTTGTCTCGAAAAAAGGAGGTGTACTGGCGTCAGCTTGCGCCGGGTCGCGCACGCCGACGTTGTCTGCCGTGGCCGCAAGAGGTGCGCCCGATATGCCGGCGCCATCTTGCCCACCGACCTGCGCAAGGGTTTGTCCAAGCGTTTGTGCAACAAAGCGGTGGATTGCACCGCTATCGCGAAAGCGTACTTCGTGTTTGGCCGGGTGGACATTGACATCGACGGTTGCCGGATCGATGGACAGGAACAGGACATAGGCTGCCTGCCGGTCGCCGTGCAGAACATCGGCGTAAGCTTGCCGCACAGCGTGCGAGACGGTGCGGTCCTTGATGTAGCGCCCGTTAACATAAAGGTATTGGCGGTCGGCCCGTGCACGGGCGTACGTGGGCCGCGTGATCATTCCGTGTAAAGAGATAAGGCCTTGGTCGACGGATACGTCCAGGCCTTGTTCGCAAAACTCGGCACCAAGGACATCGCGGATTCGTTGGGGGATATCGGTCGCGCGCCAGTGGCGTTGAGCTTTGTCATTGTGAAACAGCCGAAAGGCAACGTGAGGGTGAGCCAATGCGATCCGCTCGAGTGCATCGACGCAATGTCCATATTCGGTCGCCTCGGCCCGCAAGAATTTTCGCCGGGCGGGCACTTCGTCGAATAGTTGCCTGATTTCGATGGTGGTGCCTGCGGGTCCCGAGGCGGCGGTTGGTTCGGTGTCGGGAGCGCTTAATTGCCATGCGTGCCGGGCATCGGCGGTGCGCGACGTAAGGGTAAGCTGGGCCACCGAGGCAATGGACGCCAGCGCTTCGCCACGAAAACCCATCGAGGCGACAGACTCCAGTTCATCAAGAGTATGGATTTTATTGGTGGCATGGCGTGTAAGCGCCAACGCCAACTCGTCGTAAGGGATGCCGAAACCATCGTCAGTAACCGAAATACGGCGTATGCCGCCTCCGTCCAGTCGTACTTCGATCGCACGGGCACCTGCGTCGATGGCGTTTTCGAGTACTTCCTTCAGCACCGACGCCGGGCGCTCAATAACCTCGCCAGCGGCAATCTGGCTAATCAACAGGTCGGGCAGTGGGGCAATCGAGCGACGTTCAGGCATTCAGCAATTCCATAAAAACCGGCGGTCGGCCGGAACTTTCACAGGCCGCCTGCTCAGCACGCCTGCAAGATAATAAGTTGGTTTGATTTTAGCCGTTCACATCGAATTCTTCTGTTACGTCCGTCGGTGAGCTATATTGCAGTATCTTTTTTTTATTGGTTGTTTGGAAATGTCTGATTTGTTGAACATGATTCTCCATATTGATCAGTTTCTGGGGGCGTGGGTCGCCCAGTATGGGGAATGGATTTATTTGGTCTTGTTTCTAATTATCTTTGGGGAAACAGGGCTGGTTGTGTTGCCGTTTTTGCCTGGCGATTCGCTTTTGTTTATTGCTGGTGCATTCGGCGCAACAGGTTTGCTTAATCCTGTTTTGCTGGCTGTGCTGCTGATTATTGCGGCCGTGCTTGGCAATACGGTCAATTATTTTGTGGGGCGTTATATTGGTCCACGTGTATTTACCGGAACCGTCCGCTTTCTGGACCACCAGGCGTTAATGAAAACGCATGCTTTTTACGAAAAACACGGTGGAAAAACCATTGTTTTGTCGCGGTTTTTACCTATTTTCAGAACCTTCGCGCCATTTGTGGCCGGGGTGGGCAACATGAACTTCATTCGTTTCCAGTTGTTTAACGTTTCGGGGGCGGTGCTGTGGGTTGGCGGGTTGATAACCCTGGGCTACTTCTTTGGCAATGTACCCATTATTAACGAACACTTAAGCACCATTGCCCTGATCGGGGTAAGCGCTGCTGTTGTGCCAGTTGTTTTAGGGGGGCTGTGGAAATTGGCCAAGAAAGTCAGAAAGGCCTAAGCCTGACGATTGAAGTCCCGGTGCCGGGACTTCAATTTATGCCGCGCTTGTGCATAGTTATGGCGCGGCTTTGTCCGGCCGGCGATCAATGTCAGCTGCGGCGGGCTAATGCCGGACTTGCCGCAAAATAGTTGTTAATGCCGCTTAACATGGCCTGGGCAATACGGTCCTGATGGGCGGGGCTGCGTAATAAACGCTCTTCTTCCGGGTTGCTGATAAAGGCGGTTTCGACCAGGATGGATGGGATGTCGGGCGCTTTAAGAACGGCGAAACCGGCGCGTTCGACATTGCGTTTATGCAAGCGGCTGATTTTTCCGATTTCGCTAAGGATACGTCCGCCTACACGCATGGAGTCGTTGATTTGTGCCGCGGTGGACAGATCAAGCAGCACTTTTGCGATTTGCTTGTCATGCGACCCCAGATTAACGCCGCCGATCAAGTCGGCATCGTTTTCACGCTTGGCCATCCAGCGAGCGGCCGAGCTGGTCGCCCCGTTTTGGGACAAGGCAAACACGGATGAGCCCCGTGCGCTTGGTTTAATCCAGGCATCGGCATGGATTGAAATAAATAAATCCGCTTTCACGCGGCGTGCCTTTTGAACCCTGACATGCAAAGGCACAAAATAATCGTTGTCGCGTGTGAGATAGGCCCGCATATTGGGCTGAGCATCAATCAGTTTTTTCAGGCGGCGGGCAATATGTAAAACAATGTCCTTCTCACGGGTTCCGGCACGTCCGATGGCTCCGGGGTCTTCGCCCCCATGGCCCGGGTCCAGAGCAACGAGAATTGGGCGGTTATCCCGGGGAACGCTGGCCACAGGCGGCGGAGGCGTTGTTTTGGGCTTTTTAGCAATCGGGGGCAGCTTTTGGCCCTGAACGGACGGAATCGGGGCTTCGTCGGGCGAGTTTTGCGCCAGGTTCTCCAGAACCTCGGCCAAGGGATCTACGTCGTCGCTGCTGTTGGCAATGGCCAACAAGGGGTCCTGGGCAATTTTTGGATACAGATCCAGTACCAGACGGTATTTGTATTCGCCGATAGGTTTTAAGGTAAAAACCTGAGGAGCGATTGCTTGTTTCAGATCAAGTACCAGGCGAAGGACGTCGGGACGGTTCTGTGCGACACGGACGGAAGCAATATACGGATCGTTGGGCCGCACCTTGGAAACCAGATCGTTAATGGCGCTGCTCATTGACAGCCCTTCAATGTCGACAACCAGGCGATTGGGGTTTTCAAGCGTGAAATGTTCAGCCTTGAGCTCGCTGTCGAGCTCAAGGGTAACACGCGTATATTCGTCAGCCGGCCAGGTTCGAACCGCCAGAATAGTGCCGGCAGTGGCTAAGCGTGGAATGACAGGGAGGGTAAATAGGGTAGTGGCCGCCGCTACGAGACGTCGCCGGGTGAATCCTTGGGAGGACATCCCTGCAAAGGGAGCGCAAGAGTTGTCAGCCATAATTTTCCTTTGTTGCTATGGGCAGTAAGGCGTGCTTGTCGTCCGGGGTCCGCGTAAGCAAGGCTTATTTCAAGGTCGGGCGGGGGTAATAAAGACCCTGCCCGCTCCGGCCATTCGATTAAAACTACTGCCTCTTTTTTCAAAATATCTCGAAACCCAGCATCTATCCATTCTCGAGGATCGCTAAATCTATAAAAATCAAGATGATAGAAGTATAAGTTAGAAAGTTTATAGGTTTCAAGTAAAGCGTAGCTTGGACTTTTAATTCGACCGCTGATTCCGGCCTCCCGTAGCAACGCTCGGGTAAAGCTGGTTTTTCCCGCGCCCAGGTCTCCAAGCAGATGGATACGGCCGCCTCGTTCCGCTGGTGGAATCGCAGGATGGGTACCGCAAAGCATGGGCGCCAACTGCCGTGCCAGTGCTGATGTTTCTTCTTCGTCGGCTAAATATATATCAACTGTCGTTAAGTATTGTTCTTCGTTCATGTTAAGGACCCGCGGTTTTTTCGTGCCGGACATTATCTCAAAAAATAATAGACGGCCCTGGCAGCCGTTTTTTGGCAGTATCGCTATGGCACCCAACCTTACGATCATTAATGGGTCCGGCAACCCAAACAGGGGCGTAAAGTGTTAACGGAAACGCGCTAAATAACAACAGTTTTTATTGCCGGTTGGCATCTTCCAGGGGCGTAGCAATGTAATTCCATTTCCAAATCAACCGTAACGTTGCCAGCTTCGCTTGCTGTACGCATGTATTGCGGGCGGCTTCAGCTTTGTGTTCAAAATTGATTGGGAAACGGAATAATTGGATTGCGGCAAGTGTAGCGCGTGAAAGCCTGCGGCCCGGGCGAATATTTCTTAATAATTTATTGTTTTTATGCGTTAACGAGGGTGACGATGGGTGTTGATTGCTGCTATTGTTGCATCGTAAATTAGGGATGCTGATAAGAAAATACTGTTGGCGTCACTTGATAATTACATCTATCTTAAGGAGATAAGCTTGATAGTTGCATTGCCTAAAAAACTTGTTGTTCTGGCCGCGGTTGCAGGTTGTGCTTCGGTGTTTGGCACCTCGGCACAGGCCGCCACCGATTACCCGACTCGGCCCATTCGTGTAATTGTGCCGTTTGCTCCGGGCGGGTCGACCGATATTGTCGCCCGTATCGTTACCCAGCGCATGGGACAAGAGCTTGGCCAAACCATGGTTGTTGAAAATAAAGGCGGCGCTGGCGGTGCAATTGGTGCTCAGGAAGCCGCGCGCGCCAAACCCGACGGCTATACGTTATCAATTGCTACTGTATCGACTCTGGCGGTTAACCCGGCTTGCCGTCCCAACGACTTGCCCTACAAGCCGCTGACCGATTTCATGCCGATCACCAATTTTGCCAATGTCCCTAACGTTATTGAAGTCAATCCCAAGTTTCCCGCCAAAAACTTTAAAGAATTCGTTAAGGTATTAAAAGAAAATCCGGGCAAGTACTCGCATGGCAGTTCAGGCACTTGCAGCGTGCTGCACTTGTTTGGCGAAGCATTCAAGCAGGCAACTGGCACAGACGCCATCCATGTACCATATAAAGGTTCAGGTCCTGCTGTAACGGATGCGGTAGGCGGTCAAATCGACTCTATGTTCGATAACCTGCCATCTTCAATGGGGCAAATTCAGGCCGGCAACTTGCGTCCGCTGGCGGTGGCATGGCCCGAGCGCCTGAAAACTTTGCCAGACGTACCTACTTTGGCTGAAGAGGGTTATCCGCAGCTTAACCAGCCTGCCTGGTATGGCCTGTTGGCACCCAAAGGCACCTCGCCCGAAATCATTAAGCGGCTACGCGACGCCGCTGTAGTAGCCCTGAAGGATCCTAAGGTCATCGAGACCCTCGAAAAGCAAGGCGCCGCACCATCGGGCAACACACCGGAAGAGTTTGCCAAGGAAATCAAAGAGCAATACGACTGGGCTAAAGATGTTGTAGCTAAAGGCAAGATTACCCTAGAGTAATCGAACCGCGCAGAGTAAAAAACCGGGGCGATGCCCTGGTTTTTTCATGCAAAAATGCGTATTGCCGTAGTCCTGATAAAATACCCGCCAATGTCTCCATAGTTAAATGGATATAACTTTCCCCTCCTGAGTTATTTGGGCACCTGGTAGCGAAAGAACCAGAGTGAATGCGCTTAACGTCGGTGAACCCCCTGTGACGATTCACGAGGCAATACCGAGCGAAGCCTGCAATGCAGGAACGTGTAGAGACTCGACAGGCGCAGCCTAAGGCAGCAATGCTAAGGTTAAGATAGAGTCCAGACCACAAACCTTATGGGCGGTTAAAGCCGTAGTGGTACGAAGGGAAGATTGCAGGTTCGATTCCTGCTGGAGACGCCAGATTAAGGTGTAAGGCAATTGATGTAAGTATAAAAACCCGCATGTTTACTGGCATTGCGGGTTTTTTATTGCCTGCATCCATATATCTCCGATGATCGACATAGACGGTACGCATAGATATGACAGCGAAAATGCCGTCATGGCGCTAACCGATGTACAGACACCTGGAAGCAAAAGATCATAGACCCCATGGAGGTAAAAAAGGGCAGGTGTCGGCAGAGAAGCGATCAAAGGAAGTTGTTTTAAACCAGAGGTGTGTGGCTGCAGTAACAAGGAAGGGTTCAGTAGCCTAAAATGCCTTTTCTTGCGGTGTGAACATTGCATTAGTGATTGGGAGAAGCAATTTGCATGATGCTGAAAGAGGGGGAATGAATCCACAGCCTTTATGCTGGATCATTGCTGGTCCCAATGGGGCGGGGAAAACTACGTTTGCGTTGGATTACTTGCCAGAGGTTGCCGGTTGCCAACAGTTTGTTAATGCCGATTTGATCGCCGCGGGCCTGTCCCCGTTGAACCCGGAGCGAGATCGGATGGCAGCGTCTCGTTTATTCCTTGCGGAGATTGAGCGTTGCGTACAGGCCCGTGAGGATTTCGCATTCGAAACAACCCTGTCGGGACGCGGTTATTTGCGGTTAGCGGACCGCCGTTTTGGCCGTAGTCTGTACAACTTATTTCAGTGTTATGCTCATAAAGTGCATCGAACAAGATGTTATCTGAACAGTGGTGATACGCTGGTTGCGGTGTTTGTGCAGAGCGGTGATAGCATTGAAGTGCTAGACACATCGATCTATCATCATTTACACAATAAGGCAGATCTATGACTCTTTATGCTGACGAAGACCGTAAGGTGCTTGAAAGCCTGCAAAAATCTGTTACCAAGGCCCTTGATCGCAAGCGTCGTCTGGGCCAATACGCCGTGGTATGGAAAGATGGCAAGCCTTTCTACATAGGCCCGAATCTGCCTGCAGAGCAGCCCGATGTATTGGCGGCGCCAAAGACCATAGAAAACAACGCTCAAGGCCTGCATTAATTTACTGACTGTCCTTCTGGCGGTATATATGGTAATTTTTTAAGCTACCCGTTTATGCGGCATTCGGACGCGCTGCCCGCAATATCACGTTTTTGGCAGCCCCACTTGCACCGCCTTTGCACCCAGCAGATCAACCAGTGTTGTCGGCGGCAAACTTATCAAATAGCCTCGCCTTCCGCCATTTAAATAAATAACTGGAAACTCCAGAAGACTGGCCTCGATCCAGACGGGCATTTTCTTGCGCGTGGCAAAAGGCGAGGTTCCGCCTACCAGGTATCCAGAGTGCTTTTGAGCTGTTTCGGGTGTGCAAGGCGTGACCTTTTTAGCACCGATCTGGCGCGCAAGGTTTTTGGTGGAGACTTCGAAGTCTCCATGCATGACGACAACAAGCGGGCGCGCGTTTTCGTCTTCCATGATCAATGTTTTAGCCACCTGATGCAGGTCTGCACCTAGCTGCCGGGACGACTCGCGGGCGCCGCCGTGATCGACGTAGTCGTACGGGTGCTCGTTAAAAACGACTTTGTTGTGCTTCAGGAATTGAGTGGCCGGGGTTTCCGAGACGTGTTTGGCTTTGGACATGGAGTAGGGCGCTTTAGGCGCGTGGATGGTGTTTTGCATGCAGGGATTTGAGCCGTTCGCGCGCGACGTGGGTATAAATCTGCGTGGTGGAAATGTCGGCGTGTCCCAACAGCATTTGTACGACACGCAAATCGGCACCATGGTTGAGCAAGTGCGTGGCAAACGCATGGCGTACTACGTGGGGTGAAAGGGGTATATGTATGTCTGCGACCAGGGCGTATTTTTTGACAATTAGCCAGAACGACTGACGCGTCATGGCAGCGGCTCGCGCGG
>DATCVA010000321.1:0-16059 GCA_036567205.1 Eoetvoesiella sp. | reverse complement strand
ATCGAAATGCCCAGCCCCAGCGTCAAGAGCCGCAAGCGGTTGAGTTTATCGCTCGCGAAGTGCATGTCCCGGAAACTATTTCCGTTGCCGATCTCGCACACAAAATGTCGATCAAAGCGGCCGAGGTTATCAAGCACCTCATGAAGCTGGGCCAGATGGTCACTATTAATCAGGTGCTGGATCAGGAAACGGCCATGATTGTGGTCGAAGAGCTTGGTCACATCGCTATTGCCGCCAAACTCGACGATCCGGAAGCCTTTCTCGACGAAACTGAAGTTCAGGAGTCCGAGGTCGAGGCGTTGCCTCGTGCGCCGGTCGTTACCGTTATGGGTCACGTCGATCACGGCAAGACGTCGTTGCTCGATTACATTCGACGCGCCAAAGTGGCCTCGGGTGAAGCCGGTGGCATCACGCAGCATATCGGTGCGTACAACGTTAAAACCGATCGTGGCATGGTGACATTCCTCGATACTCCGGGCCACGAAGCGTTTACCGCCATGCGTGCCCGTGGCACGAAGGCTACTGACATTGTTATTTTGGTTGTCGCCTCCGACGATGGCGTGATGCCGCAAACCAAGGAAGCTATTCACCACGCCAAAGCGGCGGGAGTTCCTTTGGTGGTCGCGATCAACAAAATCGATAAACCCGATGCCAATCCAGAGCGTGTTAAACAAGAGCTTGTAGCCGAGCAGGTCGTACCTGAAGAGTACGGTGGCGACGTGCCGTTTTTAGCCGTGTCGGCCAAAACCGGACAGGGCATCGACGAGTTGCTCGAAAACGTTGTATTGCAAGCCGAGATGCTCGAGCTTAAAGCGCCGGTCGATGCTCCCGCCAAGGGGGTTGTGATTGAAGCGCGTCTCGATAAGGGCCGTGGTCCTGTTGCCACTATCCTGGTTCAAAGCGGAACGCTTTCACGCGGGGACGCTGTCCTGGTAGGCGCCAGCTTCGGCCGTGTTCGTGCGATGCTCAACGAAAATGCCAAGCCGGTCAATAGTGCGGGTCCGTCAACGCCTGTAGAGATTCAAGGCCTTACCGAGGTTCCCGCTGCCGGCGACGAGCTTATTGTTATGGCCGACGAGCGCAAGGCGCGCGAAATCGCCTTGTTCCGTCAGGGTAAGTTTCGCGATGTCAAGTTGGCGCGTCAACAGGCGGCCAAACTCGAGTCCATGTTCGACAATATCGGCGAGGGCACTCAAACGCTTTCTCTTATCGTCAAAACAGACGTGCAAGGTTCGCAAGAGGCACTGGTTCAGTCGCTGGTCAAGTTGTCGACCGATGAGGTTCGGGTGCAAGTCGTTCACGCGGCTGTAGGCGGAATTTCCGAAAGCGACGTTAACCTGGCAATTGCCTCACATGCCGTGGTCATCGGGTTTAACGTCCGGGCCGAACAAAGTGCGAAAAAACTGGCCGAGCACAATGGCATTGACCTGCGGTATTACAATATTATTTATGACGCAGTCGACGACGTACGCAAGGCTATGTCGGGCATGTTGGCTCCCGAGAAGCGTGAAGAGGTCATCGGCATGGTCGAGATCCGCGAGGTATACAGTATTTCGCGCATCGGCAATATTGCCGGTTGCATGGTCACCGATGGCGTTGTTCGCCGTGACTCGCAGGTTCGTCTGTTGCGCAACCATGTGGTGCACTGGACCGGCTGGCTCGAATCGTTGCGTCGCTTTAAAGATGACGTCAAAGAAGTCAAATCTGGCTTCGATTGCGGTATTACGCTGAAGGGCAACAACGATATCGAAGTCGGTGACCAGCTTGAAATCTTTGAAATCAAAGAAATTGCACGGACTCTATAATTATGGGTCGTCATAGGTCTAAACCAAACCCGGGTCGCAATACCCGGTTAGCCGACCAGATCCAGAAGGATCTGGCGGGCCTGATTCAGCGCGAGGTGGAAATTTCGCGTGCAGGCCTGGTAACGCTTACCGGTGTTGACCTGTCGGCCGATTACGCCCATGCCAAGGTGTATTTCACCGTGATGGGGGCAGAACCCCAGGTGGCAACCGCCGCGCTTAATGAAAAAGCCGGCTGGCTTCATTCGCTGTTATTCAAGCTGCTGCATATTCACACGGTGCCTACCTTGCGTTTCGTTCACGACGATCAGCTCGCACGCGGCCTGGAGCTTTCGCAGCTTATAGATCGGGCTAATCTCCCGCAAACGTATTCACCCCTCCCTGCGGATCCCGAGGATCCCGACGAACAGCCCTGAGGGCTGTCGTTTTTGCTTGGCTTAAAGAGAAATAACGATGGCTTCCCGACGCGGGCAGTTGCTCGATGGTGTCTTGTTGCTGGACAAACCCGAGGGTTTGTCCAGCAATCATGCCTTGCAACGTGCCAAACGTGCACTTGATGCAAGAAAAGCCGGGCACACCGGCACATTAGATCCGTTCGCAACGGGCTTGCTGGTATGTTGTCTGGGCCGAGCGACTAAAATTGCGGGTAGCATGCTTGAGGCTGACAAGCGCTATCACGCTACCTTGAGGTTTGGCGAAGAGACCGATGCGGGGGATCTGACCGGCAACATTGTGTTCAAAGCGCCGCAACCCTTCGACGGTGTAAGACGGGAAAATCTTGAAAAGGTCTTGCCCAGTTTTCGCGGCGCCATTGAACAGATTCCGCCCATGTATTCGGCTTTGAAGCGCGATGGCAAGCCGTTATACGAATATGCGCGTCAGGGAATTGAACTGGATCGGCCTGCCCGCCAGATCACTATTTACGAGTTGGAAGTTTTGAGTTTTACTGGGCTTGAAGCTCAAATCGCGGTTCACTGCAGTAAAGGCACCTACATTCGAACACTGGCGCAAGATATCGGGCGCCAGCTAGGATGTGGTGCTCATTTGGTTGCACTACGCCGCACGCAGGTGGGGCCGTTTGCCTTAAGCGATGCTATCGCGCTTGACGCGTTGCAAAGCATGGAGACGCCCCAAACGACTTTACTTGCACTGGATGCCTTACCTGCTGGCCTGTTGCCTGCAACCCTTAAACAAAAGGACGAATTATGAATCGCGCTTTGCGCAATGTGGCAATTATTGCCCACGTCGATCACGGTAAAACGACTCTGGTCGATCAGCTGTTACGCCAATCCGGTACCTTCCGCGACAACCAGCAAATGACTGAGCGTGTGATGGACTCAGGCGATATTGAAAAGGAACGTGGAATCACGATTCTTTCCAAGAACTGTGCCGTTGAATACGAAGGCACGCACATCAACATTATTGACACCCCCGGACACGCCGACTTCGGCGGTGAGGTAGAGCGTGTTTTGACGATGGTCGATGGCGTGTTGTTGCTGGTGGATGCTGTCGAGGGGCCTATGCCGCAAACGCGTTTTGTGACGCGCAAGGCCTTGGCATTGGGCTTGAAACCTATTGTTGTCGTCAACAAGGTTGACCGCCATGGCGCTCGTATTGACCATGTCATCAACGCTACGTTCGATCTTTTCGATAAGCTTGGCGCTACCGAAGAGCAGCTGGACTTCCCCGTTATCTATGCATCGGGCTTGTCAGGTTACGCTGGAACGTCTCCGGATGTGCGCGAAGGTAATATGCGCCCCTTGTTCGAGGCTATTCTTGAACACGTGCCGCAGCGTGAGGACGACCCAAATGGCCCCTTGCAACTGCAAATCATCTCGATGGATTACAGCAGCTACGTCGGGAAAATTGGTATCGGCCGCGTAAATCGTGGACGTTTGCGCGCATTACAAGATGTGGTGGTTAAATTCGGTCCCGACGGCGAACCCATTAAGGGGCGTGTTAACCAGGTTCTTCAGTTCCATGGTCTGGAGCGTGTAATCGTGGAAGAGGCCATCGCCGGCGATATCGTTTTAATTAACGGCATTGACGATATTGGTATCGGTTGCACCCTTACCGACCCGGAAGTTCAAGATGCATTGCCCATGTTGCGTATCGACGAGCCGACGCTCACGATGAACTTCATGGTCAATTCTTCACCGCTGGCAGGTCGTGAAGGCAAGTTTGTTACAAGCCGTCAATTGCGTGATCGGCTGGAGCGTGAGCTCAAGTCCAATGTAGCCTTGCGCGTTAATCCTACCGACGACGACATGGTTTTCGAAGTGCGCGGGCGTGGCGAGCTGCATCTGACGATTCTTATCGAGAATATGCGCCGTGAAGGCTACGAGCTGGCTGTGTCGCGTCCGCAGGTGCTTATCAAGGAAGTCGACGGCGTGCGCCTGGAACCCTACGAGCTTCTGACGGTCGATGTCGAAGATGGTCATCAGGGCGGCGTCATGGAAGAGCTGGGGCGGCGCAAAGGCGACTTGCAGGACATGCAGGCCGATGGCCGCGGCCGCACACGTCTGGAATACCGCATCCCGGCCCGCGGGCTGATCGGCTTTCAAGGCGAGTTCCTGACCCTGACGCGTGGCACCGGGCTGATGAGCCACATTTTTGACGACTACGCGCCAATGCGCGAAGGCGGTGTTGGTGATCGCCGCAATGGCGTGCTAATAAGCCAGGACGATGGCGCCGCGGTGGCTTACGCGTTGTGGAAGCTGCAAGAGCGTGGCCGTATGTTCGTTAGCCCGGGCGATGCGCTGTACGAAGGCATGATTATCGGTATTCACAGCCGCGATAACGATTTGGTGGTTAATCCCATTAAAGAGAAAAAACTGACCAATATTCGTACCAGCAGCAAAGACGAGCATATTGACCTGGTTCCACCGATTCGCATGTCGCTTGAATATGCGGTTGAATTCATCAGTGATGATGAGCTGGTGGAAGTTACACCGAAATCCATACGTTTGCGCAAGCGCTATTTGCAAGAGCACGAGCGCCGCCGCGCTTCGCGTGAAGGCTGATTAAGTAAAGCTTTTCGCGGGTGTCGCAGGACTGCGTGTAATTCCAAATGGAATAAGCCGCTACTCCGTTATAACGGGTAGCGGTTTTTTTTATAGGGCTTACTCCGGCAACGCGGCTTCATAACCCAGCTGATCGGCTTGCTCCGTACAGAAGGCTTCAATTTGTTGCATGATGCAATCAATGTCGTCCGAGATAGTAAGTAATTTGAGGTCGTTTGGCCCGATGAGCTTGTTGGGAATTAATTGCGCGCTTATCCATTCAAGCAGCCCGGCCCAGTATGTAGTGCCGATAAGGACGATAGGCGCGGGTGGAAGCTTGTTGGTTTGAACCAATGTCAACACTTCGAAAAGCTCGTCCAGGGTGCCGAATCCGCCGGGCAACACGATATAGGCGGCGCTGTGCATGAAAAAAGTAGCTTTGCGCGAATAGAAATATTCGAAATGCAGGCTATGCGTCTGGTATCGATTATTGGTTGTTTCGCGTGGTAATTTAATGTTTAAACCTATGCTGCGGCCGCCGGCTTCAAAAGCGCCTTTGTTTGCGGCCTCCATAATGCCCGGCCCGCCGCCGGCAATAACGGGTAATCCGGCCTGGGCCAATCGTGTGCCTAATGTTTCGCTTATCGCATAGTACGGATTGTCTGGTTTAATACGGGCACTGCCAAATACACTTACGCCCCAGCCGATTTCCTGCAATGTCTCGGCAGCTGTCTGCATCTCTGACATAATCATGGGAATTTGCTGGCTAGCCGGCGTACGTACACTTTTATTTATTGTCATGAAAAAAACCTTGTTGCTTGTTGATGGATCCAGCTATCTCTATCGGGCGTTTCACGCATTGCCCGATCTGAGAAACGCCAAAGGAGAACCTACCGGTGCTTTATACGGCGTTATCTCAATGTTACGTAGACTGTCCCAGGATTACAAGGCAGATTACGCAGCGTGCGTTTTCGATGCAAAAGGACTGACATTTCGTGACGAAATCTATCCGGATTACAAAGGCCACCGGCCTTCGATGCCCGATGAACTCGCCGCGCAAATAGAGCCTATACATCAGGCTGTCAAAGCGCTGGGCTGGCCGGTTTTGGCCGTATCGGGGGTCGAGGCGGACGACATTATCGGTACGCTGGCGTGCAAGGCAACCCTGTCTAATATACACACGGTAATTTCTACCGGAGACAAAGATCTTGCCCAGTTGGTTAACGAGCATGTTGAACTGGTTAACACCATGAGCGGCGAGCGGCAAGATATAGCGGGAGTCATAAAAAAGTTCGGCGTGGCGCCAGACCAGATTATTGACTATCTAATGTTAACAGGAGATGCCGTCGATAACATCCCCGGGGTTGCCAAAGTCGGTCCCAAGACAGCGGCGAAGTGGCTGAACGAATACCAGACGCTGGATGCCTTAGTGGCCAATGCCGACTCAATTAAAGGCGTGGTCGGTAATAATTTGCGCGAAGCTATTCCGAATTTTGAAATGACGCGGCAATTGGTAACCATTAAAATCGATTGCGACATGCCATTTCTTGGCGACGATCTTGCTGAGTTGACGCCCAGGCCAGTCGACCGTAATGCGCTTATTGAACTGTACGACAATTATGGCTTCAGAACGTGGCTGCGCGAACTCAGCGGCGAGCCAGAGCGGGTTCCCGCCCAAGATAGCCGCACGGCGCCCGATGCTCCTCAGGCGCCCGCCCAGGTTAACTACGAGACGGTGCTGGACTGGCCTACGTTTGAGCGCTGGCTGAAGCAGTTCGAAGCGGCAACGCTGGTTGCGCTCGACACAGAAACAACGTCCCTGGATCCCATGCAAGCTCGTCTGGTGGGTATTTCGCTGTCGGTGTCGCCTGGTTCAGCCTGCTATATTCCAGTTGGCCATCGCGGACCAGATCGCATTACGCAACTGCCGCGCCAAGAGGTGCTCGATCGGCTACGCCCCTGGCTCGAAAACCCCGGTGCGGCCAAGCTGTTGCACAATGCCAAGTACGACGCCCATGTCCTGCATAATGAAGGCGTTGCACTGGCCGGCGTGGTTGAGGACACTATGCTGCAAGCCTATGTGCTCGAGTCCCACAAGCGGGTAGGCCTGCAGGAACTGGGCGAGCGCTGGCTGGGCAGAACGGGCGTTACCTACGAAGATCTTTGCGGCAAGGGGGCCAAGCAAATCTGCTTTGACGAAGTCGAGCTGGAAAAGGGCGCTTATTACGCTTGTGAAGACGCTGACTTTACCTTGCAACTGCACAACGTTTTAAGACCCAAGCTGCTTGAAGAGCCCGGTCTTGACGCGACCTACAAGCTAGAGGTCGAAGCGTCCAGGGTTCTGACCATTATCGAACGCAACGGTGTACGCATTGATGCACATGCGCTGGCGATGCAAAGTCACGAAATAGGCCAGACTTTGCTGGGGCTGGAGAAAAAGGCTTATGAGCTGGCCGGTCAGCCTTTTAATTTGAATTCACCCAAGCAGCTGGGGGAAATTCTTTTTCAGCGCATGCAACTGCCGGTGGTGCGCAAGACGGCAAGTGGCGCCCCTTCGACTGACGAAGACGTTCTGACAAAACTGGCGCAAGATTATCCCTTGCCGCAAGTGTTGCTCGAATATCGCGGACTGGCAAAATTAAAGTCTACCTACACCGACAAGCTGCCAAAAATGATCAATGCGGCAACGGGCCGGGTGCATACCCGTTACGCGCAGGCTGCTGTCATTACGGGGCGTTTGGCGTCGTCCGACCCCAATCTGCAGAATATTCCAGTACGCACGCCAGAAGGTCGGCGTGTGCGTACCGCATTTGTAGCCACCGATGGTTTGATTGTATCTGCCGATTATTCACAAATCGAATTACGCGTCATGGCTCATGTGTCGAAAGACGAAAACCTGCAGCGCGCTTTTGCGCAGGCCGAAGATATTCACCGCGCGACAGCTTCCGAGGTATTCGGCGTGTCGTTGGCCGATGTCTCGTCCGAACAGCGCCGGGCCGCTAAAGCGATCAACTTCGGTTTGATTTACGGAATGGGGGAATTCGGTCTGGCCAGTAGTTTAGGCATCACACGCGATGCCGCACGCTCGTATATTGACCGTTATTTTGCACGTTATCCAGGCGTTGCCACGTATATGGAGCAAACAAAGTTGAAGGCGCACGAGCTTGGTTACGTCGAAACCGTTTTTGGACGTCGCTTGTGGCTCCCCGAGATTCGTGGCGCTAAAGGTCCGCGCCGGGCAGGGGCCGAGCGTGCAGCCATTAATGCTCCCATGCAGGGCACTGCCGCCGATTTGATCAAGAAAGCAATGATCGCTGCACAGCACTGGATTGAAGCAGAGCAATTGAAAACGCTAATGGTCATGCAGGTACATGACGAGCTGGTTTTTGATGTGCCCAGCGACGAGGTAGATATAGTTGTTCAGAATCTCCCAGGGTTAATGTGTAATGTTGCCCAGCTTAGTGTGCCTTTGGTTGCCGAAGTGGGCGTTGGGCCCAATTGGGAGCAAGCACACTAATAAGCAGGGTTTTGCAGGTGGAATGATTAAATGCAAGGAGCCACAATGACTTTTTCGCCCATCACAGGTCAAGCCGAAACGACTATTCGTACGTCCACCGAAGGTTTAAAGCATGGCCTGTTCGACATGCCTACTTTCGATGGCACAATTAATGCATATTTTGCCGCGCCTGCGCACCAGCCGCATCCGCCGGTGATTCTGGTAATACAAGAGATATTCGGCCTGCATGAGCATATTCAGGATGTATGCCGCCGTTTTGCTCACGAAGGTTATTTTGCGATTGCCCTTGAACTCTATCAACGCCAGGGTGATGCTTCCCGTTGCAGCGACGTGTCCGAACTGATCGCCAGTATTGTTTCTAAAGTTCCCGATGAGCAGGTGCTGGCCGATCTGGATGCAAGCGTGCAATGGGCAGCTGCCCAGGGTACTGACATTAATCGTCTGGGAGTAACGGGCTTTTGCTGGGGAGGCCGTCTGACATGGATGTATGCGGCTCACAACCCCGCATGTAAAGCAGCGGTAGCCTGGTATGGCAAGCTATCAACCGGGCACGGCCCTTTGCAAACGCGTAATCCCGTCGATGTGGCGGGGTCCGTATATGGCCCCGTCTTAGGCCTGTACGGAGGGCTGGATGCCAGCATTCCGCTTGAAGACGTACGCAAGGTTGAGGGCGCCCTGTCACAAGGCAGTACGGCGGCCAAAGCGTCTACCATGGTGGTATATCCCGACGCGGGCCATGCTTTTTATGCCGATTACCGGCCCAGCTACCGGGCCGACGATGCCCGTGATGCCTGGCGCAAAGCAGTCGGCTGGTTTAAAACGTATTTGAAAAATCCTGAATAAGCGTCACCGTTTGTCTGGAAAAATACATGTGCTTGGGCGGCGCCATACCGCTATTGTGGATTTCGTTGCCTTTCATGCGCCCTGGCTGTCTGCAGGGCGTTTGTCGATCGAGTTTTTAGCTTGTCTGGGTTGAAATAAAGGTTTCAGGCGTACTTGCGGCCAAACGGGTGTCAGATATCGGTGTCTCGCAGCCGGTTGGGCAGCAATTCATTGTTTCTGGCCAAAACCGGGTAGGCCGCGGCACTAACCAGAAACGAATTAAGCATAGTAAGGTCGCGCAAAATATCAAGGTGCAACGACCCGATATCTACCGACGCCAGGTCCCCCGATTTGATTTTCTGAAGGTTCTGTTCGGCGGCAGATTGCTCGATGTCGCGAAATACTTCTTTTTCCAGGGCAAGCTGACGCGCGCTTTTAATGTCTTCGGCGACAAACAGGGCCGCTGTCTGGCGCTGATTGCGCACCAGCCGATCCATGTTCTCTACCAGTTCGTGTGTTTGCTCGGTGTTTAACGCCCAGCCTTTCTTGCGTAGCGTATTCGTATGAGCGAGCAGGCCGGTGGTGGCTACGCTGGCCGCATGTGCAATATTCGATGAAAAAGCCAGAACATCGCCAAAGCGTCTGTTGTCATCCTGATTCATGCTTTCTTTATCGAGCGTCGCCAGGTAAGTGGTGATGTGGTTGTCAAGCCGGCTTATGGCGCTGTTTATTCCCCTGGCCTGGGCGATTCGGTGGCGATTATCACGGCGAAATCCGGCTTGCGCAATATTCAGCAGCGTTTCCAGCATGTCGGACAGGCGCAGGGCTTCGCGTGCCGCATTGCCGATTGCTATGGCGGGAACCTCATGGGCGGATTCGTCCAGGTACAAGGGTCTTGACGGGTCGTCGGGATCGAGTTGCTTGGGAAAAAAACGCGCTAGCAATGCGGCATAGGGTTTTAGCAGGGGCAAAAAAACAAGAGCGATTCCTATATTGAACAATGTATGGAAATTTGCAACGGATCGACCGGCATCCTGCGAGAGCGAATTCATGAGCGTCGGAATCCAGGGCAGCAACAACAAAGCCAGTAAACAACCCGCCAGCCGCATGCCAAAATTTCCAACAGGCAAGCGTTTGGTGGCGGGGTCATTGTTGTTGACGCCTTCGATAATAGGATTAATCGATGTGCCCAGATTAGCTCCCAGCACTAAGGCGTAGGCAAGTGTGGGTGTGACCAGATTATGAGAGGCCAGCGACATAACCAGCACGACGACGGTGACGCTTGAATGTGCAGCCCAGGCAAAAATGCCGGCAAGCAGCAAGGCAATAACAGGCTGGTCGGTCAGTGCATCGAGAACCACCTGGAAGAGATATGCCGTTTGCATCGGAGCGAACAAGGTCACTAGCTGGTGCAGGGCCAGCAACAACAATCCCAGACCGATAGACACACGTCCCAAATCGCGACGGCGACTGGGCTGGTTGCGCATGAATAGCCAAACTCCCACAAGTATCAAGGCGGGCGCCAGCTCAGTTAAATTAAACGACAAGAGCTGAACAATAATGGTGGTGCCGACATTGGCGCCGAGCATGGCTGCCAGCCCGGGAATCAGCGAGACCAGCCCGCCTGCCGCGAAGCTGGTAATCATCAGTCCGGTTGCCGTGCTGCTTTGTATGGCGGCTGTGATTCCCAGGCCCGCAAAAAAGGCACGCATGCGCGTGCCTAAAGCGTGGCCCAATGCGACCCCAAGCGCGGCGCCAAAAGCGCGTTGCACGCCGCTTTGAACCATATGCACGCCCCAAAGCAGCAAGGCTACATAGCCCGCAAAGTTCAGAAGTGCAAAAAGCTCTTTCATTGGAAGGTGCCTGGCATCAGCCCTCCTTAAATACGCTGCGCTGCTTGCAAGGCGTGAATGCGGGCTGCAATGGGTGGGTGGGTGGAAAACATGGCGCTGATTGCGCGCCCGCCGGAGATTCCCGAGGCTTCAAATGTTTTGGGTAAAGCACCCGGCTCGATGCCGCCAAGTCGTGCTAATGCGCGGATCATGGGGTCACGCGACCCCATGAGACTGGCAGAGCCTGCATCGGCGCGATATTCGCGCTGACGGGAAAACCACGCAACAATAATGGACGCCAGGACGCCGAAGACGAGCTCGCAGACAATAACGGTGGCGTAATAACCCATGCCAATGTCCTTGTCGTTTTTCAGCAGGACACGGTCGACGAAGTAACCGACAACGCGGGCCAGAAATATAACGAAGGTATTGATTACGCCTTGTATGAGTGTAAGCGTAATCATGTCGCCGTTGGCTACGTGCGCTACTTCATGGGCCAGGACTGCGGCAACTTCCTCTTCGGTCATGCTTTCGAGCAAGCCGGTCGATACGGCGACCAGCGCGTCATTTTTAAAAGCGCCGGTGGCAAAGGCGTTGGGAGCGCCATCGTATATGGCAACTTCGGGGTGGCCTATGCCTGCGCGGTCGGCCAATTGGTGCACCGTATCGACGAGCCAGGCTTCGCGAGGGCTGCCAGGAGCAGCCGGGTCAATGACCCGGGCTCCTGTGCTTCGCTTGGCCATCCATTTGCTGATAAGCAGCGAAATGATCGAGCCGGTAAAACCGACCAGAGCCGAGAAGATGAGCAACTGAGTTAGATCCAGACCGTTAGCCGTAAGGTAGCGGCCAACGCCCAGAACGTTCATGGTGACGCTAAGGACGACCATGACAGCAATATTAGTGAGCAAAAATAAAAAGATACGTTTCATAACCTAGGGATTTCCTGCAAATGGAGCGACACATTTCGACATTCTATATGCAGTCGGGTTCCTGCATTTAAAGTTTTTCACGAATCAAAGGTCGGGGTTGCGGAGTATAGTATCAACTTCCTTTGTTTTAACCGGGGTTTTGTAACACATGCAGTCTCTGTGGATGTTATTGGCGTGCATTGCTTTTGCAGTCATGGGGGCCTGTGTAAAGATAGCCTCGGATCTTGACGCATCGTTGCCGCAAGTGGTTCTGTTTCGCGGCATACCTTCTGTTCTCTTGTTGTTGGTTTGGGCCCGGTTAACTCGTCGAACCATGGCTCCCACTAGCTGGAAACCTCATATTTGGCGCAACCTTTCTGGTCTTGCATCGATGTGGTTCGGTTTTTATGCGTTATCGCATTTACCGCTTTCCACCGCGGTCAGCCTGAATTACACGGCTCCTTTATTTATTGCAGGCTGGATGCTGGTTCGGGGCGGAACGCAACGCGATCCGATTCGAATCATTGCCGTATTACTCGGGTTTCTTGGAGTAATCAGCGTGTTGCGTCCCAGCATCGAGCACCAGCATCTGCTTGCGGCGATATTAGGCTTATTGGCCGGCGCTTTTTCGGCGCTTGCCATGATGCAAATTCGTCAATTGGGCCGCGCGGGCGAGCCAGAGTGGCGCACAGTACTTATTTTTTCGGCTGGGGTTTGCCTTTCAAGCCTGGTGGGATTCGGTATTGACGGTTGGAGCGCTTTAACTCCAGGGGCGTGGCTGGCGCTGATCGGAGTCGGGGTGACGGGCTTGATAGGGCAGTTGGCAATGACGCGTGCCTTTGGCCTGGGTTCGGCCCTGTTAACAGCGGCCCTTCAGTACACGACGATAATTTTCGCGACCCTGCTGGGAATTGTCTTTTGGGGTGATCGTCCCGATATACTCGCATGGTTCGGAATGGCGTTGATTATAGGATCCGGGCTTTTATCCATTTGGCGTACGGTCAGCGAGGATCGGGTTATGCGTGGAGCAAGCGCTGGCTCCTCGAAGGCCGAGGCATCGGGCTAGGGAGGTTTTGAGCAAGCCGCAGCGCTTGCTTCCCGCTTGACTTGTTCAGAGCTTCCCCGGTTTTTTTACGAAGGAGTTTGCTTAATGTTTAATTTATTGATTAGCGCCGCGCAGTTGCAAGCGGGTTTCCACGCCGAAAACTGGCTGGTTTTTGACGTGCGGCACGACTTGAACAATCATGATGTCGGCCGGCTTGCCTACGAGCAAGGTCATATACCGGGGGCTTTGTATCTTGACCACGAGCGCCAGCTCTCAGCGCCTAAAACTGGTCGCAATGGCCGGCATCCTTTACCTTCTTTGCAAGAGTTCTCGGCGCTTATGCGAGCTCAAGGCTTGACGTCCTCGTCGCAAGTCGTGGTTTACGACGCCAGCAATAGTATTTATGCAGCACACCTTTGGTGGATGTTGCGCTGGTTGGGCCATGATCGTGTCGCGCTGCTTGATGGCGGTTGGCAGGCCTGGCTTGCGGCAGGGGGGGACGTTGAAACGACGATTAATCAAGCCGCCGTAACCGAAGCCCAGGCAATACAAAGCGTTGGCGTTGGTGCCAAGGCGGCAATGCCCACGGTCGACGCTGATGCCGTTGCCGCTAATTTGCGCAAGCCTGAGTTCACAGTGCTTGATGCGCGAGCCGAAAATCGTTTTCGCGGCGAGGTAGAGCCCATGGATCCCGTTGCCGGGCATATTCCTGGCGCTATCAACCGACCTAATATGCTAAATACACAGGCAGATGGCAGGTTTAAGCTGCCCGCCGATTTGCGGACAGAATTTGATGCCTTATTGCAGGGCAAGGCGCCATCGCAGGTGGTTCATCAGTGCGGTTCGGGCATAACGGCAAGCCACAATTTGTTCGCCATGGAGCTTGCGGGTTTGACGGGCTCGAGCCTTTACCCCGGCTCTTGGAGCGAGTGGTGCAGTGATGCCGCACGTCCTGTGGCAAAAGGCGCATAACGCATCACGTCATTGCAAGGCGTGCGGGAGTCGGGTTAATCCTGCGCGCCAGCCATCATGCGGCAATACCATTCGTGAAAATGCAGCATGCCATCTTCCATTGGCGACTGGTACGGCCCCGCCTCGTTGACACCGCGTTGCATTAGAGCTTTACGGCCGGCATCCATACGCTCAGCGATTTCGTCGTCTTCAATGGCCGTTTCCATATAAGCGGCCCGCTGCGCCAGCACAAACTCGCGTTCAAATGCTGCAACATCTTCCGGATAATAAAACTCGATGATATTGACGGTTTTCTGCGGGCTGATCGGTTGCAGTGTCGATAGTACGACGACATGGGGGTAAAGTTCGATCATGTGGGTCGGGAAATAGGTTACCCACACAGCTCCGAAGTCGGGAGTATCGCCAGCGCGGTAATCCAGCAGGCGATCATGCCATTGCTTGTAAATATCGGTGCCGGGCTGTAATAAGGCCTGATGCACTCCCACGCGTTGCGCGCTGAACCAGTCGGAAAACTCCCATGTCAAATCGTCGCAAGTTACAAAGCTGCCTAAACCTGGATGGAAGGGCCCGACGTGGTAATCCTCGAGGTAAACCTCGATAAAGGTTTTCCAGTTGTAGTTGCATTGATGTACTTCGATATGATCCAGAACATAATCGGAAAAATCGAATTCTGGCCGCTCAAATAGCGCAGCCATGTCCAGAGCGGGATCGCGAGGGCCTTCGAACAAGAGTCCGTGACAGTTTTTCAGTGTGAATTTCTGCAAATTCATGCAGGGTGTGTTGGGGAACTGCGGAGCGCCAAGAAGTTCACCTTGCATGCTATAGGTCCAGCGATGGACCGGGCATACTATATTGCCGCCGGTATCGCGCAGGTTTCCACTTGCTTTGTCAGGGTCGGCTACATTACCGGCTTTCCCGCCCAGCATAATGGCCTGGCGGTGGCGGCAAACGTTGGATAAAAGTTCGACTCCATGCTGATTGCGTACCAGAACGCGGCCGGCATTTTCATGAGCCAGTGTGCGCCAGTCGCCAACTTCGGGAACGAGCTTTTCGTGCCCGATGTATCGAGCGGAGTTTTGGAAAATGAGTTTTTGTTCGCGGGCAAAAACTGCCTCGTCGAAGTAACTGCTGACTGATAATTGCGATTTCGCCAGCGCCAAATGCGCTTCCCGACCGATGTCGGTCATGACTCCCCCCCGCCAAATTAAACCAGAGTGCTGCGTCGAGCCTGGTGCGAAGAAAAACGGACTGGCCGATGAATAACTTAAAGAAGGATAATTGTAACCCAGCTTTTTCCTTATAAAACAAGGCCTGCGTACGGCTTTAGGTGTGTGGGGCAGGCATCTCGTACAATCCTGCTAGAGTTGATAAAACTGGAGCGGCATGCATGCCGCCACTTATTTTTTTGGAATACCCCGATGGTTGATAATAGCACCCGTTCCGGCGCGAAGCCGGACAAAACCAAAGACGATGCCACTGCCAGCAAAAATGCCAGTGCGCTGCCCCAGGACTTTGAAACCGCACTGGCACAGCTTGAAGCCTTGGTAGGGCAAATGGAAAGCGGATCGTTGCCGCTGGACCAGTCGCTGGCCGCGTATGAGAAAGGGGTGGAATTGGCTCGGATTTGCCAAAAATTGCTTGACTCGGCCGAGCAGCAAGTTAAGGTTTTACAGGGTAATTTGCTCAAGCCTTTCAATGATGCGCCGGATATCGACGAGGACTGATCATGGGAGTCAAACAGGCCGATTTTTCTTACTGGCTTACTGATCGGATACAGCATATCGAGATGGTGCTTGACCGTTTTTTGCCCGATGCCGATATGGCGCCTGAGCAGTTGCACCAAGCCATGCGCTATGCCGTTTTGGGCGGAGGCAAGCGCGTTCGTGCAGCGTTGGTTTACGCGGCTGGCGAGGCCTCTATCTTGCCGGGTAGCGCATCGTCCGCTCAGGGTATAGCGCTTGATCACGCGGCAGCGGCCGTAGAGCTTATTCACGCCTATTCGCTGGTGCATGACGATCTGCCTTGTATGGACGATGATGCGCTGCGGCGCGGACGGCCCACAGTGCATGTGCGCTTCGGTGAAGCCACTGCTATGCTGGCTGGCGATGCGTTGCAGCCATTGGCGTTTGAGCTTCTGGCTCAAATGCCCATTGCGCCTG
>DATCVA010000320.1:0-2944 GCA_036567205.1 Eoetvoesiella sp. | reverse complement strand
CTCCACCGCATTGTGTAAATATTAAATACTCTCGTAAAAATGCTTAAGCTCTGTCACGCACTGGCTTGGCTTTTCGTAAGTTGTCCAGTGCCCGCAAGCTTCAAGTACAGTGACCCGGCTACCTGCTATCCGGTCGGCCATTTCTTTAACGGCTTCTGGACGGCCTACCCCGTCCTCATCCCCGGTAATCAAAAGAGTCGGAACCTGTATGCGTTCTATAGGCGCAGCCTGAGCGTCGGCTAGCGCCTCGCAGCTTTGTGCGTAGCCTTCGGGGGACTGGCGCATGATGTTCTCGCGAATAAGCGCCAGGGCGACAGTCCGCAGTGCCTTTGTTTCAGCACTTGTAGCGCCGGTAACAATGGCGTTGGCAATTTCCTGCAAGCCGGGCACCCCCTGTTCGCGCGATAATGTGGCACGTGCCCGTGTTGCTGGGCGTCCCTGATCTGGCGGAGCCAACAGCGGTCCGAACAACACCAGGCTTTTTACGAGTTCAGGATGCTGCACTGCAAGATGTTGTGCAACGATCGTCCCCATAGAGTGGGCTACGATGTGGGCAGGAGCCGCATTCGACTCCCGTATCACGTCTGCAATGGCAGTGACATAGAGATCTATTGATAGGGGAACGTCAGCCAAGGACGAACGGGCAGACCCGGGTAGATCAGGACGGATAACTTTGAACCCATCGAATGCAGAAAGAACAGGAGTCCATGTGTTGGAGGAACCACCCAATCCGTGAATGCAGACGACAGCCTGCCCTTCCCCTTGTGTCTCTATATATACAGATCCAATTTGGGTCGTTGACATTACGCTACCTCATTTTCAAGAATGCCCAGACCTTGGACCTCGATTCGAATCACGTCGCCGGGATGAACGAATTTAGGCGGCGTAAACCCAATACCCACGCCCGCCGGCGTACCGGTAGCAATCACGTCCCCAGGCTGAAGCTCTATGCCGGACGATATGGTTTCGATAAGCGTCGGGATATCGAAAATCAAATGTTTGGTGTTCGAGTCTTGTCGAAGCTCACCATTGACCCAGCATTTAATGTCTAGGTTTTGGCCATCGATAGAATCTGCCGTGACGAGATAAGGCCCCATCGGACAAAAGCCATCAAGCCCCTTGCCCAGAAACCACTGGCGATGCAACTTTTGCAAGTCGCGCGCGGTGAAGTCGTTAACAATGGTGTAGCCGAACACGTGCTTGAGCGCATCCGCCTTTTTGATACCACGGCCCGCCTTCCCAATAACCACCGCAAACTCGGCTTCATAGTCGAGTTGGCTGGTGACACCTTGATGCGAAGGTATTTTGGCGTGTGGACCGATGACGGTCGAATAAGGCTTGGTAAACACAACCGGGGCTTCAGGGGAGTGCTCGCCTTCCTTAGCACCGCTGTCAAAGCCCGACTTACTGAACTCTACCGCGTGCTCGTGATAGTTTTTTCCGACACAGAAAATATTGCGACGCGGCTCATGGACAGGCGCCAAGATGACCACGCCCTCCAGCGGCTTACCCTCGCCTTTTGGTGTAAGTTGAGCTTTAACAGCATCAAACTGTTGCGCCAGATCGACCATATCCCCATTAAAACCGTAAACGAGTTCCGACACAGGCCAGTAATGGGTGGCCGCATCGTTGACCAACACCACAGTGGCTTTACCACTGACGTCCACATTTGCTAACTTCATATTATCTATCCTTACAAGATCCAATTGGTGGAATTTATTGATAATTTAGTACCACATAAGTACCAAGTCAAGATCTATTTGGTCTTTTGTTGACCAATTGGTACTCCTCACTATAAACTTCAGCAACATTTAAAGAGGAAGCGCTACGTGAAGGATGGAATAACGGGACGAGGCATACGAGCCGAAGGCGCTAAGGAATTATCACGTTACTTATTAGAAGAAATGTCTGCCGGTCGGTTGACTGAAGGCGTAAAACTACCGCCAGAACGCGAGTTAAGCGCCCGCTTCGGCGCGTCTCGGGGGTCGGTGCGGCGCGTCCTCGCGGAATTTCGGGAACAAGGCTTAATCACGCAGTCTGTAGGCAGCGGTACTTTCGCGTCTGCCAGCTCCAGCAATCTGTCCGACCCGAACAAAAACATGGCGCTGGCTCTAAATACCAGCCCGGCAGAACTCATGGAGGCGAGGCTGCTTATCGAACCGTTGATGCCGGTCCTCATTGCTCGCAACTCCACTGCGGTGGACTTTGGCCGCATGCAGGAATGTATCGAAAAGTCCGAGGCTGCCGAAACCATTGAAGGCTTTGAGTATTGGGATGGCCAGCTACATAAGGCGTTCGCCGTGGCCACGCATAATTCATTTTTTTTGCAAATACTGGATTTAACAAATCGCATTCGAGATCAAGGCGAATGGGGGCGCTTGAAAAGAACCTCACTGACGCCGGAGCGGCGCCAGGAATATCAGCACCAACATCGAGCTATCGTCGCTGCGCTACGAGACCGGGATGCCAATCAAGCCAAGGATTTGCTCTTCAAACATCTCGACCAGATTCAGAAAAATCTCTTTCAGCTTTAGTGGAACGATCTCCGCGTACTTTCCCGCTACGCTATTTTCATTCACTCGCCGCCCGTGGCCCCGCCTTCCGCCCTACCGACCGTGCTCTGGCGATCATGTCGGATTACGCTCCTACGGTGCTAATCCGACCCACGTGCCTTAAAAAATATCAAATAAATTAGAATCTGTTGCAACGCAACAACGCTAGGGGTTTCCCCGAATACAGAAATACGGTTATACTTCTCGCACTGCATTAATCAATGCGTCGACATTTTCACACGGCCCCGCGTCGTGTCATAGCAGTTGACTGATCTCTCAGCACCCATGTCGAACGCCATCGCTCCCTGACCCCCGAGCCTTTCGCTGCGTCTTCCAAGACACTACGCTGCACTTTAGGTTGATTCGGTCGGCACGATGCTCCAATCAACCAG
>DATCVA010000319.1:0-5362 GCA_036567205.1 Eoetvoesiella sp. | reverse complement strand
ATGATGCAAACGCTGCGTTGACAACGCGTGCGTCAAGGCCCGGACCACGTGATCCTGGCCTATTAAAGTATCAAATGAACGTGGCCGCCATTTGCGCGCCAGTACCAGATATGTCATGCGAGGGGTTCGAACCAGAAGGCTGTCGTTGAATAAACAAAAAGTTTACCGGATTGCGCGCAGCTTGGGGGGATTTGAGGAGCTAACAGGATAGACATCCGTGGCGTCCTGAAAAGGTCGTGGTTAAGGCACGATAAATAAAACAAGAGAGGCGAGCCTGACTTCGGCACTGATTCTGAGCGACTATGGCTGCTTCGTTCCCGACCTGACCAGGTTCACCGCCGAACCATGCGAAGGGGCCCGCCAGCCAAGAGTTTAACAGGAGTCGGGCCATCTTCGCCAACCCGTCCCCCGCCCAAGGGCAAGCCCCTGATTTTTCTATCATTTATTAACAATCCACCCAAACATCGGCCCGTGGAAAATAAAGAGCGCCCCGTGCCGGACGGCCATCCAGCGCGGTTACATGGGAGCAATAGCGCTGAATTTGCTCGGCGTAGCGTACACGCATGCGCTGGCTAAAGGCGTCGACAGGTTCACCCGCGGCGGGCACGCCCGTTTTGTAATCTACCACCAGCCATCCCCCTTCATGCGCGATTGCCAGGTCAATAACCGACACGCGGCCGCTAATATCAAGCAGCGACCATTCGCGATGGGCACGGGCGGCATCCAGCAACCACCGCCCTTTTTCGCTCGTAAGCGTCGCCACCAGTGTCTGCCGGACCGCCTCGGCGGCAGGTTCGAGCGCCGAGGCGGACAGGCCCGCCCGGCTAAGCTGCGTTCGCAGCACAGGCACGCTGCTGTCAAGACGCTCGACCGGCCAATTTTCAATACCATCCTTGCCCATGCGCTCCAGCCAGGCATGCGCTACGGTACCAATGGTGGCCTCGTCTCCGGACTCCAGGCGCCATTGCCACGGAGTTCCGCCCAGAGCCTGTTTACTGGCTGCTTCCTGAGGCAAAAGGCCAGTATCCCGGATGCGCACAAGCGGACGCTGCTGCGGCGCTTGCCGAGGCGCGGCAGCGTCGTCCAACTCGGACAATGCAGGAACGGCAGGTGTGGCCATATGGTCCCAAAGCCGCCCCAGCAAACTGCTTCCTGCCGGAGCCTTAGCCTGACCAGCATCATCCAGATTGATCAGCCCTATCAGGTGCAACTGCTCGCGGGCACGAGTAACGCCGACATAAAGCAGGCGATCGGTCTCGTAGCTGGCACGCTTTTTTTCACGCTGTGCCAGGTATTCTGAAACAGGGTCGGGCTCGTCAAAAGCCCGATGCCTGACCGGACCAAGCAACAATTCGCCGTCATTGTGCTCGAAACGCAACATGGGCTGAGTTTCGGAGCGGGGCCTGCGGTGCAAGCCCGTCAGGATCACTGTGTCGAACTCAAGCCCCTTCGACTTGTGGATAGTCATGACTTCGACTGCCCGTCCCGTACTGTTGGGGGCGGCATAAAGCTGCACGAGCTTGGCATTGAGTTCGACAGGATTCAGGCCGCCATAAGGCGCCAGCTTTTCAATCAGGCGGAACAGGCGCTCGGCATCGGCCCTGTCGCTATCGGTAGAGTAAACGGCCAAGCCACCCAAGCGCTCCCACACGTACTCAAGCCATGCAGCGAATGGAATCGCCCCTGAAATATTTTGACGATCGAGCAGGATTCTGGCCACACGCCGCAAGCGCTGCGAATCCTCCGCGTCAAGACAGGATTTTCCGTCACAATCCTGCTCGAGCCACTTCGACAGCACCAAAGGGGCGGCTATTTGATGATCACTGCCAAAAAGGGAATGCAGCGAATTCAACGTCAGGCCGCAAAGCGGCGAGCGCAACACCGAAAGCCACGCCAGGCGATCGGCCGGATGCGATAACGCACGCGCCAGCTGCACCAGATCAATGACGACCTGGCGTTCCTTAAGCGACACCAGCTCCACCGCGCGGCATGGGATATTTTCCTGCGTCAAGCGATGCACAATGTCATCTAAATGTGAACGCGCCCTGACTAATATTGCCACAGGATGATCGCTGTCGGCATGCCGCAGCAATGCTTCCCTGGCAAGCTGTATGGCAACCCTCTGAGCGGTTTCGCCGGCTTGCCCGGCCTGATCCTCGGCGGCGGTCACCCAAACCGGGTGAAACTCCACACCCAAACCTTCTACCGCCCCGTTAAAGGCTTCCGAACCCGTGTACGAAATAGCGCCCAGGGCAGGATTATTATGTGCGGGAAACAGCGGGCCAAACACACGGTTCACCCATTGCACCACGTTGGCCTGAGAGCGGAAATTATTAGTCAGGTGCAATGGTTTGAGTTTGATTTCACCCAACCCCTGCTCTTGAACTTTCAAAAACCAGCCGACTTCTGCTTTACGAAAACGATAAATCGACTGCATGGGATCGCCCACTAGAAATAGCGTACGGCCATCGCCTGGCATCCAGCCAGCCGTCAAACGTTTCAACAACTCAATTTGCGACTGACTGGTATCCTGGAACTCATCGACCAGAATGTGTTTAATAGCGGTGTCGAGCATCAACAGCAAATCAGTCGGATCATCGGCCTGCCCCAGGGCCTGAATCGCCCGCTGTGCAATCTCGACAAAGTCCACCTCGCCGGTTTCGGCAAAGCGTACATTCAACTGTGCAGAGGCCAGCCACAACACCTGGATCAAAGCCTGTAGCGTTTGTAACTGATCAGGCTGGTAACCGTTAAGCGGCGCGTTTCGGATCTCGGCCAGCGCGGTAACCCAGGGCGCGGACTCATCAGCACTTTTAAGCCAGGTCAAAAACTCGTCTTTATAATCGCTTTTGGCTTCGAAACCCTGGCGCTTGTTCACGGTGCGCCTCAGTGTATCGGTGCCGGTCAAAAGCACATTCGCCAGGGCGTGCCATTTGTCGAGATCTGCGCAAGCAGTATCAAAGGCTTCGCCTTGCCAATCACGTAACGCGCTTAAATCGAACGCCTCGCCGCTATCGGCCAGCGCCGCTGCGGCACGCGCAACGGATGGCGCCAATGACGTGGCCCAGCCCACTGGCAGCTTGGCCGCGAGTTGATCGAGTTCCTTTTCGATCTCGTGCTCGAGTGTGGCGATCAGTTGCTCTGCATCGCCGCCGGACGCCAATAACGGCAGCCAGTGATCGCGGCTTGCCAACATGTCGGCAAGCAGGTTTTCAGCAGCCCTCATATCCACATCAAGGTGGTCAATAAGAGTCGCTACGGCATCCACATCGTCAGCCATAGCCAAGGTGGCTTGCGCAGCAGCCTCGTAATGCTCTCTTGCGTTTTCCGTAATGGCGGGCAAGCCGCCCAACGCGCTAAGCCATGGCATGGCCCTGACGATATAAGAACAGAACGAATCGATGGTGCGAACGCTCAGGCGGGCCGGATACTGCAACAAATTCCACCCCATCGCATCATTGCGCTGCATGGCTTTCTGCGCGAGCTCCCAACTGCGCCGCTTATATTCTTCCAGGGGCGGCTCGCCCAAACCCGCCTGGAGTTTTGCCAGCACACGCGCATGCATTTCTGAAGCGGCTTTACGAGTGAAAGTAATGGCCACAATCTCTTCGGGCCGATTTACAGTAGCCAGCAACGCCAAAACCCTGTCGGTCAACAATTCCGTTTTGCCCGAGCCCGCCGGAGCCCGAATCAAGAAAGATTGCGCCGGATCTATCGCTTCAAGCCGAACTGCGCTATCACTGGGCTGTTTAATCGACACGCGCGCTCTCCTCGGTCAGGCGTAGAAAAGGCAATGCATCGCAAAATTGAAGATCGTCCGGGCGAAGCACCTGATTGCGAGCCACCCCATCGACATACTCTTGTGCCAGCTGTTCAATAGTTTGACGCCACTGAGCCATCAACTGATCCCAGCCATAGCCCGAAAATTCCGGCCAGTCCTTCAGGAAGGCCAGGCCCTCAAACCCATAGCCAGCATCGGCCAGCCCTTTAATTTCGATTTTTTTGGCATGCAGCTTAGCCAAAACGAGCGCCGCAACCTGCGCGTCATCATTAGCCAGAACAGCCGCATAAAACGGCAATTGCAAACCCACGGGCCGCGGGCGCATCCAGCTGGACCTGGGATCGATATTACCGTTCCCGGATTTGTAATCAATAACGGCCAATCGACCGTCGTCCAGTTCGTCAATACGATCCAGGCGCAAGGTAAGCTCCAGAGCGCCATGAGACCAGCGGTAATCCTGCTCCACGTCACGAATTCGAAACGGCTCGCGCCGCAACTCCAATAACAGCCAGGCGTCCAGGATCTTGACAGCGCGGGCCGTCTCCAGCTCACGCAACACGGGGCCGTATTCCTGCAGACACTCGTCCGCTGCTTGCTGCACGGCCTGGTCAATTAAATCCGCCGCGCGCCCGTTGCTGTGCAACTGCTGCAATGCCCCTTGATCGGCCACCATGCGCCATACCAGCTCAATGGCACGGTGCAAAAACAAACCGCGCGCATTCTGATCGGAAATATCGGCATAATCGTTAAGCTCACTCGCTCCCAAACGGTACTTAACAAATGCCCATAAAGGATTGCGCGCCTGCGTATCAATAACCCCAATTCCACCCCGGGTGATACTGCCAGCCTGCAAGGCAGGCCCTTGCTCATCAGACAAATACTCCAGGGCCAATGCATTGCTCGCAGGCGGCACCGGGATTTGCTCTTCGCAATCAAGCCTGGCGATAAAAGGACTAGGCCTCAATTCGCGCTCGCCTTCGCGCTGCGCATGGCTGACCCAAACAGCTGGAGCGCAGCATAACAAGGCGCCGTAAATCGCTTGCGCCCACTGCAGCTCGCGCTCGGGGGTTGCCCGGGGAGCATTGGCCTGACGCAGTGTTGCAAGAGGAATGAGCGGATTGGGCTTCGGCGTTGCAGGCAGAATCTCATCGGTCAGGCCCAGCACCCAAACACCGTCCCAACGCCCCCCTTCCGACTCTAGAAACCCCAGAACATCAAGGCGGGCCGCCGGATCCCGTTCGGGTTGAAAAGGAGTTTCACGGGCCAGCCGGGCCAGGACGCTGACAGCCGCGCCCAGGCTCAAACTTCCCAGCACGGTGGTTTGCCTGCCAAGACGATCAAGCAAATCGTCGAATGCCTGCACCACCTGGTAGGCATGGCTGCTTAAAGCCGCTTGCCCCGGATACCCCAGTGCCTGTAGCCAGCCTCTGAAACGCGCCACCCATACATCGATAGTGTGGCTCCCCTTCCTGCCGGCCTCATCGGCGATACAGGCCTGCCAGGCAAGAGCTAACTGGGGCGTCATTTGTGTCAGCAATTCCACGAAGTTTTTGTCGGATACCTTTACCTGCGCCCTTTTAC
>DATCVA010000318.1:0-10092 GCA_036567205.1 Eoetvoesiella sp. | reverse complement strand
CTGCCCATGCAAGGGCCCCGCCGGTCGAGGCCAATAGGCGGCGACGCACCAAATTAGTTGTTTCTTTCATAGGAACCTCCAGAGTAAACAGCTTTATACCGTCTTGTTATGTATTTATAACTTCTTACCAACTTATGGATTATAGAGGCATGTGTTGAAAGCGCCAACAATCGAGATCGCTCTGAAACATCCAGATGGCGGAGCTGCTTGTGCTGTGCCAGAACAAGGACAGCAAGGCATGCGCGGTTTTCTGATAAAGTCGATGCCGGGGAAGGCGTCCAGAGCCAATTAGACGTCGTGACTTCAACGGCACAAAACGGACGGAAGCACTATGAATGTCGGCTGTATTGCATGCGCAGTACTGGCAATGGGACTTGGCCTTGCTGGCTGTGCCATGCAGGGCGTGGCCGCAGGGCCCGGGCATCCTAGCAATGAAGCAATGTCATTCGATCAGTTAGGGCAAACTGACTTCAACCGGACCCTTACAATTGCCATGCGCGACAATCTGGACAGCCTGACGCGCCTGCTGGAAAAACTCTATCGGCGCAACCCCGCGCAATGGCAGAAAACCGGGGCGCCCGACCTGGCATCGGCGATGCGCCGTGGTCGCAAGGCGATCGAAACGGGTCAGGCCCCACCCGATCTTAGCGGACTGCGCGATGTTGAAATTCTTTCCGTCGCTCTGGACCCTGCCTACCAGGGAGATCGCGCCGGCGCCTTCATTTTCGGCCTGGCAAGTATGGTTATTCAAGCGCACAACAACAAGACACGCTTTTATGTATCTGACGTTTTAAACGCGCAGCATGTCTACAACGCCGCTCGCAACGTAGAAATTGCCGCATGGCTGCTTGCCAGCCGACGCGATGCGGCCGGCCGTCCCTTGCTGCTAGCCAATGAAATGTCCGGCATTGTCGCCAACCTTAGTTTTGAGCGCGAGTTCGGCCAACTTGTCGGAAGGCTGGATCTGGTGGCAAATCTGCTAGACGAAAATTTTCGGCGTATCGGCATCAACTATATGCAAGGCTTGCTTTTCTTTAATTTTCTGCCTGTGCGTTAAGCGGCCTTGCCAGCGTGACGATAATCTTTCCTACGGTTTTTCCCGATTCCTGCGCTTCATGTGCCGCCACGATTTGATCCAACGAATAGCGGCTGGCGATACTGTGCTTCAGTTGCTTATTTTTCAGGCCCTCTGTAATAGCAGCAATCGCGGCATCGTGGGCTTCGCGGCTAAGTAAATAAACCAGAACAAAGCGAACCGTTACACACAGTGCAATCAAAGGCCAGAATGGCAGCGCAGGCTCGGGAACCTGATCCGATGCGTAGGTTGCTATAACGCCGCCCGGCCGCAAAACCTTCAGGCTCGTATCCAAATTTGCGCCGAAAGATACTTCGACAATGCGGTCGACGCCACGGCCGCCAGGCGCGCCGGTAATTTCAGCGATACGAGCAGCAATATCTTCTGTTTTCCTGAAGATGACGTGCGTGGCGCCGGCATGACGCGCAATTTTCGCTTGCTCTTCCGTGCTGACCGTTGTAATAACCGTTGCCCCTTGAAGCCTGGCAAACTGAATTGCATAGAAGCCGACGGCTCCGGCTCCGCCTGTGACCAGAACAACTTTGTCTGCCACCGGACCATCGGCCATTACGCACTCATACGCTGTCATTGCCGGCACGCCCAGACAAGCCCCTTCTTCGAAGGACGTATTGTCGGGCAGCGCAACTGCATTAATCGACGGCACGGCCGTATAGTCGGCGGCACAACCAAATGGCCTATTAAGCTGCGCCTCGTAAATCCATACACGCTCGCCGATTCGACTTGCATCGACGCCTTCACCTACGGCCTCGATAACGCCAGCGCCATCCTGATGAGGAATGATCCGTGTAAAACTGTTGGCGCGCGCACCTGCCCCGCTGCGCGATTTAGTATCAGACGGGTTGACGGCAGTCGCCCGAATCCGTACCAACACCTCACCAGGCTGCAGCGAAGGAGTTGGCAAGTCGCCAACATTAAGCACATCGCTTGCAGGTCCTCTGTTCTCATACCAGGCTGCTCTCATTTTTTTCCTCGTTTAGATAAATAGCTAATAAGTCATACCGCTTCAGGATAGCGCAAGGGGCCAGCTACCGCGAACCCGACGGTATTTCAATTGCTGGATCGCCATGCGGCGTAAAACGGCGGCGCTGTGTACACTACCAAACGCTACCATTGTTTTATTATTTGCGGGTTATGACCATCATCATCAACGAAGACCTACGCGCCTATATCGACCCTTTGACCGAAGACGAATTTACTGCGCTGGAACGCAGCCTGCTGGCCGAGGGATGCCGCGATGCGCTGGTGCTGTGGGGCGATATTCTAGTGGACGGACACAATCGCTATGGCATATGCCAGAAGCACGGAATCCCTTTTAAGACCATGCAGAACAGCACCTTCCAATCCATGGACGATGTGCATCTATGGATGATCGACAATCACCTGGGACGGCGCAGCGTATCGGATTTCCAGCGTGGCGTGCTTGCGCTGCGCAAGAAAGAAATCGTATCCGCACGGCTGGCACAAGCGCAAGCACAACGGGCCCGTGAAGAGCTGGCGGGGACTGAAATCCACGCTCAGCCCGAGACCGAGGCACCATGGACTCGCGAGGTGGTTGCCCGCGCAGCGCGAGTCAGCAGCGCAACACTGGGCCAGATCGAAAAAATCCAGAAGACGGCTGCGCCCGAGTTGGTCGGCGCAGTCAAATCCGGAGTAATTTCTATTAATGCTGCCGCCGCCGTGGCATCCTTGCCCAGCGAAAAACAGGTGGCAGCCGTTGCCGGAGGTAAAAAAGAACTGCGCCAGGCGGCACGACAGGTACGCGAGGCACGTGTGCCTCCAAAGCCCGAACCGGAACCCCTATCCAGCGACGCCACACCCGATCAAATTGAAATCCATCGCTTGAAACTATCGGTGGACGCACTGACCGAGGAACGCGATCAGCTGAAAAAGAAGGTACAGCACTTGACCATTGCGCTTGCCGAGGCGCGCAGCGGACAATAATCGTAAAGCAGCGCCTTTAACCTGACCTACCTTGAATCTGATCAAGGCATTCGATCCGGTTACGCCCCCCGGCTTTCGCACCATACAACGCCAAATCACAGCGGGAAAGGACCGAACCGGCGCCTGCATCGCTTTTGTCCATGACTGCGACTCCAACGCTCGCTGTGATTGCAATTCGTTGATCAGCCTCAAGCAACGGCGTTTCTGCCATCCGCCGCTGCAATCGCTGCGCAAATATCACTGCCTGAGCAAAGTCCGCCGCGCACAGCATAACGGCAAACTCTTCACCACCTAAGCGTCCCGCTACGTCGGTCTTACGTAATTGGGCACGCAGAATGGCCGCAAAGTGCCTAAGCGCCGAATCGCCAACCGCATGCCCCCATTTATCGTTGATCAGCTTGAAATGGTCCAGATCGATCATCAGAACTGCCACGGATTTACTGTTATCCCGCTGTATTCGGGCGAACTCAGCTTCGATCTGCACCATGAAGTGGCGACGATTGGGCAACTGAGTAAGAAAATCGATGGTTGCAAATTCGTGTAATTCGGCCTCTATACGCTTACGCTCCGTCACGTCGGTAATAAAGCCATGCCACAATATGCTGCCGTCATCGAGCCGCTGTGGCCGTGCGTCCCCCTGCCTCCATCGCAAGCCCTGCGCCGGCAATCGAACGCGATACTCAAGATGCCAGGGCGTCAGGCTTACAGCCGATGCATCAAGCGATGCGTGATAGGCGAGAAGATCATCGGGATGAATGATTTTGTCTAATACCGCAGTGCTGGCCGCGACCTGTTCGGGGTCAACCTCGTAGATATCCCTGATGCCCGCGCTAGCATAAGAGAAAAACGATTGTCCGCCCGGCAGACGTATATACTGAAACACCAACCCAGGAACTTCGTTGGTCAGGCTAGTGATTAAATCAACGGTATCCTGCAACCTTTCCGACATCGTGCGCATAGCTGTGATATCGGTCGTCGTTCCTGTCATGCGCAAAGGCTTACCCGCGCTATCGCGGCTAACCACTTTGCCCCGGCTCGATACCCACTTATAGCTGCCATCCTTGCATCGAAGCCGATGTTCCACTTCATAAACCGGCGTCTTTTGATCGAAATGCGCCTGTATGGTTGCCTGAACATAGGCAAGATCCGCAGGATGAACACGCGTATAGCTATCTGCGATCAGATTGCTGACCTCGGAATCCGAATAGCCAAGAATCGCTTTCCAACTCGTGGAATAATAAATTTCATTCGTTTCAACATTGCGGTCCCAAATTCCGGTACCGCTTCCCTCGATGGCCAGCGCCATTCTTCTTTCTCTTTCACGCAGAAGGTTTTCCTGGCTTTTTAATTGGGCATCGGCAAGATCGCGTTCGACGATAGCGGCCGCCAGGCTGCCAAGATCGGACAGAAATTCGAGCTGTTCATCATTTAGTTTCCGGGGCTGAATATCGAGGAGACAAAAGACCCCTACCCTGTTCCCGTTTGACGTTATTAACGGACATCCGGCATAAAACCGAATGGGTGCAGTGCCGATTACAAGCCGATGATCGCAAAAACGTTCGTCGGCAACCGTATCGGGTACAACAAGAACTTCATCGCTAAGGACTGCGTGTGCACAAAACGATTGCTGGCACGCTTGCCGGGAAAACCCATTGCAGGGAGTTGACCATTTCCCTTCAGGGCCAACCTGTGCAATAAAAGCAACCGTAAGGCCAAAGTGGCGTCTGGCAAGGCGGATTAACCCATCAAACCGTTTATCCGACGCAGCAGTCTGGGCGTCAAACGGGACAAGGGTATGGATCTGGGTGGCTTTCATTGTGGGGCTTCAGCAAGCCAACATTCCAAAATCACTTGGCAAGGGTGCAAGGCGACACCTGCAATTTATAGTAGCAATTATAGCAATTTGTAGCTTAAAAACAGAAAAACAGCTCTAGGGACTATCACTATGCACGCCCGATTCTCCGCTCAGGCTCGATCATCAATACCGCTACCAGGATGGACTAAATCCAACGCGCGTTATCAGGGCGTAAACTAAGCCTACCTAAAGCCTAACTGGAATGCACTTAATGGATCTACCCTCACACCAATTGACCATGACCGTCTTGATGACCCCGGACACGGCTAACTTCTCAGGAAAAGTTCATGGCGGCTCTATCCTTAAGCTGCTGGACCAGGTAGCGTATGCCTGTGCCAGCCGGTATGCCGGTCGTTATGTAGTGACGTTAAGTGTTGATCAAGTAATGTTTCGCCAACCCATTAAAGTCGGTGAACTGGTGACCTTCCTGGCTTCCGTGAACCACACCGGCAACTCCTCAATGGAGGTTGGCATTAAAGTCATTGCTGAAGACATCAGAGGCAAAGTGGTACGTCACGTTAACAGCTGTTTTTTCACCATGATCGCCGTTGATGATGACGGCAAGCCGGCAAAGGTTCCGCCGCTGACTCCTCTTGCTGCCGACGAGCGCCGCAGATTCGCAGCCGCTGAAGTTCGCCGGGCGATGCGGCGCGAGCTGGAGAAAAAATTTGAAGAGGTTCGCTGCGCCGAGTAAAGCCGATTCAGCCCGAGTCTTTTGAATAATTGCCCCGCAGCAGATCAATTTGCCGCCGATCGCGTTTCGTGGGGCGTCCTGCAACGATTTCACGAGAGGGCTCAGGGGCGAGGCGCCGTGTTTCGGCAGCGTGTTCACGTGCACTCACGCTTTCGGGCGTCTCTTCATAAAGCTGACGCGCCACAGGAGCCGGACCCCGTACACGGCTTACCGCACACACACGGACGTGGACCGGGGGGTCTTCCTTGCGAACACTGACCAGATCGCCTGGTGCAACTTCCCGCGAAGGCTTGGCGAGCTGTCCATTCACAAGCACCCGTCCCTTGCCAATTTCCTGTGCTGCCAGGTTGCGTGTTTTATAAAACCGGGCCGCCCAAAGCCATTTATCGAGCCGAATCTTATCCACCATATCAGTGTCCCGTGGAACTGCGTTCTTCGTTCTACACTTTCATCTCGTAATCAATAGTCAGCGGTGCATGGTCGCTAAACCACGCTTCTTTATAAATAGACGCTGCTTTAGCCGTTGCCGCAATGTCTTGCGTTGCTATCTGGTAGTCGATGCGCCATCCCACATTGTTGGCACGGGCCTGGCCCCGGTTGCTCCACCACGTGTATGCATCGCCGGTCGTGTCCGGGTATAAGCGCCTGTAAACATCAATCCAGCTCAGTTCGTCAAATACCCGTGTAAGCCATGCACGCTCTTCTGGCAGGAAACCGCTGTTCTTAAGATTACCCTTCCAGTTTTTAAGGTCAATTTCTTTATGCGCAATGTTCCAGTCGCCACACAAAATGACCTGACGCCCACATTTAGCTAGGTCGGCCAGGTGTCCGAAAAAATGCTCCATAAACGCAAATTTTGCAGTTTGACGGTGGTCGCCGCTAGAGCCTGAAGGCAGGTAAAGTGAAATCAATGACAAGTTGTCGTAGACCAGTTCCAGATAACGTCCCTCTGCGTCAATTTCGGGCACGCCCAGTCCCTCTATGACGCTGTTAGGTTCTTGACGCGCATACACACCTACCCCGCTATAGCCTTTCTTTTCAGCATAGTGAAAATAACCGTGGTAGCCCGGCAGATTCAGCATTGCCGGCGTCATGTCGGCGGCCTGCGCTTTGAGCTCTTGCATGCAGATGAAATCGGCATCTTGCAACAGAGCCCAGTCAAGAAAGCCTTTGTTGGCGGCCGATCGAATTCCATTGAGGTTGGCTGATATGACTCTAAGCATGTCTTTTTATCCGTTAAAAACAAAAGCGTGGCGCAAGCCAGCAAAAACACCGCTAACGCCACTCGTCGCGATACACGAACTTGGGCATTTGCCAGTTGAAATGCAGGGCCAGCATACGAAACGCCAGACCAATAACCATGGCGCCCACCATGGACAGATTGCGATGCAAGCCATAGTACTCGGCGCCAAGATACAGCGCGCCGGTTACCACTGACACGCTGGCGTAAAGTTCTTTGCGCAAGAGCAAAGGAATGTCGTTGCATAAAATATCGCGCAGCACGCCACCGGCGCAACCGGTAATCATGCCGCTAACCAGAACAATGGTTGTGGGCAGACCCATCTGCAATGCTATCTGGCAACCAATAACAGTAAACACCACCAGTCCCAAGGCGTCGAGCAACAAGAAAAGACGACGTAACCGTTGCATGACCGGCGCTATAACGGCGGTTATAAGCGCCGCAACCGCCGTTATCCATAAGTACTCAGGATGAGCGACCCATGTCAACGGATAATGCCCCAGCAATACGTCGCGCACAGACCCGCCGCCCAGCGAGGTAATGCACGCAATAATGCATACCCCCACCCAGTCCATATCGCGCCGTCCAGCTGCCAGCGCCGCCGTCATGGCCTCGGCAGTTATAGCAATCAGGTATAAAACAATCAACATAGCGTTAGTGTATGGCCTCGAGCCCATTAATTTCCGCACGCCGCATCCAGAGCAGGATCAAGCCTGGAATCGCAATGAGCACCGTTACAGCAAAAAATGCCGGCCAGCCCAGGGACTCGACCAGGGGCGGCGTTAGCGGACCGGCCAGATAAGTACGCCCCACAGCCGACAATGCAGAAAGCAAGGCGAACTGCGTCGCAGAAAACTCTTGTTTGCAAAGGGCCATGAGCAAGGCTACAAAGGCGGCTGTCCCCAACCCGCCGCACAAATTTTCGACTGCTACAACAAACGCCATGGAGTAGACATGGGGCGGCGTCACCGCCAACACCCAGTAACCAAAATTAGACGCGGCCTGCAAAAGACCAAACATCATCAAAGAGCGGTATAAGCCGAAACGCGCCATTAATGAGCCTCCGGCCAATGCACCAACGATAGTTGCCGCCAGGCCAAACACTTTGTTAACCGTGCCGACTTCCGAAACGCTGAACCCCGCTCCACGCAATAAAAACGTGGTGGATAACGCTCCGGCAAACGCATCGCCCAGTTTGTACAACACAATCAGCAGCAGTATCGTCAGCGCCCCCGGGCGCTTGAAAAACTCCACGAGCGGCTCGACCACCGCTATGGCCAATGACCTGGGGGCACGCGCCACAACCTCGGGTTCGGGGGCAAGCACCGTCGCAATGGCGCACAGTGCCATAAATCCGCCCATCAAAAAATAGGTATTGTTCCACCCCAACCATTGATCGGCCAGCACCAGGGCCAAACCGCCCGAAACAATCATGGCCAGCCTATAACCCAATACCTTGATCGCGGCACCGGCTGCACGCTCGTTCTTGCGCAGCACATCAGTGCTGTATGCATCGAACGCAATATCCTGAGTTGCCGATAGAAAGGCTACCAACACCGCCAGCAAAGCCAGTATTCCCAGGTTACTTTCCGGCGAAAATAGCCCCATGCCCGCAATGCTCAGGCCCAATAAAATCTGGCTAAGGAAAATCCAGCTGCGCCGCCGTCCCAGCAGCGGCGGCGCATAACGGTCGACCAGCGGAGCCCAAAAAAACTTAAGGGTGTAGGCGGTTCCCACCAAGGTCAGAAAGCCGATATTTTGCAAGGAAACGTTGGAAACCGTTGCCCATGCCTGCAATGTTCCGCTGGTTAAGGCCAGCGGCAAACCACTGGCAAACCCCAATACCAACAAAGGTATAACCCGCGGACTGGCATAGACGCTCGACAAAGAAGAAATAACTGCCCCCTATTTTTTGGCGGCCCAATTGGGTGATTCAAAGCGATAAACCGCAAGCGTGCTGCGCCAACAGGGAAACAGCTTAACTTCTTTATCGAAATTAAAGGTGGCCAAATCAGTGATGCGCAAATCAAGCGACGCGGCCAAGTCTTGAAAATCTTTCAGGGTACACAAATGGATATTGGGCGTGTTGTACCACTGGTATGGCATCTCGCCGGTGACTGGCATGCGGCCGCGCAAAATCGACCAGCCATGAGGCCAGTAACCGAAATTTGGAAATGACACTATCCCAAACCGGGCCACTCGGGCCATTTCGCGCAAGATATGCTCGGTATGGTGCATGGACTGTAATGTTTGCGACAGCACCACGGTATCGAACTGCTGGTCGTCAAATAAGGCCAGGCCCTCTTCCAGGTTTTGTTGCACCACCTGCACACCGCGCCGCACCGACTCAATGACCAGATCATCGTCCAGCTCGACTCCGGCCCCGACCACTTGTTTGTGATCACGCAAATAGGCCAGCAAAGTGCCGTCGCCACACCCCAGATCCAGCACCCGCGTGCCAGGCGTCACCCAACTGGCAATGCGGACAAGATCGGATCGAATTGCCCTGGTCGGGGCAGCCTGCGTAGGACCGGTCATGCTAAAACCCCTGTGGTCGTCGCGCGCTCGGGCAAACCCAGCTTGACCGCAATCCTGTCGTAATAGCCCTGGACGACTGCGTGGTAGCGGGCATCGTCCAATAAGAAGGCGTCGTGTCCGTGGGGCGCATTAATTTCAGCGTAGGTTACCGGCCGCTGATTCTTAAGCAGGGCACGCACGATTTCCCGCGAACGCTCTGGCGGGAAACGCCAGTCAGTGGTAAATGACACCAGCAAAAATTCCGCTGAAATATTATTTAACGCCCGCGCCAGGTCGCCGCCATAAGTACGAGCAGGATCAAAATAGTCGAGCGCGCGGGTAATAAGCAAGTAGGTGTTGGCATCGAAATAACCCGAGAACTTTTCACCCTGATAGCGCAGATAAGACTCCACCTCGAACTCAACGTCATAACCATAGTGGAATTCGCCGTTTTCACCGGGAGCACGCTGCGTACGGCCGAATTTTTCGGCCATGTCGTCGTCGGACAGATAAGTAATATGCCCCACCATACGCGCCACCGACAAACCTTTTTTGGGCACCGTTCCGTGGGCGTAATAGTTGCCGCCGTGAAAATCCGGATCGGTAATGATCGAGCGCCGGGCAACTTCGTTAAAACCAATATTTTGTGCCGATAAACGCGGCGTACTGGCAATAACCACGCAATGCTCGACACGGTCGGGGCAGGTAATGGCCCAGCTTAATGCCTGCATGCCGCCCAGCGATCCGCC
>DATCVA010000317.1:0-12521 GCA_036567205.1 Eoetvoesiella sp. | reverse complement strand
GAGAACCACGGTGCCGTCGCTGCCGGCCAGCGCACGGAAAGTCAGCCAGGCGTTGCGTTCCAGTGGTGTCAGCCGCTCATCGAGCAACAGGGCTTTCGGAGTGATGATGTCCGAGGTTTGGTGTGACATGGTGAGGCTCCTATCGGTATCGGCCAACTGGCCAAAGGAGCCTTCATCTCACCCCGGCATCACCGCTGCCGCAGCCATCAATCCGAACTGCGTTCCTCCCGTTTTTTCGAGCTGAAGCAGGGCGCAACATCCTTGGTGTTCCGGGTCAGGAGGTGGGAAAATAAGCCTCCGCTACAGTCATTGGACGTTGCTGAACGCCGGTGGCCATGTTCGCCGTCCTTGATCAGACCGCTTGCTGGCGTGCTGTACCGGCGACGAGGGCGCGGGGAGCGTCCAAGATGGGCCATCCGCCGCTACCGAGGGACACACTCGGTACTTGGGTCCAAGAATATGTCCAAGCACGTTGCGGGACCGCCATGATTGGCTTGCAAATCAACGACATGCGGCAGAAATGCCGCTTCTGTATTGGGAAGTGAGGTGGATTTCACCCGGCACAAGCTCTCCATGATTGCCAGCGTCACCAACCAGGGCAAGGCGCGCTGGATGATCATTGATGAGGCGTTCAATTCGGACAAGCTGATCGAGTTTCTAGAGGCGCTTATTAAGGATGCGGGCAAGAAAGTATTCCTGATTCTGGACAACCTGCGCGTGCGTCAAGGCCGAATCAATAAACTGGAGTAATGTGGCTAACACGGCGTCAAGCCTAAACTGCAACTCCAAGCTACCGTACATGACCACCTCCACCGAGTCCATCGCCCAACAACTGGCCGCTCTGGGTACTTCCAGCACATTTGCCACGCGCTTCGCCATCGGCGCCGATCCGCAGTTGCATGTGGAAGGCGTGGGAGACATCCCCTTACCCATCGGACTGCAAACAGCCCATCTCCTGTGCGCGGCAGCGCAGCCCGCACACCATGGCTATAAAGACCAAACCCGGTTGGATCCACGGGTACGCGACACTTGGGAAATTCCAGCCGAGCGCCTGCGCTTCACTTCGCCCGAATGGACGGCCGTGCTTGATCGCGCATTGCTGCGCATCGGCCGCGAGCTTGGGGTGCCATCACCCGATTCACTGCGTGCAGACCTGCACAACTTATTGATCTATGCACCTGGGCAATTCTTCGCGGTGCATCAGGATTCGGAGAAGGCCGACGGCATGCTGGGCACGCTGGTGATCACGCTGCCATCGAGCTTCACTGGTGGTGAGTTCGTGGTGTCGCATCTGGGTCAGACGGTGCGTGCACGCAGTTCGCAAAATCGGCTCGGCATGGTGGCCTTCTATGCCGATTGCCATCACGAGGTACGCCCAGTCAAGCAAGGCTACCGGGTTGTGCTGACCTATAACCTAATCGCACAGGGGGCCACCCGCACAAGCGAATTGCCACAACAAGCTGTCACTACATTGGCAAGCGAACTCCACCGTTTCTGGCAAACCCCCGCACCACCACGATGGGATGGCGATACCCACACAGAACCACCGGATAGATTGGTGTATCTGCTCGACCACCAATACACCCCCAGTGGCTTGTCGTGGCAGCGTATCAAAGGCGTGGATGTTCAACGCGCAGCGGCATTGCTGGCCGCCGCCAGACAACTGGACGCAGAGATATTCCTGACATTGGCGGATGTGCACGAAACCTGGTCAGCCGAAGACGACTATCAGCAGCATGGTTATTGGAGCGATGAGCAGGAAGATGAAGACGACAGGTTCGACCACAATGAGGATCATCCCGCACTGGGTGATCTGATCGACAGCGAAGTTGAACTGCGCCACTGGCTTGCTCCGGATGGCAGCAAACGTGAAGACATCAGTTTTGCCAGTGAGGCAGAGCTGTGCATGAATCGCCTGTCGGTTGATTGTGCGCCGTTCCAGTCCGAGCACGAAGGCTATATGGGCAATTACGGCAATACCGTCGATCGTTGGTACCATCGCGCCGCCGTAGTGCTATGGCCACGTGAACGCGCCTTTGTCATTCGGGCACGGCAGACACCTGCTTGGGCTATCGCTCGGATTGCCGAATGGCTCGATGCTGGCGACACTCTTCAGGCCCATGCACGTGCCCAGTCATTGCTGCCATTTTGGGAACAGGCAAGAAGCGTCGCCGATCCCGACGTACTATTCACCGCGACGCTGCCCGTCGCGGCCAGACTCGACGACGCAGAGACCGCTGCTGGTCTGTTGTCACCCTTTGCACTGTCGCAACTGACTGCACAGCAGGCTCCCTGGCTGTGGCAATTGCTCGAACGCCACGGTCAGGCATGGTGTGCCGAACGTGTCCAGCAGTGGACCGGAACGCACCAGGCAGACACGCGTCAACTGGCCTGGATGGCGCAGGAACTACCTGCTCTGGCACAATCCTCTTGCACGAGTACCAACGCCGTGGCCCTGATTGCCGGCCTGATGCAACAGCGCTGGGATTGGTTGTGTTGGCATATTGCGCAAGTACAGAAGTATCACCAGCGCAGTACGATAGTTTCAACCTTAACTGACACCAGCGCCGCATGGCTGGGCCTGCTTCGCGCCAGCCAAGTCACTGGTTGCTCTGCGTTCACCGAGCAAATCATCGCCATGCTGCGCACGAACGACATACCGCTGGAAGTCCCGCTGCAAGTTTTACATCAGGCCCAGAAAATAAAGAATCTCGAAGGGCTGCATATTTCAGTTCTCTACAGTCATTGCACGCACGCGCTCGAAACCTGCCTGGCAAAGCCAAAGCGCGATGCAACCGACTGGTCGATCACACCGCCGTCCGAACATGGGAGACTCGACGATCTTGCTGCACCCTTGCTGGCCTTTCTAGCCTCCCCACAACAGCAACGGCTCGAATGGCCCTTGGCTCAGGCCAGACGCCAGTTGATCCACCAGTTCATCGACCGTCATGAGCTGCCGATACGGCATGAAACCCGCCGCACGGGCAGGCCTTACACATTGGTACTGGAAAAGACCCTTGCTCTGTTCGAGCGTGACGCTGCCGATCGCCAGCAATGGAAAAAAGACTTGGACTGGTTGCGACGTACGCAGGCACGGCCAACGTGAAACTGGAAGGTGACGAACTCGTCTACGCTTAACAATCCGATCCAGGCCTGCTACGGAACTGAGCGTCCAACCGCCAGGATGCGGCTTCCTGAACGCGTATCTGCGCCTTGACCATGACGGAAATCAGGCCCGGTTACGCGCGATGACGTCTGCTGCCGTCAAGGGCTTGTATGACGAGTCCGGCGGCGCCCAGGCATGGGTGAGTTCGGCCTTGAGCCGCTCGAAAGCAGCCGTTTCCCTGGTTTCTTTGGCGCGACGAATGAGGTCGCGCACATATTCGCTGACGTTCTCGTAGTCGCCTTGTCATCACCAAGTCTGAGCGTTGCGGGACTGCGCGGATCATGCAGCCAATAGCTCCTTCTGTATTGGGAAATGATGCAACGCCCAGAGACTACCCCATCCGCCTGATACCCGCGATAAGAGGCGTCCCGGAATGGGGGTCTTGCAAAAGAACACAACTTACCCCGTACAGCTTGGCCACCAGCTCGGGAGTAACCACATCCCGCGGCTTGCCCTCGGCAACAATCCTGCCCTCATGCATGGCCACCAAATGGTCGGCATAGCGGCATGCGCTGGATAAGTCGTGAACCACCATCACGACCGTTTTTCCGGCTTCCGCCAATGCCCGGATAAGCTCGAATACCTCGATCTGGTGGCCCATATCCAATGCCGACGTGGGCTCATCCAAAAACAATAATGGTGTGGCCTGGGCGATGGCCATGGCGATCCAGGCGCGCTGGCGCTGCCCGCCTGACATGGACTCCAATGGACGGTGAGCCAGATCATTGAGTTGAGTAGCGTCGAGCGCGGCCTGCACAATGTCACTGTCACGCTGGGACCATTGGCGCAAAACACCTTGGTGCGGCTGGCGTCCAAACTGAATCAGCTCGGATACCGTGAGGCCGTCGGGAGCGCTTGCACCTTGCGGCAGCAAGGCCAAATGGCGGGCCACTTCTTTAGACCGCAACGTGGCGATATCCTTGCCGTTCAGCAATACCGAGCCGGCCGTTGGCTTGTGCAAACGCGACAAGCCGGCCAGCAAGGTGGATTTTCCGCAACCATTGGGGCCGACAATGGCGGTGACCTGGCCCTGCGGGATACGAAGGGACAGTTCCTTGATAATGGCAGTGTTGCCGTAATTCAGATCCAGGGACCGCGCTTCCAGTTGCGCGTCACCCGCCGACGTAGCAACAAGTAAAGGCGAGGTGACACTCATTCAGTTCTCCGAGATGGTTGGCGCAATAGTATCCAAAGCAGGTAGGGACCGCCCACCGCCGCCATTATTACGCCTACGGGTATTTCTATCGGGGCGAACAGACTGCGTCCCGCCCAATCGGCAACGAGCATAAGCAAAGCCCCAGCCAAACCAGCCCCCATAACGGCGACTCCCTGGTGACCTGCTAGATGTCGTGCTACTTCGGGCGCAGCCAGGGCTATCAGTCCGACCGGTCCCACAACTGCTACGCCGAGCGCCGTTAGAATAACCGTAACAACCAAGGTATAGATTCGCACCCGACGCAGATTAATGCCCAGGCCCTGGGCCACCGCGTCGGAAAAACGCAGTACGTTCAACGCTCGCGCAAGATATTTTGCGCAGGGAACACAGACCAGCAGGCCCGCCATCAACACCCACACCGCCTCAGGCGGCCGGGCATTAAGGCTGCCCACCGTCCAGGGATAAGCAAGATTGGCACTGTCGATGTGAGCGCGGGCCAGCATAAAATTCGTCAGCGCTCCAAACATGGCACCGACACCAATGCCCACGACGATGAAGCGGTAGCCGCGTGATCCCGCACTGCCGCTCAAGCCGAATGCCAGCGCCGCGGCGACCGCCGCTCCCGACAGGGCCAGGGCCGACGGAGCCAAACTCGTAGGAACGGCCACGATAGACGCAACCGCAAAGGCTGTCGCGCCATCATCGATGCCAATGATGCCCGGCGTGGCAAGGCGGTTGCGCGCCAAGGTTTGCAATAGGCATCCCGCTACGCCAAGGGCGAAGCCCGTAGCCAAGCCGGCTACGAGCCGTGGCATACGTAGTTCTTGTATCAGGAATACATGCATGGGGTCGCCCAGGCCAGCCGCATTAAAAAACACGCTGGCCAGGCTCAGATCTTCGACGCCCCAGACGAGACTCAGGCCCGCTGTCACGATAAGGGCCGTGATCAATGCCAAGGCAGCGAAACTTCCCCGCCTGTGCACCAGGATCCGATATGAGCCTACCGTAAGCAGCCAATACCCCGCTGGCGTATTATTATTCTGATTGAACATTGACGATGTTTTGTCTTGATGTATCACTTAAAGCCTTGGCAATCGATGGCTGCGGACAATGGCAATCAGGACTGGGGCCCCCACCATGGCAGTAACCACGCCCACCGGCAACTCGTACGGCTTTACCACGAGACGGGACACGGTATCGGCAAAAAGCAAAATGGCTGGACCGATCAGACAGGACAGGCCCAATGTGCGACGGATGTCTGGACCGACAAAACGCCGTGCTACGAATGGCACGACCAAGCCCACGAATACAATGGGACCCGCGGCTGCGGTAGCGGTACCGACCAAGATGGCCACGCTTACCAGCGCCCATAAACGCGTCAGTTTTGGATGGTGCCCCAAGCCGGTTGCTACATGCTCGCCAAGGGCCAGCGCCGCCAAGGGCCGTATGGCTGGAAGCAGCAATAACAAGCCCAGCAGCACACCTGGCAGGCTCCAGATCAGCGTTTCGACCGAGCGTCCTCCCAGGGCACCTATAATCCAGAATCTGATTTCGTCGGCGCTTCGTTGGTCGTACAACAAAATAAGCGTACTTAGGGCGGTCAGAATTCCGGAGAAAGCGGCCCCGGCCAGTACCAGCCTTACCGGGTCGTCGCCCACATCGCGTATCTGGGTAACCAGCAACACCAGCATACAGCCGGCTAGCGCGCCGCTTATAGCGACGCCCAGGTGCAAGGTTGCGGCGGCTCCGCCCATGCTGATGGCCAGTACAACCGCAAACGATGCGCCAGCGCTGACGCCGAGAAGCCCCGGTTCCGCCAGAGGGTTTCGAGTGGCCGCCTGCAAAACAATTCCTGCTATGCCGAGCGCAGCGCCGACCAGGATCGCCAATAGGGTGCGCGGTACCCGCAATTCCACCAGCATGAATCGTGCTTCGGCATCGCCCTGCCCCAATAGGCTAAGCCATATACGGGATGGCGCCACATCACCGGCCCCATACGTCAGGCTGGCCACAACGAGCAGCAGTAATACCGCTGCGCATTTCACCGCAACATGCGTGACAGAGGAGGGTCTATGCACGACTGCTGTCATTGCTGCAACAGCGTCTTTTCCACGTCATCGAGAACCTTGCCGGCCGCCAATAGCCCGGTTCCACTCGTCCATACCTGCCCATTAACGACGTTGACGCGATTCGCATCGACCGCGGTCAGGCGAACAAAAGCCGGCTGGCGGCGTGCTTCGGTCAGCGTTTTTTCGCCTTCCGCATTCAGCGTAGCCAGAAACAACCAGTCTGCGTCAATTTTCGCCAGATTCTCGAGGCTCAGCACATCACTGTGAGGGCGATCGGTAAGGCTGGAAGCGATATCGGTGGCGGCAAGCCCCAACTGCGACAGCAATTGGCCCGTGAAAACATGTGCCGACATGACCATTGGACCCTGTGGCATCCATCGCACCACCGAAACCGATTGATTCGCGGGCAACTTGGCCCGCAAACCTTCAATGCGCTTATCCAATGCGGAGAATCCCGACTTCAGTTCGGAATCTTTACCAAGGGCGGTGCCATAAATCGACACCGCGTCGCGCCAATCATCGGTGTTCTTGGCGGTCGGGACTATCGTAGGTGCCAACTTGCTGAGCTTCGCGTATATATCTTTACTTAAACCATCCGACGCCAGAATAAGATCGGGTTTTAGGCGCAATATGGCCTCCAGGTTGTATTCCCGGCTTGTTCCTACGATGCTGAATGGGCCAACCTTTTCCTGCAGATAATCGGACACAGTTTTACTGCCACGAGTCGCCACCCCGCCGACCGGCTGGACGCCCACTGCCAAAGCAGTGTCCAGTGCGCTTTCACTCAGCGTTATGACGCGCTTAGGCATGCCGGTTACTGACACGACCCCAAACTGGGTATCCACACTGCGTGTGCCCTGCTCCGCTGATGACACCGAACCCGTCGCCAGATAGACAAAGACCAACGCCAACATTGTGACGGCGGAAAAGATGTTCGGACGAAAAGATCGACATTTTTGACTATACAAAACCAGACTCCAGAGAAAGAGAATCCCTCTCCTGCGAGAGATGCGAATGAAAACGATTATCGATTTTACCAAATCTAACGGCGAAACAGATCCGATCCTGCTCCCTGTGGATAAGTACTATGAAGGTGGGCTGTGCACAGCATGTTGATGGCGCAGGCACAAGCTCGTAATTTTTCTGCGCCTCAAAAGTTGTGCCGAAACGATCCACTGCGAGAACAGAACTTGTCCTTGCCAAATAACGGCCGCAAGCCACTGTTTCAAAAATATATTTTGGAGTTGTGCTACTTATCCACAGACACCCATTAGTATTAGTCTCTATATATAAAAGAATAGTAAACAACTACAAGCAACTCCCTAAAGTCCTTCCATCCATCCATTTTTCTTTCACTCATACGAAGGTATACTGCTTGCAGTTTCGGAGCATTACGACACCAAGTTCCCCCTTATGCACCTGGTACAACGACTCCCTGACAATCCGCTGGACATCATTGGCGATATCCACGGCGAATATTCCGCACTCCTGGCCTTGCTGGATCGCCTGGGCTACGACAAAAACGGACAACATCGCAAAGACCGGAAACTGGCCTTCGTAGGCGACCTGTGCGATCGCGGTCCCGATAGCCACAGCGTGATCCAATTGGTTCAGCACATGGTGCAGCAAGGGAATGCGCAAACTGTGCTGGGCAATCATGAGCTCAACTTGTTGACTGGTGACGTCAAGGATGGCTCTGGATGGTTTTTCGACGAACGCCACGATCGCGATATCAAAAACTATGCGCCGTTCCGGCGCACGCCGCCGGCGCAACGCGCTGCAATCATTGAGTTCCTGCAGGGCATGCCTGTCGCCTTGCAACGGGATGACATACGGATCGTGCATGCGGCATGGACCACTCCCGCTATCGAGGCCGTCGGCGCCGTATCCATCGGGAATGTTGTCGAACAATTTCGTGTTTGGGACAACCTTGCACAATCCACGGCTGACGCGTCCGGCTTGTACCAACGCTATCTCGACGAAAAAGAATATTGGTCGGTGCAGCTCGAGGACGAGACCTCTCCCCCGCCATTCCTGCATTCGATTGCCGAATACGAAGCCACACAGCAGATGGTCAACCCCCTTAAGGTTCTGACCTCAGGCGTCGAACAAAAGGCCGCCACGCCCTTTTTTGCAGGCAACCGGTGGCGTTTTTCCGATCGGGTCAGCTGGTGGGATACCTATGAAGACGATATACCGGTCGTAATAGGCCATTATTGGCGCATGTACCGCATGCAGACCGGCCAGGCTTCTCCCAGGTACAGTCAACTGTTCAGGAACGTCGAATCAATGGCCTGGCATGGAAAGCGCGGCAACGTCTTTTGCGTGGATTTCTCTGTTGGCGCACGGTGGCGCGACCGAAAGGCAAATCGACCTCCAACCAAATCTCGCTTCAAACTTGCCGCCTTGCAGTGGCCGGAGAATCAAATCGTCTTCGACACTGGCGAGGTACTTCCAACTTTCCAGCATCCAGGACATCATGTATACACCGAAGGCTTTCGAACTTAACGACCCTGATTTGCAGCATCAGTTGATCCATGAATACCCTTTTGGCACGCTCGTGTCAGAAGGCAAGGACAAGCTTGCAGCCACACATTTGCCGTTTCTTCTCACTGCTGGTTCCCAGGGAAAGCGGCTGCTGCAAGCGCACATAGCCAAGAGCAACTCTGAATTTTCTCAATTGCAGGACGGCACACCGGTGCTTGCCGTCTTCCATGGCCCTCAGGCGTACGTATCGCCGTCCTGGTATCCCTCCAAGGCCAGCACCCACGGAAAAGCTGTACCTACCTGGAATTATGTCGCCATCCACGTCCACGGGACGATGACGACCCAGACCGACCCAGCTTGGCTCCTGGAGCATCTAAGGCAGCAAACCGAGCGTTATGAGCGGAACCAGCCCAACCCATGGTCCATCGACGACGCGCCGCCTGACTATATCGATGCCATGCTGCGAGGCATTATTGGCCTTGAAATAACAATCACCTGTATCGAAGCCAAGCAAAAGCTGAGTCAAAACCGTTCACTTGTCGACCAGCAATCGGTGGCTGAGTCCTTGCGCCATGCGGATGGCTCGCCATTGCAGCGAGCACTTAATGGCGAAATCTCCCGCCTTATGGACTCAAATACACTTGGTTGAATAGAATTTACATATAGTAACTATTTCGTAGCGGCTGATTAAGATTGCCATCGCTGTGGATAACTCCTAACAAGCCTGCATGTGCACAGGTTGTGGACTACGCGGGTACAACTCCAATTAAATCCCCAATCCGAAAAGTTGTCCTGATTCAGTCCACGAATAAAACATAGGTTATGCCGCGCTTTATTTGTATCTAAATCCATGATGCCAAACGGTTTAATTGGGTTGTGCCAGTTATCCACAGACACCCATTAGTATCAGTCGTTATAAATTACAAAGATAATTAACAGCTGGGCTTCCGCCCTCTCTCAGCGGCTAAGGACGTTTGCAAACTTTATGCTGTTGCCATGTATACTTCGTCCACTTCATCAAAGTTCAAAATTATTCGGGAATGGGGCTTGGATAATTAATGGGCAAAAAAAAACTCCGCCATGGCGGAGTCGATAAGAGCCTGCGGCTTTAGACCAAGGCTAGTTTATCCAGCGCGGCGTCCAAGGTTTCGTCCTGTTTGGCAAAGCAGAAGCGAACCAACTGATGGTTGGATTCATCCGCATTGGGCCGGCCGTAGAAAGCTGCCACAGGAATCACGCCGACACCATGTTGTACTGTCAGTTTTCGTGCAAACTCAGCTTCCGGTAAATTTGATATCTGGCTGTAATCGGCAAGCAGGAAGAACGTGCCTTGACTGGGCATGGGTTTGAAGCGTGTTTTCGCAAGTCCGCGTGTGAGACGATCGCGTTTTTGCTGGTAAAAACTCGATAATTCCAGGTAGGGAGCCGGGTCTTTCATATAGTGTGCCAGGGCCACTTGCATGGGGGACGACACGGTAAAAACCATGAATTGGTGCACTTTGCGTATCTCGATGGACAACGCGCTTGGTGCACAGCAATAACCGACTTTCCATCCGGTAGTGTGGTAGGTCTTTCCAAACGAAGAAATGACAATGGAATTCGCCGCTAGCGCTTCCCTTCTTGCAAGGCTTTGATGTTGTTTGCCGTCGAAGACGATGTGCTCATAAACCTCATCGGAAAGTACAAGAATGCCTGTTTCGTCCACAATAAGTTCGAGGGCGTCGAGATCGGATTCGTGGAGATTTATTCCAGTCGGGTTATGCGGAAAATTGATGATCAACATCCGTGTCTTTGTCGTTACGGCAGCCCTGACCTTTTGCCAGTCGACCTGGTATAGCGGATTGGATTCCGTAGGCGGCTGCATTGAAACGATTACCGGCAGCCCACCCGCCAGCTCAATAGCCGGAATATACAGATCGTAGAAAGGTTCAATAACCACGACTTCGTCGCCGGGTTTAACAAACGCCATGATGCTGGCCATCAACGCTTCGCTCGCGCCACTGGTCACCGTCACTTCGGTGTCTGGATCATAGTAGTGGCCATACATGGCCTTCATCTTCGTCGATATTTCGTTTCGCAATAAAGGAATACCGGCCATGGGCGGATACTGGTTGTGCCCATCTTTCATGGCCTTTACGACCTGATCCAATAGATCTGCAGACGGATTGAAGTCCGGGAATCCCTGCCCCAGATTGATGGCCTTATGCTCGGCGGCAAGCTGGCTCATTACGGTAAAAATGGTGGTACCTACTTTCGGAAGCTTGGATTCGAATTTCATGTGTGGACTATCTTGTTGGGGTTAACGGCCACCGTTGCGTAGCCATGGATCGGGGATTCTTTCATTTTCGGGATATTGCTACAACGTGCAGGTGTTCCTGATGTCCGGTCTTAATATTTTGCTCTTAACGCTGCAGGCGCTGTGGCCTTAAAGTTTGTTATCTACACGTTATAGGTGCGCCCATTGTAGATGCAAGGCCGCCTTATTGCATCGTTAAGCACTGCTTATCAACATCTTATTAGGCGGGTTATCCACAGCGTTGTCCCCAGGCGTTAATGCTCGCGCAGCATTGTTCCACGTGAAACAGGACCGGCGAGCCGCGTTCTATCAAAGATGAAAAATACATCCGCCTTTTGCTAACTAACTGTTTAACTATTTCTATACATGTACAACAGAACATCGATTTCTACATGTATTTTATAAGGCGGCATATCCTGGTTAATTCCGTTCTTCTATGGAGGCGATGTTTGATTCTTTAATTTTTTGCTCGACCTGATAAAAAATAATCATAGTTCGTATTACCTGCATGCTTCGGTCATGGCTGGAACGTAAATAACTGCTGCTCCCCCAATTTGTCTCCCCTTGTTTCACGTGGAACATTCCGCGAAAGCAAGAATGGAAATGTTTTTCATCCTCTTGATTTTTCATGCGACCATTGCAGGCTAAAGTTAATTATCCGAAGCACCGCATAAAAATCAAACAATGAAGGTAAATTAAAATCCAACCGTATGTTGTTTCGAACAACCTATCGTCATGGTTTGGCTAAAATGGTTCCATCCTTCATCTCGTGTTTCACGTGAAACAAAACCGTTTATATACAGCTATTCCCTTATCGGGCTTGGTTTCCGGGCTCTATGGCTAAGCAGGCATAAAAAATCCAGATAAACTTTCCGGCGGACATTTCAAACCTCTGTATCGAGAAACGAAAAACTTCTGTACATGGCAAAGCAGCTGTTTCACGTGGAGCATTCCGTTAACATAAATTTCCTAGATATGAGACCGAAAAACCTACGTTTCACGTGAAACATCTTCCTTCGGCGCTATAATGCGTAGTTAGCGTACTTACTCGCTTGAGCGAAAAATGATTTATCCGGAACAATTTGATGTGATCGTGGTCGGTGGTGGCCATGCTGGTACCGAGGCTGCTCTAGCGGCTGCCCGTACAGGTGCATCCACGCTTTTGTTGACCCATAATATGGAAACGCTGGGGCAGATGTCCTGCAATCCGTCCATAGGAGGGATTGGTAAAGGCCATTTAGTAAAAGAGATTGACGCCTTGGGCGGAGTAATGGCCTATGCTACTGACCAGGCCGGTATACAGTTTCGTATCCTCAATCAGTCGAAAGGGCCTGCGGTGCGGGCAAC
>DATCVA010000316.1:0-7669 GCA_036567205.1 Eoetvoesiella sp. | reverse complement strand
TTAGCCTGGATGTCATCGATCGCTGCCAAAATCATGTACTGGCCGGTTCACGGGTGAGACGCCATTACTTGCACCACGACTATGCCGAAGAGAAGAAAAACGCCTGGAACCTGTTAAGCGAACGACTCAGTGCCGTGCTGTCCTCAACTTACGAACACACGCCAAACGAGTCGATGTTGTCCTTTCCAGCGTACGCGACGCCAGAGACGCGAACACCGTCATAGGCTGCTGCACCCAGAGTTTCCCGGAATTTAACATCTGCAACACCCTGTTTTATAACCTCAAATTCGCGATGAGGAAAGGTGAGAGACTGCATGTACACATTCGTGAGCTTCACCGTCGTGGAACTGTTCGAAAAAGTATGGCAAACACCCATGGTTAAACTGGCCCACGAAATTGGTGTTTCCGACGTCGCCCTCGCCAAAGCTTGTCACAAAGCCGGTATCCCTCTCCCTGGTCGTGGCCATTGGGCCAAACCGGAAAAGCAGCGACAATGCAAACCCAAGCCTCCTCAGGTCGAAGGCAAGGTCCGATTCCAAGTTCTCACTATCAACGTCTTGCCGCTATCCCCGTAGCACGGAGCTAACCCGGCAATGTGACTTCGATCACAGGGAAACTCTCTGAGTTTTGATGCCTCGGAACTGATGAGGCGTGTAGTGCGTCGCTGCCTTGAACTGCCTTGAGAAAGCGCTGTGATCCGCATAGCCGCATTCGAAGGCAATGTCGGTGATGAGCTTGTCGCTTTTCTCGAGCAGCTCACAGGCCTTATCAATGCGTAGCTGCAAGAGAATTTGCTTGGGGGTCAGGTGAAACACTTCCCTGGAGAGCCGCTCCAGCGTGTCGGGTGAAAGGTTGGCCTCGGCCGCGATGTCCGAGATCAATAGTTTCTCGCCGAATCGGGATTCTAAAATAGAGATGAAGTCCAGCAGTCGCTTATAGCTCGTATGCTTTTCATCCGGCTTTGGCAATATCCTCGATATTCCAACCAGTCCAATAAACACTCCCTGATCGTTTTGAATTCTCACTTTCGTGCTCAGGCACCATTGCCTTGAGCCGTCCGCCGTAAAGTACAGACGAAGCATATCCAGCATCTGCTTGCCGTCATGAATGACGCTCAAATCCTGCGCAAGAATCGTTGGTCCGCTCACTGAAAAAAGCTCGGCGGCGGTTCGGCCATACACCTGATCTTTTGTGGTAAATCCGGCCTGGTTGATCAAGGCCTGATTGAACATCCGAAACCGTGCTTGCTCATCCTTGACGTAGAACAGAACCCCCGGCAGGCGACCGAAGATAAATTCTAAAAGCGACATGTTGTGCTCGCTTCCGTCAAGAATTTCTCCGAAGTCATGTTTGAACATGATTTGCCATCCGTTCAACAGTGAATGGGGTGATGCGATTGATGTGCTTTTGCATATTGATTATTCAAGCCTGGAAGTTCCCTTTTTCTTGAAAGTACATCACGGCATTGGCCACATCAAGCACGCTGTGTGTCACCGGATCACCGGACTAAAAATCATCATTTCGTTTGGCCCGCTATGCAGATTTCCGCACGATTCCATGATTTCCAATCAAGCGTTTCGCAGCCGTCTGGTCATAATTATGGCGTTACGAAATTCTTGGAGAATGGCTATGAGCCAGGCGAATGAAAAGGTTGTGATCATCGGCGGCGCCGTTATGGGAAGTTTCACAGCGTACTTTCTACGCCGGGAAGGTTTTAGTGGATCGATCCAGATAATCGAGCAAGACAGCTCCTATAGTTTTTCCTCAACTGCGCTCTCGGCCGCCTCGATTAGGACGCAGCTCGCATGCCCATTCAGCATTCATATGAGTTTGTTTGCGGCCCAGATTTGTCGCGATCCGAAAGCGTGGTTTGGCTCTGAAGCCGACATCGAATTCAGGGAGCGCGGTTACCTGACGCTCGCTGCACCTGAGCACGCCGATGTCATGTACGAGAACGCCGAAATGCAAGTGGCTAACGGCGCCGACGTTTTAAAACTCGATAAGGCCGCGTTGGCGAAAAAGTATCCCTGGATTAACCATGACGATGTTGCGCACGGATTCTTCGGCGCCTCCAGTGAAGGCTGGTTCGACGCCTGGGCGCTTCTTCAATGTGTGAAGCGCAGTGCGAAATTGCTGGGCGTTCAGTATATCGATGGGCGGGCCGTTGGCGTTCGCACGACTGGCTCCAGGGTGACTGGGGTCGATTTGGCCGATGGTTCTACCCTCCCCTGCGATTGGTGTGTGAACGCAGCTGGGGCCGCGGGTGGGCGAGTCGCTGAGTGGCTTGACATAGATTTGCCCGTTGAAGCGCGCAAACGGACTGTATTCCATTTCAAATCCCCGATTGCCAGCGCTGATTTCCCCGTGATCCTGGACACTTCAGGTTTCTGGCTGCGCCCTGAAGGCGAGGGTTTCATCGCCGGTATTGCGCCTGACGCGGACCGGGACCCGCGGGCCGATGGTGACTTCGAGCCCGACCACTACTTGCTGGAAGAGAAGCTGTGGCCACTGCTCGCACACCGTATTCCAGCAATGGAAAGTTTGAAGTTGCAGCGAGCATGGGCGGGGCATTACGAGATGAATGTGTTTGACCACAACGGTGTGGTCGGGCCGCATGACAAATATCAAAACTTCATGTTCGCCACCGGTTTTTCCGGTCATGGCGTGATGCATTCGCCGGCCACCGGAAGGGGCGTGGCCGAACTGATTACCCATGGCCAGTTCCGCACGATTGATCTGACTGCACTCGGATACGCAAGAATCAGAAACAACACGCCCATCGTAGAGACAATGGTTTATTGACCTCCGCACCAGAGCATCAACGAAATCTCTCCCGCCAGACAATACTCAAGTAACCCGTATGAACATCGCACGCTTATCGAAACATCATTGAGGAGAAAAGCAGATGACCATTAATGAACAAGACGTCCTTAAACGTGGCGCGCTAATCAATACCAGCACTTGGTCCGACGCACTGGACGAACTGGGTGTCAATGGGACCATCCTGGATATACCGCGGCAAAGCGGAACCGGTCTGGCGATTGGATTTGCCGTCACGGCGCGTGTATTGACGGGGCAATTGGGAGACTTTGAAAAATCCGACTTTGCAGTGGGCCAATTGATAGCGGCCACCGGTCCAGGCAAGATTTTGATGGTGGATATGGGCGGAGCGCGCATTTCGACAATGGGCGGCCTGGCAGCATTGGGAGCGAGCAACCAACAGGCTACGGGCGTGGTCATCGATGGCGCCTGCCGTGACATTGACGAGATTCGCGCGACGAAATTATGGGTGTCAAGTCGTTGGATCGCGCCCACGACTGGTAAGACTCGTGCCAAGGTGCTGCCCCTGGGAGGCGACATCACGGTAGGCGGCGTTTCCGTCTCTCAAGGTGATCTCATTGCAGGTGACGACACCGCCATCGTCGTCATTCCCCGCGCCCACGTAGAGGCGGCGCTTGTTATTGCAGAGCGCATCTTGGTCATCGACGAGCGCGTGGAAAAGAGGATTCGCGCAGGCGAAAGTTTCGGTTTGGCCGCGGCAAAAGCCGGCTACATCCCTGCGCCCGGCGGCCAATAACGCGACCGGCCAGAGATTAAATTCGCTGCCCCAACGCTCATAATGAACCCGTCGAGCGCTGGGGCGTTGCGCATCCCAAATATTCAGAACGTGACAGGAACAAGGCTATGGATATCAAACGCTTTGAAACCGGTCCGCGCATGAGCAGCGCTGTCGTGCACAACGACACGGTATACCTTGCCGGGCAGATTGGGCGGCCCGATTCAGATGTCACTCAACAGACGATGCAAGCGCTTGCAGAGGTCGACCGCCTCCTGGCGCTCGCTGGAACCGACAAGACCCGAATTCTTTCCGCTCAAGTCTGGTTGGCCGATGTGGCGGACTTCTCAAAGATGAACGCCGTCTGGGACCGCTGGGTGCCGCCAGGTCATACACCAGTACGCGCGACAGGAGAATCCAGGCTCGCGGCCCCGGACTATCTCGTCGAAGTCATCGTCGTTGCGGCGCTCCAACCCGCCAATCAGCGCCATAAAGCAAAATCATCGTTGATTGAGGACGGCTGGTCTATGCCAGGCCCTCTCGTGTTGTGAGATCGCGGCAAACGACCACCCTCCTCTTTCACCGCAGTTGCTCGAGTTGACGAAAAAAAAGGCGTCACCAGACGCCTTGTTCAACCGACAACCCCTGCACTCAAACCTTGATCACCCAATCCGCCGGGCCTTCGATTTCGCCGTATTGAATACCCGTCAACTCGTTGTACAGCTTCCGGGTCACCGGCCCCACTTCAGTTCCGCTGCCAAATACGTGCAGCTCACCTTTGTATTCAATGCCACCTATCGGGCTGATCACGGCGGCGGTGCCGCATGCCCCTGCCTCGACGAATCGGTCAAGCTGATCGATATAAACATCGTCCTCGATGACGGTCAGGCCCAAGCGCTCCTGCGCCAGTTGCATCAGCGACAGGCGGGTAATTCCAGGCAGGATCGAAGGCGATTTGGGCGTGACGAATTCATTGTTGGCGGTAATGCCGAAGAAGTTTGCGGTACCGACCTCCTCGATCTTGCTATGGGTCAAAGGGTCGAGATAGATGCAATCGGCGAAGTGGGCCTTCTTCGCTTCAGCGCCGGCCATCAGGCTCGCCGCGTAATTGCCTCCTACCTTGGCTGCGCCGGTGCCATTAGGTGCCGCGCGATCGTAGGCTGAAATCACAAAGTTGTTCGGCTTCATACCATCTTTAAAGTACATGCCTACCGGTACGCAAAAAATCGAGAAAATGAATTCAGGGGCCGTCCGGGCACCGATGTTATCTCCGACCCCTATAACGAAAGGACGCAGGTATAGGGAGCCACCCGTCCCGTAGGGTGGGATGAATCGCTCGTTGGCCTTGACCACCTGCTGACACGCATCAATGAACATTGCAGCGGGCACTTGCGGCATCAGTACTCGGTCACAGCTGCGCTGCATACGCAAGGCGTTCTGATCAGGCCGGAACAAATTTATAGAGCCGTCCTTGGCACGATAGGCCTTCAGTCCTTCGAAACATTGCTGGCCATAATGTAGCGCGGTGGAACCTTCACTGATGTACAGGCGGTTATCTTTAGTCAACTCGCCCGTTTGCCAGGCGCCGTCACGCCAGTGGCACCGGTAACGCAGGTCTGTATCAATATAATTGAAACCCAGTTTGTCCCAGTTAATAACATTAGTGTTCATGGCACCCTCGAATGGTTAATGGCGACTAGCTGACTAGTCGACAGTTTGAAACACAGCAAACACCCTCCTACCTTTCAGGCAGACAGGAAGGCACCGCTGCCGAACAGACATATTTTTCTGGTAAGAACTATTGCCGGCTGGATAAACGGTCCAGTCCACCGTTAAACGCTCAATCCGGAAACGGACACCCGACAATTCGCGCGACCATCCCCTGAATCTTTTTTATCGACCTGGCATCAGCATCAAAGCTGTAAGCCCGAGTACAAACTAATCCGTCCAGCATGGCCAAAATAGCATGGGAGGTTCCTGCGCCATGCGAAAGACTAAAAGCACCACGCTCAATACCGCTCTCAATAATAATGTCGAGCTCACGCACATATATTGAGTAATGTTCCTGCACGCGTTCACGGCGGCCGGGGTTCAGGTATCTCAACTCTGTGCACAGCAACTGCTCTTCCGCGCGCTGGTTGTGCAGGCGATCGATATGAAACGTCACGAAGGCATTGAGCATGTCCAGGGGCTTTTTACTGTTCGGCCTGCAGGACCACCACTCATGAATGCGCTCTCCAAGAAGATGCTCGGCGACTTCTTCAAGCACTTCCTGCTTGCAACTAAAATGATGATACAAGCTTCCGGGTTGAAAACCCGCTCGATGCGCCAGCGCTCTCATGGACATGGCCCCGAACCCCTGCTCGGCGATCAACTCGCACGCTGCTAGTACAATCGTCTGATGTGAGTCCTCCGCCACAACTAGCTGTTGGGGCTTATGACTGGCGGCCCGGTTGTTCAAGCAACAGAGGCTCATCGAATCTCGAAAAGGTTTTGGCCGTAACCGACGACGTCACCGTCTTCTGCCAGCGCAGCCAACAGCACGCCGGCACCCGATGCCTTGACCTCTTCGAGGACCTCATCATTCTGCAGAAACGCCACTATTTGTCCTTCTTTGACCTCGCTGCCCAATGGGCAAAAAACCTCGTCACGTTGGGGATGCTTGAGCCGTAACACCCCCATGGCCGTTGACGTGAGACAGGTGATGGCTCGAGCCGGTGCTACGGCCGCCGGGGATTTCTGCAACCCTGAGTCGCGACCATCAAGCACAATGCGCAAGCAGGCGCCGGCCTGCTCGAACTCAAACGCGCAAAGCGAACGCTGCTTTACCAGCTTGATGACCTGTTCGATGAATTCGGGGCCCATTGGGAAACCCCCTGTTGGTTCAAATAGCGCTCCAAATGATGAATATCAAAGCCGCCTGCCTCGAATCCCGGCTCCGCCATCAGGCGCTGGTGCAAAGGAATGTTGCTTTTGATGCCCACCAGTTCGGCATCCCTCAGGGCACCGCTCATTCGCTGGATGGCTTCGGCACGGCTCGCCCCGTGAGCGAGAAACTTCGCCACCAGCGAGTCATAAAACGGCGGGACCTGATACCCGGCATAGAGATGGCTGTCGACCCGGATGCCTGGACCGCCGGGAGCAATCCAGGAAGAGACTCGACCAGGCGCCGGAGCGAAATTGAATGGATCCTCGGCGTTGATTCTGCATTCAATGGCATGCCCTTGAATGCGAACTTGTGATTGGGAAATCGACAGAGGTTGGCCGAGTGCGATCAGCAGTTGCTCGCGGACGATGTCCACACCGGTCACCAGTTCCGTGACGGGATGTTCGACCTGCACACGCGTATTCATTTCAATGAAAAAGAACTCACCGTCCTCGTACAGAAACTCAAAGGTGCCTGCACCACGATAGCCAATCAGCTGACACGCCTTGACACAACGCTCGCCGATACGCGCGATTGCATCACGATCCACGCCAACGGCCGGCGCCTCTTCAATGATTTTTTGGTGGCGGCGCTGCATGGAACAATCCCGCTCTCCAAGCCAGACCGCGTTACCAAAATTATCGGCCAATACCTGGATTTCGATGTGGCGTGGATGCTCCAGAAACTTCTCCAGATACACCTCGGGATTGCCAAAAGCGCGGCCCGCCTCCTCACGCGTCATCGCCACCGCTTCATCGAGTTCTGAGGCAGAGCGCACGATCCGCATGCCTCTGCCCCCACCACCGCCGGACGCCTTCACAATCAGCGGATAACCGCAGGACTGCGCCAGATGTTGTACTTGCGACGGGTCATCCGGCAGTGCACTTGGAGATCCGGGCACGCAGGGTACGCCGGCTTCAATCATGGCTTGCTTGGCCGACACCTTGTCGCCCATCAGCCGAATGTTCGCCGACGTCGGCCCGACAAACACCCGGCCTGCTTCCTCTACCGCGGCAGCGAACCCGGCATTCTCAGCCAAGAAACCGTACCCCGGGTGTATCGCCCCCGCGCCCGTCAGAGCAGCTGCCTGCAACAGCCGTCGGGGATTCAGATAACTGTCTGCGGCGGAAGCCGGACCGATGCACAGCGCTTGATCGGCCAACGCCACATGTCGCAGCTCTGCGTCG
>DATCVA010000315.1:0-4833 GCA_036567205.1 Eoetvoesiella sp. | reverse complement strand
ATGCCCATTGCGCCTGCTTTAATAGTGCAGGCTACTGTAATGCTTGCGCGCTCGGCCGGCAGTCTGGGTATGGCTGGCGGGCAGGCTATCGATTGCGGAAGCGTAGGCGTTGTACTCACGCGCGAGCAATTGCAGACCATGCATGTTATGAAAACCGGTGCGATGCTGGGGGCCAGTGTGCTACTGGGCGGAATCGTCGCCGGGGCCAGTTCAACCACACGCGACAGCCTTGAAGCGTATGCCGCCGCAATCGGTTTGGCGTTTCAGGTTGCCGATGATATTTTGGATGTCACCGCCGATACGGCTACACTGGGTAAAACGGCCGGTAAAGATGCGGCAGAAAACAAACCTACGTATGTGTCGCTGCTGGGCCTGGACGGGTCGCGCGAGCTGCTTCACGTTTTACGTGATGAGGCCCGCACTGCTTTGCTGCCGTTAGGCGCGGCGGGAACACGCTTGGCCGAACTCGCCGATTTCATCGTAAGGCGAGATCGCTAGCGCACGGCACCGGCAGTATTGGTGCTATACGTGTAGGGTGCAAGAAATAGTGCACAGCAACCCCACGACGATCTGTTTTGCCCTTACGATTGCCACTTCGGCAAAACTATTGCCAATTTATTATTTGTATGACTACAGTCTCTCTTGATCAAATACAGTCACCTGCCGACCTGCGCACGCTGGGGCGTGGCGAACTTAAAGAAATCGCGACGCAGTTGCGCGAATTTGTACTGCAGTCGGTATCCAGAACTGGGGGGCATCTGTCGTCGAATCTGGGTACGGTAGAACTGACCATTGCCCTGCATCACGTGTTTAACACTCCGGACGATCGCATAGTCTGGGATGTCGGCCACCAATCTTACCCGCATAAAATTCTTACCGGTCGGCGCGGAGCGATGGCGACGTTGCGCCAGTTCGGCGGTATTTCAGGTTTTCCGCGGCGTAGCGAGTCCGAGTACGATGCCTTTGGGACGGCGCATTCGTCCACGTCTATTTCGGCCGTCCTGGGAATGGCCGTCGCATCGCGGAACTTAGGCCTGAAACGCCAACATATTGCCGTAATCGGCGACGGCGCCATGACTGCGGGCATGGCCTTCGAGGCGCTCAATAATGCGGGCGTTACGCCCGATGTCAATGTGCTTGTGGTGCTGAACGATAACGATATGTCGATTTCGCCGCCAGTCGGGGCGCTTAATCATTATTTTGCCCGCTTGTTGTCGGGGCGTTTTTATGCCGCCGCCAAAAATGTGGGACGGGCCGTGTTGCAGCATGTCCCGCCGGTGCTCGAGCTTGCACGGCGCTTTGAAGGTCATGCCAAAGGCATGGTGTCGCCCGCCACCTTGTTTGAGGAGCTCGGGTTTAACTATGTGGGACCAATCGACGGGCATGATCTGGATGCCCTTGTGCCCACACTCGAAAATCTTCAGGCTCTGGGCGGACTGCAGTTCTTGCATGTGGTCACTAAAAAAGGTCAGGGTTACAAGCTGGCGGAAGCCGATCCGGTTCTTTATCATGGACCAGGAAAATTCGATCCTTCCGTGGGGATTCAAAAACCCACGGCGCCTGCCAGGCAGACATTCACCCAAGTGTTCGGACACTGGTTGTGCGACATGGCGCAGGCCGATGAACGCCTGGTCGGTGTAACGCCGGCCATGCGCGAAGGCAGTGGCATGGTTGCGTTCGAACAACGTTTTCCAAAGCGCTATTTCGACGTCGGGATCGCCGAGCAGCATGCCGTGACGTTCGCCGCCGGCATGGCGTGCGAAGGCCTTAAACCCGTACTGGCCATTTATTCCACGTTTTTACAGCGCGGCTACGATCAGCTTATTCACGATGTTGCGTTGCAAAACCTGGACGTCACATTCGCCCTGGATCGTGCCGGTCTGGTGGGCGCCGATGGCGCCACGCATGCAGGCAACTACGATATTGCTTTTTTGCGTTGCATTCCTAATATGGTGGTTGCCACACCATCGGACGAGAACGAAACGCGCTTGCTGCTCAATACCTGTTATCAGTATCACGGTCCTGCGTCGGTGCGCTATCCGCGCGGCGCGGGTTGCGGGGCGGAAGTCGTGGCAGGGCTGGAAACGGTCGAACTGGGCAAGGGGCGTATTCTGCGCGAGGGTATGAAGATCGCGATCCTGGGGTTTGGTACTCTGGTGCATCAAGCCCTTAAGGCTGCCCACGTGCTGGATGCTACTGTGGTAGACATGCGGTTCGTCAAGCCTTTGGACGAGGCGCTTCTGAAAACGCTGGCGGCGACGCATGACGCGTTTGTAACACTGGAAGAAGCGGCTATCATGGGAGGGGCCGGAAGCGCCGTTCTCGAGTATTTCAGTGCACAAGCGATTGAGCGCCCGGTTTTGCAATTGGGCTTGCCCGATCTGTTTATTGATCATGGCGAGCAGGCTGCCTTGTTAAAGAGTTATGGCCTGGATGCCAGTGGAATTGAAAACTCGATCCGTTCGCGCTTTGGTGCGCTACTGACGGAAAACTAGCTTATACGTTTGCATTTCATGGGCCGCTAATTGCAATGCCCCTGCTACATCAGGGTTTTATGCCTATTTAGCTATTAATTGCCCGATAATAGGAAGTTGGCCTTTTTTGAAACCCGGTATTTTGCCGGGTGTTTGTAGGTTGGATTATGAATTTTCTGATTGATTCCGCGGTTGCTATGCCCGATGTGCAAAGCAGCGTCGATACACGCCATATGCCAATTCAACGGGTGGGTGTTCGTGGTGTTCGTCACCCCATGCTAATAGCATCGGGCACTGGGCCAGCGCTTCCCACAGTGGCTAACTGGGAGCTAACCGTAGCGCTGCCGGCCCACGAGAAAGGTACGCATATGTCGCGCTTTGTGGCGCTGCTAGAGCAGTATCGCGCAACGCCCATGACGCCGCAGCTGTTTTGTGAAATGGCGCAGGCGATGTTGCCATTGCTTAGTGCCGAGCAGGGCGATATTGCTGCTGTATTTCCTTATTTTGTTAACAAAGTGGCCCCGGTTTCGGGGGTCGCCAGCTTGATGGATTACGAAATCAAGTGGGTCGCCAGGGCGCAGGCCAGCTCAGTCGAGTTCGAGCTTACAGTCATGGTGCCCGTTACCAGCCTTTGTCCGTGTTCCAAAGCGATATCCGAGTATGGCGCGCATAATCAGCGTTCCCATGTTACGGTCAATGCGGTGTTCGACAATGCAAATGGAATCGACATCGAAGCCCTTATTGCGTCAATCGAGCAGCAGGCTTCCTGCGAATTATGGGGTTTGCTAAAACGTACCGACGAAAAATTCGTTACCGAGCGAGCCTACGAGAACCCGAAGTTCGTAGAGGATCTTGTGCGCGACGTGGCTGTGCAAATCAAGGGCGTTGCGGGCGTGCAACGTTTTCGGGTGGAAGCGGAAAACTTCGAGTCTATACATAATCACTCGGCCTATGCCGTTGTCGAGGGCTAAGCCATGACGGCAAGCCAGATGTAAAAGTCTGGCGGCCAAGCTTCTTTTGTTGGTTGCTATGGCCAAGGCGTGTTAATATAGCTGGTTTCTTGCTCGATTCTTACCGAAGGGTAAGGGCGGGCTGTCCCTTTTGGTGCTTAGTTGCTGTTCGATACTGCTGGAAACTGCAGTTGCTAAAATAGGCAAGGCGCCAAAAGATATCCTCAAGGAGTGTATTTATGCGTCACTACGAAGTAGTGTTTATTGTGCATCCCGATCAAAGCGAGCAAGTGCCCGCCATGATCGAGCGCTATACAGCGGTGATTACCGGTAACGGTGGTCAGGTGCATCGTCTGGAAGACTGGGGTCGCCGCCAATTGGCTTACCCTATTCAAAAACTGGTTAAAGCTCATTATGTTTGCCTGAACATCGAATGTGGTCAGGCTACTCTCGATGAACTTGAACATGCCTTCCGATATAACGATGCTATTTTGCGTAACATCGTTATCAAAACAAAGAAAGCTACCACGGCACCTTCAATCATGATGAAGTCGGTTGAACGTGAAGAGGCTCGCAAGGCATCCACCGAAACTACAACCGCTAACGCGGCGGAATCGGAGTAATTGCCAGTTGTCTCGAGCAACAGCGTGAATCAGGTTGTCATAACGGCCAGCGCACTAGAGGTTAAGCCTCTTCGGTATACCCCCGCCGGGTTGCCTGCGGTCGAAATGCTGCTAAGTCACGAATCTGACGTCCAAGAGGCTGGTGTAGTTCGCCGGATCGAATTGGTGGTTTCAGCGGTTGCTCTCGGAGACATCGCTTTGTTGTTGGCCGATACCCCTTTGGGTGCAGCGTTATCGATAGAAGGCTTTTTAGCCGCAGCTCGAAAAGGCTCGAACAAATTGGTATTGCACATACAACAGGCAGATCGGGTTTTTGCCGGCGGCGCAGCCGTCGTTGTTTAGTAAAAACCTGCTGGTAATTTTCAGTTGCGCGAGCCATTCACCGACTCGATGCATAGTACATACAGCTTGGGCTAAAAGCCCAAAAACTAAAGAGGCACACTATGGCTTTCTTCAAAAAAGGCAAAGAAAAACGTAAATTCACCCAGCAAAATCCGCTGTTCAAACGTCGCAAATTTTGCCGTTTTACAGCTGCTGGCGTTGAAGAAATCGATTACAAAGATCTGGACACTTTGCGTGATTTCATCCAGGAAAACGGCAAGATTATTCCTGCACGTTTAACTGGCACCAAGGCTCACTACCAGCGCCAGCTAGACACGGCTATCAAGCGTGCCCGCTTCCTGGCATTGTTGCCTTACACCGATAACCATAACTAATCCGGGGCCTATCGTCATGCAAATTATTCTGCTCGAAAAAGTCGTTAATTTGGGTAACTTGGGTGAAGTC
>DATCVA010000314.1:0-6535 GCA_036567205.1 Eoetvoesiella sp. | reverse complement strand
AAATAAAGAACCAGAGAGATCTTTCGCCGTTGGGATGAGCGGTGCTGGTCAAGATGCTTCTTATAACTGCTGCCTGCGGGATATCGCGCAAAATGAAACTCTTCGCTGCGCAGCCCAAGGTAATACCGTTGATTGAGCGCGTCTCTAAGGTTTGCCGACCAGGCAGCAAACTGTTGGTGGGCTTTTAGGGGTTGTCGCGGGTCCAGCCAGCAAATTGAGTCGCCACGAATATCAACATGCTGCGAGCTGGTTTCCTGGCGCCCTATGTGTGCTTCGTGAAAATGCCCCGCTTGCCATAGTTTTTGGCTTTGAAGATATAAGCTGTGCTGAAAATGTGGTGGGATAAGGTCGTCGGAGACGGCCCAGCCCTGATGTTCCAGCGATTGAAATAGGGTTTCTTGAGACCGCATCGGGTTTCGCACGCCTAAAGTAAGCATTTTGGCATAAATCGCCCCGTCTTTCTCGTTCAAATCCGCAATTGAAATCAGTCGCCCTCTAGCGATTTCCCTAATTCCGCATAAATACTTTAAGCGTAAAATAATTGCGATCGTCGCTATTGATTTGCACAAGCGGCTTAGATCGGAAAAAAGGGAATTTCATGGCAGAAACCTGCAGCTCGCGCCATGCCGGGCTGGATCAGTATTGGGGCATGCGTGCTTATCGCTATTTGGTTCTGGGTACCGGAATTGCGGCGGCGTTCTTGTTTGGCCTTATGGCCATTCTGGTGTGTGCCGACGTGCTTCTGCGCAATGTCGGCGGCGCGTCCATGCCATGGTCGGTAGAGGTTACCGAGTACATGTTAATGGTCGCTGCTTTTTTGGCGGCGCCATGGGTTCTGTATACCAACGATCACATCCGGGTAGACGTTCTGGTGCGCGGATTGCCACCCAGGGTGCAACTGTGGCTGGCACTTGCTGGCGACGTGGTTTGTCTGTTTATTTGCCTGGTTCTGGCGTGGGAAAGCGTGCTGGGCGTGCTCGATAGCAGAGCGCAGGGCGGCCTGGTGTTTAAAGTGCTGGTGTTTCCCGATTGGTGGCTGGGTCTGCCGATGGTGTTTTGCTTTATTTTGTTAACCATCGAGTTTGCACGGCGCATCGCGCTGTCATTCGTCAACAGGAAGGACGCGTAATGGAGTGGCAACTGGCCTTGAGCGCTCTATTGGGCACATTATTCGTCTTGATGTTGATTGGGGTGCCAGTGGCTTTCGCCTTCCTGGGCGTTAACTTGCTAGGTGCGTGGTTCTTTATGGGGGGTGAAGCGGGGTTGGGGCAATTGGTGCGCAATTCAATTCAGTCCGTCAGCAGTTTTTCGCTTACTCCGATTCCGCTGTTTATCCTGATGGGCGAGCTATTGTTTTACAGCGGACTGGCCTTTCGGGCGATTAATGCCATCGAGCAGTTAATTGCCAAAGTGCCCGGGCGGTTGTCTATTGTGTCGGTAGTTGGGGGTACTGTTTTTGCGACTCTTTCGGGCTCTACCATCGCCAATACGGCCATGATGGGCGGCACGATGCTGCCCGAGATGCTGCGCCGCGGTTACCACCCGAGCATTGCCATGGGGCCCATTATGGCCGTGGGCGGCATTGCCATGCTGATTCCTCCGTCGGCGTTGGCCGTAATGCTGGGCAGCCTGGCGGGCATATCGATTTCGCAATTATTGATAGGCGGCATTGTTCCGGGGTTCGTGCTGGCTGTCGCTTTTCTGACTTATGTGGCCTTGCGCTGCAAGCTTAATCCCGAACTCGCACCGGCCGATGATCCTTCCGCACGCAAGGAGGGATGGGAAAAATGGAAGCCGTTTATGCGCGATGTGGTGCCTTTGTTTGGCATTTTCGTGGCGGTGGTGGGCAGCATGTTGCTGGGCTGGGCATCTCCTACCGAGTCGGCCGCCATCGGCGCTGTGGCTGCGGCAATAGCCATTGTTTGTTATGGGGTGTATTCGGGTCAGGCCTTCTACAAAGCGCTGATGGAAACCGGCCGGATTTCCGTCATTATTTTATTTGTGTTGATTGCCTCCACCACATTCTCGCAGTTGCTCAGCTTTTCGGGGGCCACCACGGGCTTGCTGGGTTTGATCACCCAGTTGCAGTTATCCCCGTTTGTGCTGGTGCTTGGCATGTTGTTTATTTTGCTGGCATTGGGCTGCGTCATCGACCAGGTCAGCATGATGATGATTACGCTGCCGTTTTTTATGCCTTTGGCCCAGGTCGCCGGTATTGATCCTATCTGGCTTGGGGTGCTGTTGTTGCTGGCCATGGAAATTGGCTTGTTGACTCCGCCATTTGGTTTGTTGTGCATGGTTATGCAAAGTGTCGCGCCAGACCATATCAGGCTGACGCAAATTTATGGCTCGGTCATGCCATTCATTATTATCGAATTGCTGGTTTTGGGTTTGATCATGCTATTGCCGTGGCTGGCAACGGGACTGCCACAGCTGATGGTTTGAATTTATAACGGAGAGAGACATGAGAAAAGAATTTATCAAGATTAGTGTGGCTGCCGCCCTGGGCTTAATGACTTTTACGGCGAGCAGTGCTGAAGTCACATTGAAAGCGGTCAGCGTTTTTGCCAAAGATTCGTTTTTTGACCGACGCTTCGAGACCTTTGTCAAAAAGGTTAACGCTGAAGGCAAAGGCCTTGTGCAGATCAATCTTATCGGCGGGCCCGAGTCGATGCCTCCGTTCGAAGTAGGCAATGCCGTCCGCGCGGGTGTGGTGGACTTATCCAATACGACCGGGGTGTTCCATGCGAATTTGGTGCCTGAAGCCTTGGTACTGAGTTTTTCCGGTACGCCCATGGAAACGGTACGGGCCAACGGCGGTTACGAGCTCATGGACAAAATTCATCGTGAAAAGGCCAATATGGTTTGGCTTGGCCGTGTGCACGATGGGCTTAAATATCACATCTATACCAATAAAAAGCCCGAAAATAATTCGGTCAGCGGTATGAAGTTGCGTAGTGTACCGGTTTATCGTTCGTTTTTTCAGTCGCTGGGCGCGATGCCATTGCAAGTGCCGCCGGGTGAGGTCTACACCGCGCTGGAGCGTGGCGTGGTTGACGGTTACGGCTGGCCCAGCGTCGGTATTTTTGATCTGGGCTGGCAGGAAAAGACCAAATACCGCATCGATCCGGGGTTTTATAACGTTGAAGTCAGCTTGTTCATGAATCAGAACTCGTGGAAAAAGCTCGACAATAAGCAACGCGCTTTTCTTGAAAAACAAGTGAAAGAGCTCGAGGCGCAACATGGCGAAGATGCCAAGCTGGCCGAAAAAGAGAAAAAACAGCTTCTTGATGCCGGTATCGAAATCATTGACTTACCGCCAGCCGAGGCGGCGGCATTTGTTGCCCAGGCGAATGAAAGCGCGTGGGCTGCTATTGATAAGGCCAGCCCTAAATACGCCGCCCAATTGCGCAAGCTGTTTGACGGTAAGTAAGCATCGAACCCTTATGCTGGCCATGACCGGTATAAGGGAGTCTCCCGCAATTGCCGCATAATGGGACAATACTGTTTTCAAGCTCCGTCAGGTAGAAGGATCCCGTTATGACTTCCGGCGAAATTGTAGTGCTGGCGCTTTTGGGAGCAGGTCTGGTCTGCTCGCTAACGCTGTTCTTTTGGCTTATCCGTTTAATGCGGCGCGATGGAAAAACGCCTGAGCGGTAGCTGCGCTCATGTCGCGGTTGCGGCAGGTGCTTCGGTGTTCAAAAAAACCATGTTATTTATAGGGTTTTCAGGCGGTTCAGCAAGCATTTTGGGGCGACTTGCGGTAATCTAAGAGGTTACTTGCTCTTTTTCAGGAAATTTGCAGCATCATGTCTTCTTCTGCCCAGCCATATACCTTTTCGCAGCGCGCACAAAACATCACCAGTTCGACGATTCGGGAAATTCTTAAAGTTACCGAGCGGCCTGAAATTATCTCGTTTGCGGGCGGATTGCCCGCCCCTAAGGGTTTTCCGGTAGATGTTATCAACGCGGCATTTGACCGCGTTCTTCGCCAGGCGGGCGAGGCAGCGCTGCAATATGGGCCTACAGAGGGCTATGCTCCGCTGCGCGAGTGGGTGGCCCAGGATCAAAAACGTATCGGCGCTCATGACGTCACGATTGACGAGGTGTTGATTGTGTCAGGTTCGCAGCAGGCGCTCGATATGTTGGGCAAACTATTTATCGACCCGGGCAGCAAGGTGCTGGTCGAGGCGCCCAGCTATTTGGGGGCGCTGCAGTCGTTTTCGATGTTCGAGCCCGCGTATGTCACCGTCCCAACCGATGAAGGCGGTCTGGTTCCCCAGGGGCTAACCGACGAACGGGTGCAAGGCGGCCGATTCATTTATGCCTTACCCAATTTTCAGAATCCTACAGGGTTGACGCTAAGCCTGGATCGGCGCAAGGCGCTGGTTGAACGTTGTGCCGCCGTCAGTCTGCCAATCGTCGAAGACGATCCATACGGCGACTTGCGTTATTCGGGCCAGGCCCAGCCGGGGCTGTTGGGACTAGGACGTGCGGCCGGTGCCACGGTTATTCGTCTGGGCACATTTTCCAAGGTGCTGGCGCCGGGCTTGCGTTTGGGCTACATCGTTGCTCCCAGGCATATTATTGCCAAGCTGGTGCAAATCAAGCAAGCAACCGATTTGCACACGGCTACCCTGACTCAGATGGCGGTTTACGAAGCGGTGAAGGACGGGTTTTTAACGGCTCATCTGCCATCCGTGTGCGAGCTGTATAAAAAGCAATGCGGTTATATGCTTGATGCCATGCAAAAGCAGTTTCCAGCCGAGGCGACCTGGACTGTACCAGAGGGAGGCATGTTCCTTTGGGTAACTCTGCCCAAGCATATTGACGCTACCGAACTGCTGGCGCGCGCAATTAAACAGAATGTGGCGTTCGTGCCCGGCGCACCGTTTTTCGCAGGCGCTGGCGACGCGCAAACAAACACCATGCGTCTTAGCTTTGTGACGGTGTCGGAAGAAAAAATTCGCGAAGGTATTGCGGTGTTGGGCGGGCTGATTAACGAGAGCCTGGATAGCCCGCAGGTTAGGGTGGCGTAGTTATTGTTGGGGTTGCTGACATGTCGTGTCGGCGGTTCAGACAGCCTGAACCGCCGACACGACTGAGGCGTTCAGTGGCGGTGCCGCGTGATGATTGAAATGTTACGGGCGCGCAGCATGGGCCTGTACGCAACTGTAAGAGTATTTTGTGACGATGCCTGTATCTTCTGGTCAAGACTCCCGATCCGATCGTATTCCCGATTTATCCGACATGCGTCCCGACGATTGGGTCGATCGCTGGCTGCCTCGTTCGTGGGGCCCTTATGCGCGTCTTTGCCGCCTGGATCGGCCGGTTGGCACCTGGTTGACCTTGTTGCCGTGTCTGGCAGCGCTGGTGCAGGCGGCCGATGGCTGGCCCACTCTGTTTCGCTTGTTTATTTTTTCGCTGGGTGCCTTGCTGATGCGGGGCATCGGCTGCACGCTTAACGATATCTTTGACCGTGATATCGACAAAAAGGTAGAACGGACGCGTTTCCGGCCATTAACCAGCGGGCAGCTTACTTTAAAAAATGCCCTGTATTTTTTGCTGGGGCAATTCGTTGTGTGTGGGCTTTTGCTCTTTGCCATCAATGAATATAGCCGCTGGCTGGCAGTTTTGCTGATCCCTATTGTGGTTGTTTATCCCTTGTGCAAACGTTTTACCTATTGGCCTCAGGTCGTACTGGGTATCGGTTTTAACTGGGGCATGCTGATGGCCTGGTCCGATACTCAAAATGCAGTGCCGCTGGCCGCGGTGGCTATGTGGCTGGGAGCGGTATTGTGGCAGGTAGGGTATGACTCTATTTACGCCTATGTCGATGTGCGCGACGATCTTCAGCTAGGCGTGCACTCCACGGCAATGAAGTTTGCCGACAAGGGCAAAATCTGGATCAGCGGGTTTTATGTTGTCACGATTTTTCTGTGGGTTTACGCTGGTGTCGCGCTGCAGTTGGCCTGGGGTTATTACCTTGTTATTGCCGCTATTGCAGGGCATTTTGCGTGGCAGATGAAGGTGTTTAGCCTGGCTCGGCCCGATCTTAACTTCATGTTGTTTCGTGCGAATATCTGGGTCGGCGTGCTGCTGGTTGCCGCAGCTTTGGCGGGTACGGTCTTATAGCTTGTTCCATTTCTATATCAAACGTGCGCTTTGCCGGCTTCGTTTGCTTTACAAAAGTAATGTTTGCGCTTCGCCTTTGATCTATAAACGGAATTGCAAAGGGTCTTCATAATGGTTAATCCGGCGCCGCAACCAACTAATCTTCAGTTTGATTACGTGATTGTGGGGGCCGGCTCGGCGGGGTGTTTACTGGCCAATCGACTCTCGGCCAATCCCGACCATAAGGTATTGCTTCTTGAAGCGGGGGGGCCGGATAACTGGCGCTGGATTCATATTCCGGTAGGCTATTTATATTGTATTGGCAACCCGCGCACAGACTGGTGCTACCGGACTCAGCCTGATCCAGGTATTAATAATCGCTCGCTGGGGTATGCACGCGGCCGTGTGTTGGGCGGCAGCT
>DATCVA010000313.1:0-7878 GCA_036567205.1 Eoetvoesiella sp. | reverse complement strand
ACGGAATAACGCGCCCGTATATGCGCCGGCACTCTTCGGCGTGCCAGTCGGCATGGTCGGCGCACGCGGTAATTTCCCCCACCGCTTCGGCCAGGGGCTTGCCCTGGTCCAGCGTCATGTTGCGGCCGATCTGCTGGGCGCGCTCGCGCGACAGCTGCCCGACTTTGCGCAAAATCTCCGAGCGTAGCATCGGCGAGCTGTGGCGCCACGACTCAAAGGCCCGCTGGGCCGCGGCCAGGGCGCGGTCCAGATCGGCCACGGTGGCATGGGGCAGGTGGCCCAGCACGTCCAGTGTCGCCGGGTTGGTAACGGCTTCGGTCTTGCGGCCCTCGTCGCCCAAGAATTCGCCATCGATATACAACGCCAGGGTTTCGTACATTTAGTGCTACCTCGTTTAAGCAGAGAATTTTAAGCAGGGATTCGAACCATAATTCAAAGCGCAGTTTATTCCATTTCCCAATTGACGTAACCGGTATCGGCTTCGCTTGCCATACCAATGTACTGTCTGCGCTTCATCTTCGTGTTCACTATTGATTTGGAAGTGGATTACTTGCATTGTGCGTGGCAATGGCATTTTGTGCTTCCGGCGGAGGCGCTATGACGGTTTTACCGGCTGGTTGACGTTGCGAACTTAGTTACATTTACACCGCATGCAATTCATATCGTTTGCATTTTTTCTATTGAACAAATAGCAGACGTTGATGATGCAGGTATTTTTCGAAATAAATCTAACATTTTTCTGGCTCTTATGAAATTTTATAAGAAAATTTCATAATCATTGTCAAGATATGTCAAGGAACTTTGGTTTGGCCCCACAAAGAGGTAACAACGATGGAAATATAAAGATAGATCCGATACACTTCCTTTCATCGTGCATATGGGCTCCGATATTCTTTTATATTCGTGCCTGGGCGCATGGTGCAGTATTTTAAGACGCACGGTTATGCTCCAAGAATACAGGTCAGAAGCCTGTAGCTCCTCCGTGCCACCGGCGAGTATGCCGTATGTGTCTTTCATTCTTCATTAAACGCCTTGATGCCTTACGGCACGGTGGTATGGCAACGTCTTCCGGCCGTGCTTTGGTCTCGGCACGTTCATGCCGCTCCCGTTTTCTCTCCTTTTCAAACTATCGTGATTGCCTGACCGAATACGCTCAAGGCGGAACAAGCGGTTCTTTCTCCATGTATTTATCACTCTGCTCCCCTGAATAAGTGGCGGTATAGCAGTACAAACGCGTGCGTCACAAGTGGTTCTTTTGCTTTCGGTAAACCTTGTGAGCACCCGAATTTTTTATACGAGGTGCTATTGTGAAATTAAGTCGAAAAATGAAATTGGCCGTGTTTGTTGGTACGGCGTCTTTGGCGGGCCCAACTTGGGCGCAGGCTACCGATAGCCTCGATCGGGTCGTCGAAAAAACCATTCTGTCCAATCCTGAAATTCGTGCGCGTTATCAAAACTTTCAGTCGTCGCTCGAGGGACAAAAGGTGGGCCGTGGCGCGTTGCTGCCTCAGGTTAATGCACAGGGTTGGACGGGTCGCGAGTGGCGCAGCAATGTAGAAAATTCCCCCGATTACGATTGGAACCGTCATGGTTACAGCATCGAATTAAAACAATTGTTGTTCGACGGTTTTTCAACAATAAACAACGTTAAGCAATTGGGATTCGAGAAACTGTCGGGGTATTACGAACTGCTGGCTACGACTGACAACCTGGCGGCCGAAGCGGCTGGCGCCTATCTCGATGTACAGCGCTATCGTCAAATGGAACGTTTGGCCCGCGAAAATTTCGGCATGCATCAAACCACGCTGGGGCACATACGCGAACGCCAGCAGTCGGGCGTCGGGCGCGGCGTTGATCTTGAGCAGGCCAATGGCCGTCTTGCGTTGGCGCAAAGCAATTTAATGACCGAAAGCAATAATCTTAACGACGTTACGCAGCGCTACCGCCGTCTGGTCGGTGACTTCCCTTCTGAAACGCTGGTCGAATCCCCCAGCTTGACGGCGTTACTGCCAGCCAAGCCAACCGATTTCAAAACTTCGATTCGCGGCAATCCCACGGTATTGTCCAAGCAGGCCCTGGTGCAGGCCGCGCAGGCAGGCAAAGCATCGGCGCAAGGTCATTTTGCGCCTACAGTAGAGCTACGCGCCTCGACAGGCAAGGATCGTGCGCAACTCGGCCCTACATTTAACAATGTGCAAAGTACCAACGTCCAGGTGGTTATGTCCTATAACCTGTTCCGCGGCGGGTCCGACGCTGCGCGTGTCCGTCAAACTGCTGCACAGTGGTATGCCGCACGAGACGTTCGCGACTATACCTGCCGCAATGTACAGCAGGACTTGTCCGTTGCCTGGAACAACATTATGCGTCTGCGCGAGCAAATCCCGTTCCTGCGCGAACACGAACTGGCTACTTCCAAAGTCCGAACCGCTTATCAGCAACAGTTTCAAATTGGGCAACGTTCGCTGCTGGATTTGCTGGACACTGAAAACGAACTTTTCGATGCACGCCGGGCCTTGCTCAACGGTATGTACGATCTGAAAAAACTGGAGTACCGCTGGTTGGCTTTATCGCATCAGGTTTTGCCTGCTCTGGGGCTTGCGCAGCCAAACAAGGAAGCCCCCAAGGAAGAGTCCAAGCTTGATTTTCCTGAAGAAAGCGTGAATGCTTGCCTGACTCCTACGCCCGATACCCGTAATCTGACGCCAGTAAAAGTAAGCTATAACGAAGGCATGTTGCCGCCTACCCTGGCCATCACCGATCAGGAAGGGGCGGTGCCAAGTCCGGTCCGATAGCGGATTAGTCCTGGTTATTCTGAACGTCAAGGCCGTAATGGAAAAAAGTAAACAAAGCAGCGGTGCTCTTTCAGAACTCGATACGGATTTTATTCGCGTACTCGAAGACCTGATCGATGCACTGATCGCCAATGGTACGTTGCGCTTGACCGACTTACCGCAACAAGCTGTAGAAAAACTTGGTCAGCGCAAGCGTGTTCGTCAACGGTTGCGCGACTCTCTCGATTTGCTGGATGATGACAACACCACTCTCTGAAGTCGTTCCCCCCTCGCCTCTGCTTGAAGCGGCGTGGAACGTGCCGCCCCATACCGTGCATGACGACCCTTTGCTGGGGTGCCTGGTAGAAATGACGCGGCTGCATGGTAATCCATGCACGGCTCAGGCATTGACAAGCGGCTTGCCGCTCGTCGATAACCTGCTGACGCCGTCATTGCTGTCTCGTGCGGCCGCCCGTGCCAACTGTTCCGCCAGAATTGTGCGGCGCAGCCTGCATATGCTGCCACAGGGGTTGTTGCCCGCCATATTAATGTTGCGGGGCGCCCGCGCCTGCCTGCTGCTCGAGGCGCGTCCCGGTGAGTATCTTGTTCAGTATCCCGAAGCGGGTAGCCCGGTCGAAGTTCCGGCCGATATCCTGTTGGCCGATTACACGGGGCTGGCGTGTTTTGTACGCCCCTTATTCCGCTTTGAAGCACGTGCGCCGGAAACAGGAAAAGTGCGCAGCGGGCACTGGTTCTGGGCAGCTGTTATCGAAAACCGTCGCCTGTATCGCGACGCGCTGGTTGCCGCTTTGCTGATTAATATCTTTGCATTGGTAATGCCGTTATTTACCATGAACGTTTACGATCGCGTTGTACCCAACAACGCGGTGGAAACATTGTGGGTGTTAACGGCAGGCATCGGTCTTTCTCTGGTATTTAATTTTGTGCTGACCACAATACGCTCGCATGTGGTTGATACGGCCAGCAAGCGCATCGACGTGAAGCTGTCGGCGCAAATCATGGAACGCGTGCTCGACCTGCGTATGGAAAACCGCCCTGTGTCAGTCGGGTCGTTTGCCGCTAACTTGCGTTCGTTTGAATCCGTGCGTGACTTCATTGCCTCGGCCAGCCTGACCACCTTGGTAGACTTGCCGTTTATTCTGCTTTTTCTGGCCGTGCTGGCATGGATTTCCCCCTGGCTGGTCATTCCGCCGGCTATCGCCATTGTTATCGTCTTGCTGGTATCGCTGGCCGCGCAGGCACGCATGGAAAGCCTGGTCATGGCTACCTTCCAGGCCAGTGCGCAACGCAATGCTGTGCTGGTTGAATCGCTGGGTGGACTCGAAACCCTTAAAACCCTTAATGCCCAAGGAGGCGCCCAGCGCAACTGGGAGCGTTCCACCAAATTTCTGGCGCATCTGGGCACCAAAATCAAGTTCATTTCATCGGCCACAGTCAGCTTTGTTCAAACCGCTCAGCAACTGGTAACTGTGGCGGTTATTGTCATTGGAGCCTACCTGGTACAAGACTCGGCTATTTCCCTGGGCGGCATTATTGCTTCGTCCATGATTGCCGGACGTTGCCTGGCACCGCTGGGGCAGGTTGCCGGCCTGATGATGCAATATCAAAACGCACGCACATCACTCGATTCCATCGATGGTTATATGGCAATGCCGGTCGAGCATCCGGCCCAAAAAACCTTTGTGCCGCGCCCCATATTGCGCGGTGAAATTGAATTTCGCAATGTCAGTTTCAGCTATCCGAATAGCCGCGAACCCTCGTTGCGCAATATCAGTTTCAAACTTAAAGCAGGTGAAAAGCTCGGTATTATCGGCCGTATCGGTTCGGGTAAAACCACGCTGGAAAAACTGGTGCTGGGGCTATATGCGCCCACAGAAGGCACCGTTCTTATCGATGGGGTCGATATCAATCAAATCGACCCGGCCGATTTGCGCCGCGCCATCGGCTACGTGCCGCAAGACCCGGTTTTGTTTTACGGCACACTGAAGCACAACCTGACCTTAGGCGCTCCATTTGCGGACGACGCCAGTATGTTGACTGTTGCCGAAATCGCCGGGGTTAACGAGTTTGCCAATGAACATCCCGATGGTTATGACATGCTTATTGGCGAGCGTGGCGACTCCTTGTCGGGCGGTCAGCGGCAGTCTATTGCCGTAGCCCGGGCGCTTATCAATGATCCGCGCATATTGCTCCTGGATGAGCCCAGCAGCAATATGGATCATCAAAGCGAAACTGCGCTGAAAGAGCGGCTTAAGGCCGTTAGCGCCGACAGGACCTTGGTGGTGGTTACTCATCGTACGGCCTTGCTCGATATGGTCGAGCGGTTAATTGTTATCGATGGCGGCCGCATTATGGCCGATGGGCCGAAAGAACAAGTGGTTGAGGCCTTGCGCCAGGGCCGTGTCGGCCGGGCCGGAGGTCGAGCAGCATGAACGAGCCGCGCCGCAGTATATTAGGCTGGTTGTTTTACCCGCTTTGGCCAGGGCCGCGTGACCTGGTCGCCAAGCTGTTCGACTTGCTTATACAGGGCAACGACAAAAGCGAACGTTATACACCCGACGATCTGACCGCCGATGCTCAATGGGCGATTGCGCAACAGCAGGCGCGTGGCTCCCGTCTTTTGCTTTGGACATCGCTAATCATCGTAATCGGCCTGATTGTGTGGGCATCGTTGGGCTATATCGACGAAGTGGTTCGCGGCGAAGGCAAAGTTGTGCCTTCGCGCCAGGTACAAGTTATACAAAGCCTTGACGGCGGCATCGTCGAGGAAATTCTGGTGCGGCCGGGCGAACAAGTTCAGGTTGATCAGGTTTTACTGCGCATTGATCCCACCCGTTATTCTTCGTCTCTGGGTGAAAATCGCGCCGAGATGCTGTCGTTAACCGCCAAGGCGGCGCGGCTTGAGGCCCTGGCGACGGGGCAAGATTTTGTGGCGCCGGAAATTGTGGTGGAAAAAGCACCTGAGATCGCCGAGGCCGAGCGCCGCATGTGGCAAACACGTACGCAAGAGCTCAATGCAACCGTCAACGTGGCTCGCGAACAATTAAACCAGCGCCAGCAAGAATTGCGTGAAACTCAGGCTAATCGCGATCAGGCGGCATCAAGTTGCGGCCTGACCTCGCGCGAACTGCAGGTAACGCGGCCTCTGTTAAAAAGCGGGGCGGTGTCCGAAGTGGATTTGCTGCGTTTGCAACGCGACGTAGCGCGCTATTGCGGCGAGCAAAAAGCCGCCACGGCTCAGCTTGGCCGCATCGAGGCGGCTATTCAAGAAGCGCAAAGCAAAGTCGTAGAGTCGGAACTGACTATTCGCAACCAGGCCCGCAACGAATTATCGGAAACCCGTTCCAAGCTGGCTACCCTGAAGCAAGGCCAGTTGGCGCTGGCCGACAGGGTGAAGCTGGCCGAAGTGCGATCACCAGTCCGTGGCACGATTAAAACGCTCATGACTAATACGGTGGGGGGCGTGGTGCAGCCCGGTAAAGACATACTGGACATCGTACCTACCGACGACACGCTGCTGCTTGAAGTGCGCATTCATCCGCGCGACATTGGGTTCCTGCATGCCGGGCAAAAGGCCGAGGTGAAATTTACGGCTTACGATTTTGCGATTTATGGGGGCCTTGAAGGCAAGGTCGAGCAAATCGGCGCCGATACTGTTACCGATGAAAAAGGTAACTCTTTTTATGTTGTAAAAGTTCGCACTGACCGCGCATATGTGGGCGATGACGCCCGTCCCATCATTCCCGGCATGGTCTCGGAAGTACATATTCTGACCGGGAAACGCACAGTCATGCAGTACCTGCTTAAGCCAGTATTGCGCGCGCAAGCCAATGCGTTGACTGAACGATAAATTAAAGCAGGTATAGGTAAGGTATGCACGCCGTTCCGGTTTTACTTCTTACGCACGACGACGCCTTGTGGCAACACTGGCGTCAAATCGACCCGACCAAATGGCTGCCTGCGCGCGGCGATACTTTACAAAGTCTGGCCCGCTGGCGTTCCCAGGGGCGTTCGCTGGTCTTGATTGACACAGCCTTGCCCCGCCTGCCTGTGTGGAAAGACCCCGCCTGGCCCGCACACTTTGCTGACCTGAAAATCCTGGTCGCAGATTCAAAGCCCGACGATGACGAGGCTGCCGTGGCGCTGGCCGCAGGCGCCAGCGCTTATTTACACGCTTACAGCCCCGCTGAAGCGATAGATCGCATATTGCACAGCGTGGCCGCTGGCGACATATGGGTAGGACGGTCGCTGGTTACCCGCATGCTGCGTGAAATCAATCGCCGTTTGCCAGAGCACGGTGAATGGGCGCAAAAACTTACTGTGCGTGAAAAAGAAGTTGCCCAACGCGCGGCAATGGGGCTGCCCAATCAAGATATAGCCGACGCCCTGGGTATAAGTGAACGTACTGTGCGTGCGCATTTATCTGCTGTGTTCGAAAAGCTGAATGTCAGCGACCGCTTGCTTCTGGCATTGAAAGTACACGGTATTAGCTAACACCCATCAAATTGTTCGTGAAACCTGTCGCCGCCGCCAATACCTTGGCCGCGGCGACGCTTATATCATGATGCTCATATTACACAAATGTTGCTCAATTTACATTGCGCAACTTTCTTGTTACTAAAACGGAGTTCGTCCGCATGGCTACCACTACAGCACTTGTTACTCAACTTTCCGGCCAGGCCTGGATTCGCGGCACCGACGGTTCATTAACCGTCATCCATGAAGGCGCCCGCATTCCAGTGGGCGCCCAGGTTGTGACCGCCAGCGGCAGCACCGTGCAACTGCAGGTAGACGGTCAGCCACCCCTAACGCTGGGCGAAAACCGTGAATTTCTATTCAGCCAGGATGTAGCTCAAAACAACGTCGACCCGTCCGAGGCCGCGCTTGCCGCGCCTAACGACCCCGTCGTCGACACACTTATCGCCGCTCTTAACGCCGGCGAAGATCCGTTCGCCGAACTGGACCCAACCGCCGCAGTGCTTTCAGGTGGTGGAGAAGGCGGCGCCAGCTTCACACGCTTGCTTAGCATTGTCGAGGCCACGTCGCCCCTGGGGCTTGAGTTTCCCCGTCCCGGCTTGGCAGGCAC
>DATCVA010000312.1:0-16720 GCA_036567205.1 Eoetvoesiella sp. | reverse complement strand
ATGCAGCTTAAGAACAAGCAGGACTTCTGGTCCGGGATTATGTTCGTTGTATTAGGCGTCGGATTCGCCATTGGCGCGACGAGCTATTCAATGGGCACATCGGCCCGTATGGGGCCTGGATATTTTCCATTCTGGCTCGGTGTATGTATGGCCGTATTAGGCGCCATTGTTTCATTAAGCGCCCTGTCGCCGAAAGCAGAAAAAGTCGAAATGGATAAATTCGACTGGTCCATTAGCACCATCGTTGTCGGCAGCGTAGCCCTTAGCGGCGTACTGCTGAACTATCTGGGAATTTTCATTACGGTCTTCCTGCTGGTAGTCATGAGCAGTTTTGCCAGCCACGTCTTCAGCTGGAAAGTGGCCATTATCAATGGTCTTTGTTTGGTTTTATTTGTATGGCTAGCGTTTATCAAGGGATTAGGTTTGATCTTCCCCTTGTGGCCCAGCTTTCTAGGCAATTAAAGGAGAGCCGGAAATGGAAATATTAGATCACTTGTCGCTGGGCTTTTCAGTCGCGCTATCGCTTGAAAACGTAGCTTACTGCCTGCTGGGTTGCCTGTTGGGCACCCTGATTGGCGTGTTGCCCGGCATTGGGCCGGTTCCCACCATCGCCATGCTGCTGCCGATTACCTATGTATTGCCGCCTGTAGCAGGGCTGATCATGCTGGCCGGTATTTACTACGGCGCGCAATACGGCGGATCCACCACAGCCATCCTGGTGGCCCTGCCCGGTGAAACGTCCGCCGTGGTGACCGTCCTGGACGGGCACCAGATGGCCAAGAACGGCCGAGCGGGCGCCGCGCTGTCCATTGCTGCGCTCGGCTCCTTCTTTGCCGGGTGTTTTGCAACCGTTTTGCTGGCCGGGTTTGCGCCGCCACTGGCCGAAGTCGCCTTCAAATTCGGCCCCGCCGAATACTTCTCGCTAATGTGCCTGGGCCTGATCGGCGCCGTGGTACTGGCTTCGGGCTCGCTGCCTAAAGCCATTTGCATGATTTTCCTGGGCTTGTTGCTGGGCATGATCGGCACCGACGTCAACTCGGGCGTGGCCCGTTACGACTTCGGCATTCCTGAACTGCAAGACGGCATCGACTTTGCGGTCGTCGCCATGGGCGTGTTCGGTTTCGCCGAAATCATGACCAACCTGGAACTGCGTGATCAGCGTGTCGACGTAACCGGAAAAGTAGGCAGCCTGTACCCCAATTTGCAAGAATTCAAAGAAGCCTGGCCTGCCAGTGTTCGCGGTACGGCTCTGGGTTCGGCCCTGGGTATTTTGCCAGGCGGCGGCGCTACATTGTCGGCCTTTGCCTCGTACACCCTCGAGAAAAAAATCTCGAAGAATCCGGAGCGCTTCGGTAAAGGCCACCCGGCTGGCCTGGCTGGTCCGGAATCGGCCAACAACGCCGCGGCGCAAACGTCGTTTATTCCACTGCTGACGCTGGGTATTCCGGGTAACGCAGTAACGGCCCTGATGATCGGCGCCATGACCATTCACAACATCCAGCCTGGCCCCCAGGTCATGACCAGCCACCCCGACTTGTTCTGGGGCCTGATCGTGTCGATGTGGATCGGCAACCTGATGCTGATCGTCCTTAACCTGCCTTTGGTCGGCTTGTGGATCAAATTGCTTAAAGTGCCTTACCGCATCTTGTTCCCGGCCATTTTGGTGTTCTGCACGATCGGCGTGTATTCGCTGAACTACAACGTGTTCGACATCTGGATGACGGCCTTGTTCGGACTGATCGGCTACATCTGGGCCAAGCTTAAATGCGAAGGCGCTCCGTTGCTGCTCGGCTTGGTGCTTGGGCCCATGATGGAAGAAAACTTCCGCCGTGCCCTGCTGTTGTCCCGCGGCGATTACTCCACCTTTATCACCCGCCCCTTATCGGCAACCTTGCTGGGGATGGCACTGCTTCTGGTTGTCATCGTAGCTTTGCCTTCCATCAGGAAGAAACGCGAAGAAACCTTCGTCGAAGAAGGTTGAACAAGCTTCTGAAAGCTTAATTCGATCGAGATCGCGGGTCCGAAGCTATAAAAGCAACGGACCCGCATCATTGGAAAACCGCAGGTAAGTTTGCCTATGGTAGCTAGTGTCCTGTCTGGCTAGCTTGATGAGTTAACCAGACAGCACACTGGCATCGCACGGAAAATCTGGAGACAATGAAAATTTTCATTAGCTGCAGTAATGAAGACCTTGCCCTGGTCGAGCCATATTATGCTCGCCTGCGAGCAGAAGGTTTCAAGCCCTGGATGGTAGACAAAGATCTGCTGCCCAATCAAAACAGAATGGTTGAAGTCGAAAAAGCATTTGCCAGCGCAAATGTAATCATGATGTTTATCAGTTCACATTGCGTAAGCCAAAGCGGTTTTATTCAACTTGGGGCTCAGCCGGCTCTTCGGAGTCTTGAGGCCATGTTCGCCACCGACAAATACGTAATTCCGGTTATTCTTGAGCCACAAGACGTTTCATCAAATACCTTAAATCGACTTCAGCACTTAAGCATCAGGACTTACGACGACTGGATGACAGTGATCCGCTCGCTTAGGCTGGCTGATTCGCATCAGAAACAAGTGGCGAACCATGGAGCCTGCCATGGCCCTTTTCGTGTATTCGCAGAGGAAACCAAAGAGGCCTGGATGGGCCGTCCAGGCCACGATATAGCCATCAGCTACCCCCACTTCGAATCTATGGTCTACCCGGTTGCCGCCCTGGAGCTGACGACGCTATTTTCCGGGCGTGCGGCATCTGAAACCATACGCGCACGCACAAAGCCCTGGAGCCAACTGGTGCGCTACTGCCCGGACGGCCCAGAAGAACAAGAAAAATTCTTGCCAAAGGACGGGCGATGGGACAAATTCACCATCGACTATGCGTCTAATTCTTTACTTAGCCTTTTTTATACTGTTGGCACCTATAGCGCCGGGGCGGCGCAACCAAACAGTATTTATCAGACATACAATTTTTTAATCTATGCCGAGCGGGTGGTGGCTATTATGTTGCCCGACTTATTCGCCGAAGACACACCTTGGCTGGAAAAAATTAGCGAAATCTGCATTACACGTCTGTACCATGAGTTCTGGAAAAGAATGAACAAAGAGCCCAGTAAGATCGAAATGGAATGGATACAGCGAGGCGCCGGCGCCCGCGATGAAAACTTCGCCGCCTTTACCATTTCCGCACAGCATGTTTCTTTCCTGTTCGCCCCTTTTCAGGTTGCGGCCTATGAGCTCGGATCCTTAAGGGTTGATATTCCTTATCATGAGCTTCGAGACGTACTGCGTTTTGATGGCGTTCTAGATATTCTTGCTCCTCGAATACAGTCCGGCCGCCCTGCCACAATAGCCGCGCCTCGTGAAAGCGCATGGTAAGCACATCGGCTTACCATGCGGCCATATCCACAAAAATGCCAAATTTTTAAGTGCGCTGGAAAACTATTTGATACTGATATTGTTTTCTTTGATGATTTTGGACCATTTGGCCGAGTCGTTCGCGATTACATCGCTAAACTCCTGAACGGTTCCTCCTAGCACCACATTGCCTTCCTCCATGATTCTGGTGCGCAAGTCCTGGCTTTTAAGGACTTCGTTGATATGAGTGTTCAAGGTTTCAATTATTTCTTTAGGCACGCCGGTCGGCGTCAGAATACCCGTTTTGGACGCAGCGTCGAAACCCGGCAGCGTGTTGGCTAAAGGCGGCACATTAGGAAACTGGGGGATAGATTCGAGTGTAGTAATAGCCAGCATGTTGATTTTGGGATTTTTCAACTGAGACATCGCCGCCGGGGTAGAGGCAAAAAATGCATCAGTCTGCCCTCCAAGAAGATCATTCATTGCAGGTGCCGCACCTTTGTATGGAACATGTAATACGTCGATGCCGGCTTCGTTGGCAAAAAAGCGGCCGGTAATATCGCCCACTGTGCCAGTGCCCGCATTACCCACTGTCAGCTTGCCAGGATTAGCCTTTGCATACTTAACCAGTTCCGCCACTGACTTGTAGGGCTTTTCGGCAAGAACTACCAATACCATGGGCTGCGACGCCACCGAAACGACAGGGGAAAAATCCTTGGCGACGTCGTACGAAATATTGTTGTAAAGATAGGGATTGATCGACAGGTTCGAGGTCTGCCCCAACGCCAGGTTATAACCGTTGGGAGTCGCCCTGGCGAGCATTCCCAGGCCTACTGTGCCGCCCGCTCCCGGACGGTTTTCAACAATCACATCCCACTTGAACTTTTCGGTCAAGGCATTGGCGACGAAACGGGCCATGGTATCGGTGCCTCCGCCAGGAGGGAAAGGCACCAGCAATTTAATAGGCTGATTTGGATAAGCGTCTGCGGCTTGAGCAATGGGAGCCACGGCGGCAATCCCGACCATTACCGATATAGCGGCAACGAGTTTACGCATGTTAATCATGATATCTCCTTTATGTTTTATATTTAAAGCAAGAATAACGATGGACTCCTGGCACAACGGTTAAACCGGCAACCCTTTGCTTGCGACGGACTGGCCGTCGGCGCCTCCCAGAAATAAATAATACCTTACATCCTTCGTTTTCCAGACGAATCCAACTTGCTACACTCTACCCACGACTTAACAGGCAGTACAGATTTATGGTAGTTTTTATCCAAATCGACCCTGGATCACTCCAAGACTAGCCTAAAGAGAGCACATATGTTTTCTGGTTTTGAACGCGTTATTGCGAACGTTAACGGCACGCAAATCAATTACATCAAAGGAGGCCAGGGGCCGGCGCTGCTATTGCTGCATGGCCATCCGCAAACTCACGTAATGTGGCATAAGGTCGCTGAACCGCTGGCATCTCAATTTACCGTAATAGCCGCCGACCTGCGCGGTTATGGCGATAGCGGGAAGCCTGCCGGATTACCGGATCACAGCAATTACTCCAAGCGCACAATGGGGCAAGATCAGGTTGAACTGATGGCGCAGCTTGGATACAAGCAATTTCTGTTGATGGGACACGACCGCGGCGGGCGGGTCGCATACAGGATAGCGCTGGATCATCCGGGCGTCATTAGCAAGTTGGCGTTACTTGACGTGGCGCCAACACTTGCCATGTACGAAAAAACAACTATGGAATTTGCAACCGCCTATTATCATTGGTTCTTTCTGATCAGGCCAGCGCCCTTCCCCGAAACACTGATCAACTCGCATCCTGAAGAGTATCTTCAGCACACCATGGGTGGCCGCAGTTCCGGCATGGCCCCCTTTACACCGGAAGCCTACGCGCAGTATTTGCGCTGTATTAAGAACCCCGCTGCTGTCCATGGAATTTGCGAAGACTACCGGGCCAGTGCCGGCATCGATCTGGAGCATGAGCGCCAGGATCTTTCGCGGGGCAACAAAATACAGTGCGATACCCTGGCCCTTTGGGCGGCGCATGGAGTGATCGAGCAATGCTTCGATCCCTTGAGTGAATGGAAATTGCTCGCCCGCAAAGTAAACGGTAAAGCACTCGATTGCGGGCACTATATAGCCGAAGATGCGCCTGCGGCACTCTTGGCTGAGGTTCTTCCATTTTTTTCTGCTTGATAACGCAAGTTCCCTGTACCGAGCATTCTATAAAAAATGGGCTACCTGTCGTTTTCCCGCCAGACAGGTGGACATCCCGGTTTATCGCAGGGCCAGAGTTCTTCAGGACGGTATTAATCTTACTGCCATATTTTAGAGTTGCCCCCTAACGCATCGCAAACTGCGATAGCCATGGATCTCAAGTCCGCTTTAGAGGCGCGGCCCGACAGCGCGTATCCCATCCCTTCATCTACCCAGTAAAACGTGCCTTGCTTGTTGGCGTCATACAGCATTCGGATTGCAGCGATGTTTTTGGATGCGGCAGTAACGTAAAGGGTCAGTCGATTACCTGCCTTGTCCTCGTACATGAACTGAGCTGCAGGGCCAGTCTCGCCGGGCAGTAAGCGCCCACCCATCAAAGCATAGCCATACTGTTGCAACGACGGCACGATTAGCGGCCGGTTAAGACGCTTCGATAGCCAGTTGATCAAATGCGTTTCATCAGCGGCTACAACCTCTACGGGATGGCGTTGTTCCGGCGCATAGACGGTATAAGCGATGTCGGCGTTCCTGGCAAAGGCTGGCTGGCCGGTTAAATAAGGACTGAGCCAGCCGGGAGCCAGCCCAAGCAACGACCCCAGCGTCAACCAGGCAGCAGCTATCCCTGCCTGCCTTTTCCAGGCCATGCGGCTCGGTATAAGAATAGTACGTACTTTTTCCTCCTGTATGGGGAACAAAGCTTTCAACGCCGCATTCTGTGCATGGTAATGATTGATCCGTTCATTAGCTTCGGAATCGTTCACCGCCTGGTCAAGCAACGCCTTCCGCTCGTTGTCCGGCAGCTCGTTGTCAACCAGGGCCGACAGGGCTTGTTGATACGTTTTGTCCAAGTTCGTTTCCTTGAAGTTCGAAGGCTCATTCATGGCGTGCTCCTTACAACTTTAAGCGCAGGCCTCTTGTGTGGGTTTGCATCTTCGGTAAACATCAGGGAATGCATATGCTCCCGTGCGCGCGACAAGCGCGACATTACCGTACCCACTGGTATTTTTAGTATGATCGAAGCTTCTTGATAGCTAAGCTCTTCCAGTCCGACAAGCAGCAATACCTCACGCTGCTCAAGCGGCAAGCGATATAACGCACGTTGTATATCCCGCAAAAAAAGCCCGTCTACTTTTTCCTCAGGATCGGCCAGCGTATACCATGCAGCGGCATCATCCGCAGTAGAAATCTCATGCTGTTTGCGTAACTGGTCAATGTACAAATTCCGCAGAATAGCCAGTAACCAGGCACGCAAATTACTATGTGAGCGCCATGAGCTCCATCGGGTCAAGGCACGCTCCGCCGTATCTTGAACAAGATCATCGGCGCAGGTTGCGTCACCGGTCAATGCATAGGCATACCGACGTAAAACCGGCAAAAGATTGACCACATCCGACTCGAAACTCATGGCGTGTGTTATTAGTAATATCGCACTTGAATCGTAATTACTCTCTTCCCCCCGTATCAGCGGGCATAGTTGATGGTGTTGAATAAGCCGAATTGGCTGGGTTGGACGAATTGCTTGAGTTGGCCGGACTGGTTGAATTAGCCGGGTTAGCCGAGTTGCTTGAACTAGTACTGTATGAACCATCGCCTGTCGAGCAGCCGGACAAGGCAAATAGCGTTGCCATTAAAAAAGCTGGAAATAGCCCAGATAGTTTCATAACAATCTCCTTCGGGCGTACGGTAAGCCCGCCACAGGTCACGGTTTGGCGATATGCCATACCCCCTTGATTCCATCACCCGTTGCATCGCCAGGTTTTTTATCCATCATGAACCGATACAGCGGCTGCCCTTTATATGCCCACTGGCGCTTGCCGTCGTGTGTTTGAACAAAGCTCCATTCGCCGCTGGCTTTATCGTATGAGTCAGCCAGGGCGGGCGGCCAATTTTTGGCGCACGCCGCATCGCACGCGCTTTTGTCCTTGGTGTCTTTATCAAAAGTGTAGAGTGTTGCTCCATTTTCATCGACCCACTGCCCATTGTTTATTTTAGGCACTTCAGCCGAAGCAGCTCCGGCCAGTCCGGCACATGCCAGTAATAAAAATAACGCACTTGTCTTTCGCATGATCTCTCCTTCAATTGGCCAATTGCCAGCCCCGGTTGCAAAATGCACCAGGACTCCTGGCGGCAGACCCACTATATAAACGTTTGGCGGGGGTTGTTTATTCCACGTCATGCGATTATTTTTGTGGATATCGGCTTTCTGATCAGCTTTCAGTACCGGTAAACCGCCTCGCACAATAAAGGCCAACTTAAGAAACCTTAGCTCAAGGAAGTCCAACAATGGAAGGCGCGAGTTTGTTATGGCTGGCACTGGTTTACCTGACGGCTGGCGTGATCTCGGTTCCAATCGCTCAGCGACTCGGGCTTGGGTCGGTGCTGGGCTACTTGATTGCCGGCATGGCAATAGGCCCGTTTGCCTTGCATCTGGTGGGTGATCAGACAGGTGTAATGCATTTTGCCGAGTTCGGCGTCGTAATCATGCTATTTCTCATTGGCCTGGAGGTACGCCCCTCCATACTATGGAGCATGCGCGGCGTATTTTTCGGAATGGGCGGTGTTCAAGTCGTTGCAACTGGGCTTGCTCTAGCCGGGGCAGGCATGGCTTTTGGACTAGAGTGGCGAACATCCGTGGCACTCGGATTTATTTTTTCGCTCTCATCCACGGCCATTGTGCTGCAAACTTTCGAAGAGAAAGGGCTACGGCATACTGCTGCGGGAACTGCAGCTTTCGGTATTTTATTGTTCCAGGATGTTTCAACCATTCCCATGTTCGCAGCGCTGCCTCTGCTGACCATAGGCGGAGTCAATTCCACGGAAGTATCCGAACACGCAGTGCTGGCCGATTTCTCCGCCGGGGTGCAAGCGATGGCTGTTTTGGCCGCCGTCATGCTGGTAATCGGCGCAGGCCGCTATTTAACCCGTCCAGTCTTTCGATTTATAGCCGATACCCGGTCACGCGAAATATTTACCGCTTCAGCGTTATTGCTGGTGGTCGCCGTAGCGCTATTAATGGAAACGGTCGGTTTATCGGCAGCCCTGGGAGCATTTTTAGCCGGTGTTGTTCTGGCTGACAGCGAGTTCAGACGCGAGCTGGAGGGAGATATCGAGCCATTCCGGGGCTTGCTGCTAGGGCTGTTTTTTATCTCGATTGGCGCCAATATTGATCTGATGCTGATCATTACCGAACCCCTTTTACTAGCTACGTTTGTAATCGGGCTGATGGTCATTAAAATTATTGTCATCTACATTGTCGCAAGGGCGTTCCATGTAGAAGGCCGGGCTGCGGTCCTGACAGCCGTCGCGCTGGCGCAGGGAGGCGAGTTCGCCTTTGTGCTGCTAGGCATAGCTTCGGCTTCGCAGGTCATTCCCGCCGAGATTTCAGCACTGGCAACGGCTGCCGTGGCTACGTCAATGGCACTTACGCCCGTGATGCTGATTGGCTACAAGCGCTGGTGCTCTCGTAGCTTGTCGTCGCCGCCTGAACCGGAAAATGACGCTTTCGACCACCGTCCGGATGTCATCGTTGCCGGATTTGGACGTTTTGGCCAGATCGCTGCCCGCCTTCTGATTGTAAATGGCTTTAAAACGTCGACCCTCGATTCCAGCGCCGAGCAGGTAGAGCTGATTCGCAGGTTCGGCCGGCGAGTGTATTACGGCGATGCCACTCGGTTAGATTTGTTGCGCGCCTCGGGCGCAGCCGACGCCAGGCTATTGATCGTGGCCATCGACGATCAGGACCAGGCTGAAAAATTAGTTGAAGTAGCCGTTCAGCATTTTCCGAACCTGAAGATATTGGCCAGAGCCTACGACAGGCGTCATGCCTACCGTTTGCTGGACAAAGGCGCACATGTGGTTGAACGGGAGACTTTCGAAGCGGGCCTTACTTTAGGCGCGGAAGCGCTTAAAGCTCTGGGGTTCAAGGATCTTCAGGCGACCCGGGCTGCCAGGCTGTTTCGTCGCCACGACGAAAACATGTTTCAGGCATTGGCTCAAGTGTGGGGCGATGAAGAACGTTTCATTATTGCCAGTAAAGAAACCAGCGAACGCATGAATGAACTTCTGGCTGCCGACATACAGACCATGCTGCAAGAGCCCGATGAATAAGCCGGGGATGCCACAGGCCTGGCAACGCTGCTTGCAATCAGCGCATTGCCCACATACTTGAGGCCCTATGACATGGGGTTGGGCGCAGGCGCCGGGCCCTCTGGAAGAGGAATGAATTCGGTATTATCGAGCAGCGGCAATGGAATACGGCCGGCTACCCAGTCGGCCTTAGCCTGTTCGATCCTGTCTTTGCGCGACGAAACGAAATTCCACCAGATATGCCGCGGCCCGAGCGGCTCTCCGCCAAGCAGCATCAGCCGCGACGCCTCTAGCGCCGTTATTGTCGGCGCCGCTCCTTGCGAAAACACCAGCATCTGGCCGGAATGGTATCGAGTTGCGCCCACTTCGATACTACCGATAGCCACGTATACCGCACGCTCTGGGTATTGATCTGGCAGAGCCATTTTCGCACCTGGCTGCAGCTCGGCATGAAGATAAAAAAGCGGCGAATGCACTTTAGCAGGACTTTGGACTCCAAAAGCGCTACCGGCAATCAAGCGTCCGCGAACACCCGTATCGTCAAAAGCAGGAAGGACTTCCGCGGCATAATGATCAAAGGCCGGAGCACCCTCTTCATTTTCTTCTGGTAGCGCAACCCATGCCTGTATGCCATCGATATACCCGCCCTTCTCGCGCATGCCATCAAAGCGCTCGGAGTGGCTGATTCCTGCGCCTGCGGTCATCCAGTTCAACGCACCCGGCAGAATCACCTGCTGTATGCCAAGACTGTCGCGATGGGTCATTTGTCCGTTGAACAGGTAGGTGACGGTTGAAAGACCAATATGCGGATGAGGTCGTACATCTGTCTGAACGGGAATGGGAGCAGGCAGATCGTGCGGCCCTATACGGTCAAAAAATATAAAAGGACCGACCATGCGTCGCTTTCGAAATGGCAGCACACGCCCGACCTCGAATCCGCCAAGGTCGTGGCAGCGGGTATCAATAACCAAGTCAAGCATAGTTTGCCTCGCTTCTTTTTATAACGCGTTCGGGTCACCTGAAACTACCGTTAATCCTTGCTGGTATCGACGGGCATTGAGAACATAACGCCGTGCCGATTCACGTAAATTTTCGATTTGCTGCAATGTAAGCTGACGCACGACTTTTGCGGGGCTTCCAAGAATCAGAGATCCTTCAGGAAACTCTTTGCCCTCGGTAACCAAAGCGCCCGCGCCGACCAAACAATTCTTACCGATTCGTGCACCATTCAAAATGACGGCTTTAATGCCGATTAATGAACCATCGCCTATCGTACACCCATGTAGCATGGCGTGGTGCCCCACGGTTACGTCGGCGCCTACTAATACTGGATGGCCAGGGTCGACATGTATTACAGCAGCTTCCTGGATATTCGAACCGCATCCAATGTGTATAGGCTCGTTGTCGGCACGCAAGATGGCGCCAAACCATACGCTGCTGTGCTCGTCCATTGTGACAGAACCAATTACTTGCGCTGAGTCGGCAACCCAGGCGCTTGGCGCCAATTGCGGCGTCAGATCATCCAGTCTATATATTGTCATACGGCAAAATTCAAAAATAAAAAAAAGCGGCCATGAATGGCCGCGCTTTAAAGCTTAATCGAGTTTGACACCCGCTTGTTTGACTACCTCACCAAGCTCCGTTTTTTGTTGCTTTATGTAATCATTGAATTGCGCAGGCGGCATCGAACTGGGCTCGGCGCCCAAGGTCGCATAACGCGCTTTAACCTCTGTTGAATCCAGCGCTTTAGTGACGCTGCCATAAAGCCTGTTAACAACCTCCGCAGGAGTCTTGCCAGGCGCCAGCAGCGCAATCCAGAAGTTGAAGTCAGAGCCTGGGACACCGGCCTCTACTGTTGTCGGCGTATCGGGCAGCAGTTGCGATCGTTTAGCGCTACCTACGGCCAGTGCCCGCAAATTACCGCTTTTAACCTGTGGAAGCGTTGAAATAATGGGTGCGAACATGAAGTCCACGCCATTGGCGACCGTCTGGGTAACGGCAGGCGGGGTGCCGTTAAATGGAATATGCAGCGCGTCGACGCCCGCTTTGGCGCGGAATTTTTCCGCATTGATATGGGTTGCACTGCCAGCACCCGCCGAGGCAAAATTTAACCTGCCAGGATTTTTCTTGGCTGCCGCTATTAAATCGGCGACTGACTTATAGTCGGACGTAGCCGAAGTGATCAATACGTTTGGCAACGTAGCCAGCGTCGTTACGCCCGTGAAATCGACTAACGTGTCATACGGCAACTTGCTGTACAGAGCCGGGTTGGCCGCATGGGCATTGGAGTTGACCAATAAGGTATAACCGTCTGGCGCGGCTTTGGCCACAATATTCGAACCTACTGTTCCTCCGGCGCCGGGACGGTTTTCCACAATAATGGACTGCCCAAGGTCTTTGGCCATTTGCTCGCCAAGCACACGTGCAATGATGTCTGTCGCACTGCCTGGCGAAAACGGAACAATAATGGTTACTTGCTTGGTTGGATAAGTCTGGGCCTGGGCCGCAAAACAAATACTTGTCATTGCCAGCGGCAGGACTGCGTACCTAAAAATACGGGTTACTTCTTTCATTGTTGTCTCCTGGTTGTGAGGGCACTATTTCTAGTGCTTTTTATTTCTAAGGTTTGGGTGGATAAGGCATTGCCAATAAAATGGTTGCAGGACGATTGCTGCGGTTTTTAAGCGCTCGTTTTTCACCAGGGGCCAGGCGGCAGGAATCGTGGGTTAGCAATATCGTCTCGCCGTCTTCCGTCTCGATTACGACTTCGCCGTCCAGAACGACATAATGTTTTTCTACGGGTGACGAATCCAGAGTGGTCCCTCCCCCGGGCAAAAGATGAGATACCCCCAGCCATAGCGCGTCGGACGGACCGGCTTCGTGCCCTTGCAGCCGCAGGCAATGCATGCCTTCATGATTGGGTGGATAGTACGGCGGCGCAGACGCAAACCGGGTCACATTCATGGCCGCACCACCACTCTTTCACGCGCCCCGGCCAGTACAGAACGATAGGCTGCAACAGCATCGGATAACGCAAATACACTGTCCGCATGCACAGGGAAAGGCTTCAGCGAGCCATCCTCAAAGCCCGGGGCCAATTGATCAAGAATCCTGGCCCCGTCTTCGCTGTCCATGGCCAAGGTATCGACTCCTACATAAGTATGTTGCCCGCGATAAAACGCGAAGATGTCGAACGGTACAGGTCGTTCAATAGTCGAAATGAAGATTTGCCGGGCGCCTATGGCCATGGCCTGGTTGGCTTGCTCGAAATATGGGCTGCCCACTGTGTTGTAAACAATGTCGGCGCCATGGCCGCCGGTCATTTCACGCACGTACGCCGCTATATTTTTCTGGGCGCTTGCGTCTATCAAATCGACCGGCCCGCTTGCATGGCCACGGAACGCTTCGTTGGTACGCTCTACCGCAAAGACTCGCGCCTGGGCTCGTGTTGCCAGTTGAATCGCGGCCTGCCCTACTTTGCCGTTTGCACCGAACACAAGGACAACGTCATCTTTTTCAGGCATTCCGGCTCGTCGCAGACCTTCGTAGGCAGTAATAAATGGCACGCCCACCGCGCTGGCCTCTAGCATGGAAATCGCTTTAGGCTTCTCGCGCACGCTGGCAACCTTGACCACAAGGTATTGCGCATGAGTTCCGTCGCGGCGGATGCCCAGCTCCCCTCCGCTTCCCCATACTTCTTTTCCTATCATTTCCGGCGGCCCGTCAATGACTATGCCCGCATAATCGCGGCCGGGCGTGCGAGGCCAGACGGCATGAGGCATAGCGCCAAGGGTGGCCTTGACGTCGCTTGGATTTACCCCCGCACTATGTATTTCAATTACACACTGGCCTGCCCCTGCCTGCGGCAGGTCAAGCGCCGACAAAGAAAGTATGAGGGCATCGATGCTGGCAGCTTTCTCTAGAACCCGTATTGCGGTCATTTTTATATAATTCCTTTAAAAATGGACGAAGCTTCGTCCACTACTCTTTTCGAGATGATCAGGTACTAAGCAAGGCCCAATATTTGCCGCGCTTCGCTTGCTGTAGCGATTTCACCGCCAATCGATTCAATAATGCTACGGGCGCGCTCTACCAGTTGCGCATTACTGTCTGCCAGCACACCTTTTGAAATGTACAGATTGTCTTCGAACCCGACCCTTACGTGACCTCCGTAGAGATAAGCCTGGGCTACCATGGGAAATTCATGGCGGCCAATACCAAATGCCGACCAGGTAGCGCCCGCCGGAAGCATATTGCGCGCATACAGCATGGTGTCGTGATCGGCGCCAAAGCCGTAATTAACGCCCAGCACTAAACTAAACAGGCCCGGGCCGTCGAGTTCGCCCTGGCGAATCAAATCGCACGCCAAACGCAAGTCGCCGGAATCGAATATTTCGAGTTCGGGTTTGACACCCGCCTCGCGGATAATTCTGGCCATGCGCACCACATTGCGTGGTGTATTAATAACCACCTGGCCCCCTGAATTCATCGTATTCAAGTCTAGCGTGCAGATATCCGGCTTAAGGGCTGTGATGTGCTCGACACGCAATTCCGGCGCTACCAGGGTGGTGCCCGGAGCTGCTATTTTCGGGTCGTCGTCGCTGGGGACAAAGCGCCCTCCTGGCCCTGTTGTCAGGTTGATGACAAGATCGGGGTTTTCGTCCCGGATACGCTCTATGACCTCGCGATAGAGATCGACCTTCATGGACGGCCTGCCCGTCTCGGGATCGCGCACATGAATATGCGCCACCGACGCACCGGCCTTCGCCGCTTCAAGTGCGGACTCGGCTATTTGTTGAGGCGTAATTGGCAACTTCGGGTGTTGCTCCGGCGTAGTAATGTTGCCCGTAATTGCACAAGTAATAATGACTTTTTTTTGCATGGTAATAACCGTTATTCGTACTAAGAGAAACGTCAGGAGGCGCCAAGGTGACGGCCACCATCGACCTGAATAGTGGTGCCGGTGGCGAACTTGAGGGTTGTGGCGCATGCTTCGATGGCCGCAGCCATATCGTCGGGCATACCGATGCGCTTCAACGGCGTGGTCGCGGCCTGTTTATCGCTCCAGGCCTGATCGCGGCCGGGCACGAAGGTTGTTTGCACGACACCCGGCGATACGTTGATCATGCGAATTTCCGGTGCAAGAGCCCGGCCCAGTGATACCGTCATGATATCGAGGCCGGCCTTGGCGGCGCAGTATGCAACGTTGCTGCCTACGCCGGTGGTGGCTGCGATAGACGAGACGTTTACAACAAGACCGTTGCCCGACTCGCGCAGCATCGGTACAAACGCCCGAATTGCGGCAAACGGACCGCGCCAGTTTGAAACGAAAATTTCGTCGATCAGCGCATCGTCAAGCGCATCCAGGTCTTTGTGCGGCACGGCTTTGGTCACCCCAGCGGTGTTGACGAGAATATCGGTGCGTCCCCACTGCGCGGCAATTTCTGCTGCGGCACGCCGCAGCGTATCGCTATCGTCGATGGAGGCCAAAACGGCACCATGCCCGGTACCGGGCAATTCGCTGGCGCGAGCCTGTGCTTTGGGCAAATCCGAGCGCACCAGCAATACTACCCGAGCACCGGCACGAGCCAGGCGAATCGCTGTGGCAGACCCTATACCGCCGTTGCCGCCCACGATGACGGCGACCTGGCCTGCCAGAGGCAGAACTGTTTGATCAGACATTAAATTTCCTTGACTGGTATTGTGTTATTTGATGGGAGGCTCGGGGAAGGTTTGTTCCCCCTTGTTTAGCGTGAAGTCATATTCAAGCGTGTATACAGGCAGCGTCGCACCAGTTGGCAATGGGTCGAAATGACTGTGCTTTTTTAAATTCGCGACCAGGCTTTTGGTAACCCCGAATACAACATCGCTTGCCAGCTTTTCGGGGTCGTCCATGAAAACCTGTGTCGTCATGGTTTTATGGCCCGGAGCAGACACCATGAAATGGATATGCGCCGGCCGATAGGGATGACGGTTCTGTGCTTTTAGCAAAACACCAACCGGCCCATGTGTCGGAACCGGATAACCGGCCGGCCGCACAGTACGAAAATGATATCGCCCGTCGGCGTCAGTGCTAAACAAACCACGAAGGTTCATTTCGTCTTGCTGTGGGTCCTGGTTTTCATAAAGCCCTACAGGCGAAGCCTGCCAGACATCGACCTGAGCGCCGGCAATGGGATGGCCTTCTATGTTTTTTACCTGGCCGCTGACAAAGAGCGTCTGGCCCGGAGTGGCGCTACGTGCAATGCTTTCGCCATTTTCGCATTTGGGCGCATTAAGTCGCCAGAACGGACCCAGCAGCGCCGCTGCCGTCTGGCCAAGATCTTGTGGATTATTGCGCAGCGACACCAACGTGGAAATACCCAGGACATCGGCCGCCAGCACCGCTTCGTTATGAACATCGGTATTGGCTTGGCCGATGGCAGCGATGAAACGTAATCCGAGGTCGAACTCTTCTTCCGTTAAATTGATTTCCCGGACAAAGGCATGAGCATGATCGACGAACGCCTCTACTATTTCTTTTAGGCGAGGGTTGCCGGTGCGATCGAATGCCTCTTTTACAACCTCGGTGAGCATAGCCTCGTTTTCGATAATCTTATTACTTGCCATACCTGCTTCCTTTTGCAAATGGAGAACCATTGGCCTGTCTTTTAAGCTTGCATGGGGTTGCCAAATGAATTTGCCAACTGCTGCAAACGTTTGCATGAAATTATTATGCCAAGATGACTTTTGAAAGTCAATTGATTTTTCTCTAGCTATGAACAGATTGATTTAATGCGTCGCCGCATACTCCTTGTAGTTTTGAAATTTTTTCATTTATGCATTCGTTTGCATTATTTCGAGTATTTAGACGTAAAAAGCACCGCTAATCCGAAAATTCGGATCAACGGCACATAGAGTCAAACATTGGAGGCAACAAGAGCCCTTTCCCTGTAGAAAAGGAATTATGTCTGCGCTTTCTTTCCCGCCCGTGGGGCTGCCGCGGACTGGCGTATGATCAGCTCGGGCTTTAGTCGTATGTCGACCACCGACGAATCACTTGAATTGATTGCATGAAGAATTAGCC